>CAYXXE010000131.1:0-6970 GCA_964468985.1 uncultured Gaiellales bacterium | reverse complement strand
AGCTGTTCAGCGACGACTCGGACTCCTACGTGAAGGTGAAGGCCGGCGGCGGCGGTTGGGACATGTCCTCGGAGGACGCCCTCTGGGTGACGAAGTTCTACAACGAAGGGCTGATCGTGCCCTTCGACATCAAGTCGTTCCCCGTGGCGAAGCAGCTGTACTCGGTGGCGCTGAGCGTGCCGTTCTGGAAGGCCGGCTCGCAGCAGATGGCGTACCCGTTCGGCTGGTCGAGCCTCCAGATCTACTACAACCCGAAGTACGTCACCACGAAGCCCGACTCGTACCACGCGCTGATCGATCCGAAGTACAAGAAGAAGATCGTCCTCGAGAACCAGCCGACCGACCTGATGGCGATGGCCGGGCTCGCGACGGGCGCGAAGAAGCCGTACGGCATGACGACCGGCGAGATCGCGTCGGCCAAGGCGTTCCTGAAGCAGCTGAAGCCGAACGTGCTGAAGCTCGTCTCGCAGAACACCGAGGTCGTGCGGGCGCTCGGCGACGGCACGGCGTGGCTGACGATCGAGAACCTCGGCACGGACGCACGCGTCAAGGACGCCGGCGGCCCGACGATCCTGTCCGCGGACCCGAAGGAAGGGCTCTACGGCTGGATGGACGCCGAGATGCTGCTGAAGGAGTCGAAGAACCAGGCGTCGTTCGAGAAGTTCATCAACGCGTTGGAGCAGGCCCCGTACATCGCGCAGAACTTCCTCACCAACGGCCGGCCGCTCTTCAACGAGAAGGCCTACAAGCTGCTCGTGAACAGCGGGCACAAGGAGCGCGCCGACAAGTTCTTCTACAACGACCCCGAGCGTCCGATCGGGATGACGCTGAAGGGCCCGTCGTCGAACGCGCAGGCCTATCTCGACGCCTTCAACGAGGTGTTCGGAGCCTGATGAAGCGCACCGTGAGCCCGGCCCCATGACCGTGGAGCCGGGCTCACGGGTTCGTCTGACGACCGCCCAGGCGCTGGTGCGGTTCCTGGCCGCCCAGTTCGTGGAGCGCGACGGGGTGGAGCACGCGTTCTTCGGCGGCTGCTTCGGGATCTTCGGCCACGGCAACGTGGCGGGCGTCGGGCAGGCGCTCCACCAGCACCCGGAGTTGCTCACCTACTACCAGGGCCGGAACGAGCAGTCGATGGTGCATGCCGCCGTCGGCTACGCCCGGGCGCGCAACCGGCTCGGGACACTCGCGGTCACGACCTCGATCGGCCCCGGGGCGACCAACATGGTCACGGGCGCGGCGCTCGCCACGATCAACCGGCTGCCGGTGCTATTGCTCCCCGGCGACGTCTTCGCCACCCACCCCGCCGACCCGGTGCTGCAGCAGCTCGAGCAGCCGGGGCGCGGCGACATCTCCGTGAACGACGCCTTCGCGCCGGTCTCCCGGTACTTCGACCGGGTGTGGCGCCCCGAGCAGCTGATTCCCGCCGCGCTCGCGGCGCTGCGCGTGCTGACCTCGCCGGCCGAGACGGGCGCGGTGACGCTCGCGCTCCCGCAGGACGTCCAGGCGGAGGCGTTCGACTGGCCCGAGGAGTTCCTCGCCCGCCGCGTCTGGCACGTCCCGCGGGCGGCGCCCGACGCCGGTGCGCTCGCCCGCGCCGTCGCGGCGATCCGTGCCGCGAAGCGGCCGCTGATCGTCGCGGGCGGCGGCGTGATCTACAGCGACGCGACCGACGCGCTCGCCCACCTGTCGGCGACGCTGGGCATTCCGGTGACGGAGACGCAGGCCGGCCGGGGCTCGCTGCCCCACGGGCAGCCGCTCCTGGCGGGCGCGGTCGGCGCGACCGGGACGCTGGCCGCCAACCGCCTGGCGCGCGAGGCGGACCTCGTGATCGGGATCGGCACCCGCTGGAGCGACTTCACGACGGCGTCGAACTCGGCGTTCCCGAAGGCCGCCTTCGTCTCGATCAACGTCGCCGAGTTCGACTCCGCGAAGCGCGGGGTCGCGGTCACCGCCGACGCCCGGCAGGCGATCGAGGCGCTCTCGGCCGCGCTCGAGGGCTGGTCGACGGCGGGCGCCTACCGCGAGGAGGCCGAGCGCCTCGTCCGCGAGTGGGATGCCGAGGCCGACCGGCTCTTCTCGCTCGGTCACGGCCCGCTGCCGGCGCAGAGCGAGGTGATCGGCGCCGTCAACGCAGCCGCGGGTGCGAGCTCGACGCTCATCTGCGCCGCCGGCTCGATGCCCGGCGACCTGGCGAAGCTGTGGCGCAACCACGACGCGCGGAGCTATCACGTCGAGTACGGCTACTCGTGCATGGGGTACGAGATCGCCGGCGGGCTCGGCACGAAGCTGGCCGCGCCGGACCGCGACGTCTACGTGCTGGTCGGTGACGGCTCGTACCTGATGCTGGCGCAGGAGATCGTGACGGCGGTGCAGGAGGGCGTGAAGCTGACGATCGTGCTGGTCGACAACCGCGGCTACGCGTCGATCGGCGGGCTGTCGCGGTCGGTCGGCTCGCACGGCTTCGGGACGCAGTACCGCTACCGCACCGAGGGCTCGCTGGGCCTCGACCCCGACACCGCCTCGCCCGCGTACCTGCCCGTCGACCTGGCGGCCAACGCGGAGTCGCTCGGCGCGACCGTGCTCCGCCCGAACGGGATCGCCGAGCTCCGCGCGGCGCTCGAGGAGGCGAAGGGGGTCCCGGGCACCGTCGTGATCCGCATCGAGACCGACCGGTACCAGGGAGTCCCCGGGTACGAGACCTGGTGGGACGTCCCGGTGGCCGAGGTTTCGGACGTCACCGAGGTGCAGGCGGCGCGGACGGCCTACGAGGCCGCCAAGGCCGAGCAGCACTTCCCTCTGTAACGCCTACGGCCGCAGGCAGACCTTCGTCGCCGCGGCGGTCTGCGACAGCTCGACCGCCTCCTGCGCCCGCTCGAGCGGCAGGACGTGCGAGACGATCTGTCGCCACGGCAGCGTGTCGAGCGTCGTCTCCATCAGCTCGAGTGCCTGCGCGTAGGCGGGCAGGATCTCGCCGCCGACTCCGAGCACGCGCAGCGACTTCGTGACGATCACGTTCGGGTTCACCGCGGTCGTGCCGACGTCGACGAAGGCGCCCGGCTCGACCACCGTCCCGCCGACCCGGGCCAGCGCGAGCGCCTGCGGGAACGTGTCGGCGACGCCCGAGCAGTCCGCGACGACGTCGGCGCCGCGCCCGTCCGTCGCGTCGAGGAGCTCTGCCTCCGAGAGCACCGTCGCGCCGAAGGCCGCCGCCAGCGAGCGGCGCGATTCGTAGAGATCGGTGACGAAGATCCGGCCCGCGCCGAGCAGCGCGGCCTTGACGACATGGCAGATGCCGAGCGGGCCGCAGCCGAGCACGACGACCGTCTCGCCGCCGTGCAGCGCCTCGTCGAGGCCGTGTGTCACGGCCATCGGCTCGGTCAGGACGGCCACCTCGTCGGGCACCGCGTCCGGGACGCGGAAGAGGGTCGAGCGGGGGAGGAGGTGCATGCGCTCGGCCCAGCCGCCCCACAGGCCCGGCGCTCGCGACAGGGTCAGCGAGTTGCCGTAGTCGGAGAGCCGCTCGCACATGAAGTACGGCTCGCCACGGCGACACCACCAGCACGTCCCGCAGGTCACGTTCGCGGCCGGGACGACCCGCGCGCCGGGCTCGAGCACAGTGCCGTGCTGGTCGAGGAACCGGGCACCGTCGCCGAGCTCCGCCAGCACGCCGACGTTCTCGTGGCCGCAGATGAGTGGATAGTCGACGTCGTGCTCGTGCGGCGTGCCCGCGTACTGCAGGCTCTCGCCGCGGAACGTGTGCTTGTCGGTGCCGCAGATCCCCGACAGCCTGACGGCGAGCACGGCATGCCCGGGTGCCGGGCCCGGATCGTCGAGGTCGACGACCTCGATCCGGTGCGGCGCCTTGACAACGGCCGCCCGCGCGCGAAGGGAGGTCGTCACAAATTGGAGACTACCCGCGCTCCAGCACGGAGATTCGGCTGTCACAAGCGCTGATATGCTGCGCGCCGGTGCACCCCCAGCGACCGACGTTCTCCCTCGCAGGGGCCGGCAGCGTGCTCATCGGATTCACCACCGCGTGCATCCTCGTGGGCACACTGATCGGCTGGGCGGCGGGAGGGCTCGGTTACGGGCTCGCATTCGGCGCGGTCGTCGGCATCCCCGTCGGCGTCGCCGTCACCGTCGTGAAATACCGCAACCTCTGATCCCTGATGCCAGCCTGGACCCAGCCCCGCGTCGCCCCGCCGAAAGGCCTGCCCGCAATCGCCGGGTCGCTCGTCGTCGCGCTCGCGCTCCCCGTGTACCTGATCACCGGCTGGCGGTTCGAGGGCTGGGCGCTCGGTGCCGTCCTGTGGGTCGGCTCGCAGGCGCTCGGCTGGTTCGTCACGCGGCTGCGCGCGAAGAACGGTAACCTCGCGGCCGCAGGCGTGGCCGGATTCCTCATGCTCTTTCGCGCGATCGCCGTGATGGTGGTCGTCTTCGCGGTCGTCACCACGGACAAGTGGCTCGGCCTGTCCGTCGTGCTCCTGTACGCGCTCGCGTTCAGTGCCGAGCTGGGTCTCTCGCTGGTCGCCTACTACACCGGCCCCGAGGCCGGCAGGGCGGTGCACTCATGAGGCGGGCGTTCGCCTTGCTCACGTTCCTCGCGCTCGTCGCGCCGTCCGCGGCGTTCGCCCGCGGCACGTTCGACCCGACCAAGGAGTTCGAGCAGCACGACTGGATCCCGATCCATCTCGGCTCGCTCGACCTGTCGGTGACGAAGGCCGTCGTGTACCTCTGGCTGGGCACGATCCTCTCGATCGCCGGCGGGCTGCTGCTGATGCGAGGCCGCACGCTGAACCGTCGCCAGACCGTCGGCGAGATGGTCTACGACATCGCCCAGGTGCAGATCGCCGAGCAAGGCCTGCCCAACAAGGCGCTCGCGCGGTGGTTCCCGTACGTCGCGACGCTGTTCGTCTTCATCTTCGTCGTCAACCTGATCGGCTTCATCCCGCTGCCGTTCGGCGAGAAGTGGCACGGCATCCCGACGTTCGGGATCTACGCCGCGACCTCGTCGCTGTCCGTGACCCTCGCGCTCGCGCTGCTCACCTTCGTCTTCACGCATTTCGAGGGCATCCGCTGGAACGGGCCCGTCAAGTACTTCAAGAGCTGGATCCCCGAGGCGCCGAAGGCGATGCTGATCCTGATCGTCCCGCTCGAGATCCTCGGCCAGTTCATGCGGTTGATCTCGCTCTCCGTCCGACTTTTCGCGAACATGCTGGCCGGCCACATCCTGATCCTCACCTTCATCGGCCTGCTCTTCATCCTGCAGTCGCTCGCGCTCATCCCCGTCGTCCTCGTCTCCGCCATCTTCTACGCCTTCGAAGTCGTGATCGTCGTCGGCATCCAGGCCTTCATCTTCGCCGCTCTTTCCGCCATCTACATCGGCTCGGCAATCGAGCCGGAGCACTAAGGAGGAACATGCACGGAATCATCCTCGCTGCCACCACCGGTGACGTGACCAAGGCCGGGAAGGCCATCGGTCTCGCACTCGGAGTGGGTCTCGGCGCGCTCGGCGCCGGCGTCGGCATCGGCAACATCTTCGGCTCGATGATCCAGTCGGTCGCTCGCCAGCCCGAGCTTCGCGGCGAGCTGCAGGGCATCCAGTGGCTGGGCTTCGCACTCACCGAAGCGGTCGTGTTCTACGGCCTGCTCGGCTCGATCCTCGCGTACGTCCTGGTCTAGGGAGGGCTCGCTTCGATGCTGCTCGGCGCCAACGCACTGATCCAGGTCACGCCTGGGCTGATGATCTGGACGGTCGTCTGCTTCCTCGTGGTCCTCGTCGTGTTGAAGAAGTACGCCTTCGGGCCGGTGCAGAAGATGATCGACGACCGGCGGGACAACATCCGCAACACGATCGACGAGGCGGACCGCGTGCGCGACGAGGCGCGGGCCCTCCTCGAGGAGCACAAGGCGCTGATCGGGCAGGCCAAGGACGAGGCCGAGGAGATCCTCGCCGAGGCCCGGCGCATCTCCGACTCGCAGCGCGAGCGCGTTCGCGTCGAGACGGAGGAGGACCGCGCGCGGCGGCTCGACGA
Organism: uncultured Gaiellales bacterium; assembly: GCA_964468985.1. GTDB lineage: Bacteria > Actinomycetota > Thermoleophilia > Gaiellales > Gaiellaceae > PALSA-600. The sequence continues at coordinate 932 of CAYXXE010000131.1, read as the reverse complement.
GACCCGCCGGCAGATCGACCAGGCCACCGCGCAGGCGATCGGCCAGATCCGCGAGGAGGTCGGCAAGCTCAGCCTGCTCGCGGCCGAGAAGATCACCCGCAGGTCGCTCGACGGCGCCGATCAGCAGCGGCTGATCGACGAGGCGCTCGGCGAGATCGACTTCGGCGTCCTCGAGAGGAGCACGTCGTAAGCCGCGCCGACCGCATCTACGCGAAGGCGCTGTTCGAGGCGGCCCAGGCCCGCGGCTCGGTCGACGCCGTCGCCGGCCAGCTCGGCGAGCTGCGCACCGCGGTGCGCGAGGTCGACGAGCTGCAGGGGCTGCTCGCGAACCCGCAGGTCGAGACCCGCGCGAAGAGCGACGTCCTCGCGAGTCTGGCGAAGGGGGCCGACCCCCTGGTCCTGAACTTCGTCCGCCTGATCGCCGAGAAAGGCCGGGCCGCCGAGCTGGCGGCATTCGCCGACGCGCTCGACGATCTCGTCGCCGCCGAGCGGGACGTTCTCGACGTCGAGATCACGACTGCGGAGGAGCTCAGCGAGCAGTCCTTCGCGGGTGTCCTGCAACAGATCGAGCAGGCGTCGGGGCGGCAGGTCAAGGCCTCGCGCGCGGTGGATCCAGATTTGATCGGAGGCATCGTCCTCCAGGCCGGCTCGCTGAGGCTCGACGCGAGCGTGCGCGGCCGGCTCGAACGTCTCCGTCACGACTTCGCCCACGCAGGGCCTTAAAGAGCAAGGAGCTGATGAAAGCCTCATGAACCTCCGTCCGGAAGAGATCACGTCCATCCTGCGGGAGCGGATCGAGCAGTTCGACGTCGAGACCAACCTCGCCGAGGTCGGCACGGTGCTGTCGATCGGCGACGGGATCGCCCGCATCTACGGGCTCGAGAACTGCCTCGCCCTCGAGCTGCTCGAGCTCGAGCACGGCGTCGTCGGCC
>CAYXXE010000130.1:0-7161 GCA_964468985.1 uncultured Gaiellales bacterium | reverse complement strand
ACGAGGAGGCTTTCGCCGCCGACGAGTTCCTGCCCTACTGGGCCGAGCTCTGGCCGGCGTCCCTGGCACTCGCGGAGGCGCTGCCCGAACGGCTCGACGGCGTGCGGGTGATCGAGCTCGGGTGCGGCCTCGGGCTGCCGTCGCTCGTCGCCGCCGCGCGCGGCGCGGACGTCCTCGCGACCGACTGGGCGCCCGAAGCCGTCGCCCTCGTCGCCGGGAACGCCGCGCGGAACGGCCTCGCCCTGCAGACGGCGGTCCATGACTGGCGCGAGCCGCTCGAGGCGACGTTCGACCTCGTCCTTGCCGCGGACGTGCTCTACGAGCGGCGAAACGTGGCGCCTGTCGTCGCGGCCGTCGCGGCACTCGCGCCGACGGCGCTCGTCGGGCTCGCCGGGCGGCCGTACGAGCAGGAGTTCCTCCGCCTCGTGGAGACGGTGGAGATCGCCCCTCGCGTCGTACGGATCGAACGGTTACGTTTGGCGTCATGAGGGGCCTCGCGGCTCAGACCATCGCTCCGACAGGCGAGGAGCACCGGTACTTCGCACGGGTGTTCGCGTGGATGGCTGTCGCGCTCGGCGTCACCGGCGGTGTCGCCGCCGCCGTCGGGCACAGCCAGACCGCCATGCACATCCTGTTCAGCGGCACGGGCTGGTGGCTGTGGCTCGCCTGCGTCGTCATCGAGCTGCTGCTCGTCTCGGCGCTCGTCTCCCTCGTCCAGCACATGGATCTGTTCGAGGCGGCGGCGACGTTCCTCGGCTTTGCGGCACTGAACGGCGTGACGGTGTCGCTGATCTTCGCCGAGTACACGACGAAGTCGATCTTCGCGACCTTCCTGATCACCGCCGGCATGTTCGCCGCCCTCGCGCTCGTCGGCGCGACGACGTCCATCGACCTGACGAAGTGGAGCAGCATCCTGCTGATGGCGCTGGTCGGTCAGCTGATCGGCCTGGTCGTGAACCTCTTCTGGCTCAACTCGACGCTCTACTGGGTCACGACGGCCACCGGCATCCTGCTGTTCTCGGCACTCACGGCGTACGACATCCAGAAGCTGAAGCGGTACGACCTGCCGGGCGAGGGGAACGGCTCGGCGGTCGAGAAGAGCGCGATCGTCGGCGCGCTCGCGCTCTACCTCGACTTCGTGAACCTGTTCCTCTATCTGCTCCGGCTCTTCGGCCGGCGGCGCTAGCGGCTCGGTCGCAGGTTCGGGAGGCGCGGGCCGTGGGCGTAGACTTCGACGCGATGCTCGGCAGCGTCCTCACCGCGATCGTCACGCCCTTCGACCGCGACGGGTCGGTCGATTTCGACGCGTTCCAGCGGCTGGCCGCCCACCTCGTCGACAGCGGCTCCGACGGTCTCGTCGTTGCCGGGACGACGGGGGAGAGCCCGACGCTCACCGACGCCGAGCGAATCGAGCTGTTCCGCGCCGCCGTCGAAGCGGTGGGTGGCCGCGCGACGGTCGTCGCGGGCACCGGAACGTACTCGACCGCCCATTCGGTGGAGCTGACCGAGGCGGCGCAGGCCGCCGGGGTCGACGGTGTCCTCGTCGTGACGCCGTACTACAACAAGCCCCCGCAGCGCGGCATCGTCGCCCACTTCGAGGCGATCGCCGCGGTGTGCGAAATTCCGATCGTCGTCTACAACATCCCGTCCCGCGCCGTGGTGAACATCGAGCCCGAGACGATCTCGCGGCTCGCCCAGATCGAGGGCGTGCGGGCGGTGAAGCAGGCGACACCTTCGCCGGCCGAGGCGCGGCACATCGTCGACTCCGGGCTGGCGCTCTACGCCGGCGACGACAATCTGCTGGAGCCGTTCCTCGAGCTCGGAGCGATCGGCGGCATCTGCGTGCACACCCATGTGGTCGGCCCGCAGGTGGCCGAACAGGTGCGAGCGGCGCATGCCGGTGACCTGGCCCGCGCCCGGGCGATCGACGACGAGCTCCGGCCTGCGTACGAGCTGCTCGCCGTCGCCACGAATCCGATCGCGATCAAGGTCGCCCTCGAGCTGCTCGGGCACGACGTTGGCGGCCTCCGCCTGCCGCTCGTCCCCGCCACGTCCGACGAGCGCGAGGCCGTGCAGAACTGCCTCGCCCGGCTCGGCCTCCTGATTGCCGCCTAGTGCATCGTTCGGAGATCGATTCGATCTCTGGCGAGTGCCGTCAGGGGCCGGGGGATCTCCGGAACGGTGCACTAGACTGACTGTGTGAGCGACGTTCTCAGGATCATCCCGCTGGGCGGTCTCGGCGAGGTCGGCAAGAACATGACCGTGTTCGAGCTCGGCGGGCGGGTGATCGTCGTCGATGCCGGACTCGCCTTCCCGCGGGACGAGCATCTCGGCGTCGACCTGATCGTCCCCGACTTCGGCTACCTCCGCGACCGGGAGGTGCTGGCGGTCGTCCTGACGCACGCGCATGAGGATCACGTCGGCGGCCTGCCGTACCTGATGCGGGAGGTGGACATTCCGGAGATCTACGCGACCCGGCTCACGCTCGGGCTCGTGAAGTCGAAGCTCGACGAGCACGGCCTGCTGCGCGCGGCCGAGCTGCGCGAGATCGACCCAGAGGGCGCGCCGATCGAGATCGGCCCGTTCCACCTCGAGTTCATCCGCATGTCGCACTCCGTGCCGGACGCGGTCGGCATCGCGATCGAGACGACTGCGGGACGCGTGTTCCACACCGGCGACTGGAAACTCGACCACACGCCGGTCGACGGCCTGCGCACCGACGTCGGGCGGCTCGCCGAGCTCGGCAATCGCGGCGTCGACCTGCTCTGCGGCGACTCGACGAACGCCGAGCGGCCCGGCTTCACGCAGTCCGAGCGCGTCGTCGGCGAGGCGTTCCGGCAGATCATCCCGGCGCGCAGCGGCCGTGTGCTCATCTCCAGCTTCGCCTCGAACATCCACCGGATGCAGCAGGCGATCGACGTGGCGGGCGAGACCGGCCGCAAGGTGGCCGTGGTCGGGCGCTCGATGAAGCGGAACCTGAACGTGGCCCGGAACCTGGGGTACATCGAGATGGCCGAGGAGCTGCTCGTGCGGCCGCAGGATCTCGACGAGTACGCCCCGCACCAGCAGCTCGTGATCTGCACGGGCTCCCAGGGCGAGCCGCTCTCGGCACTCACGCGCATCGCTTACAACGACCACCCGCAGATCAAAGTCGAGCGCGGCGACACGGTGATCATCTCGGCGCGCCCGGTGCCGGGCAACGAGCTGCGCGTCCACGACGCCATCAACCGGCTCACCCGGAGCGGAGCCGAGGTGCTGCACGAGGAGAACGCACCCGTGCACGTCTCGGGTCACGCGCGGGCCGAGGAGCTCCGCACGCTCCTGTCGCTGATCCGGCCGAAGGCCGTCATGCCGATCCACGGCGAGTACCGCATGCAGGCCGCCCATGCCCGCCTCGCCCAGGACTCGGGCGTCCCCGCCTCGGGGATCGTGATCGCCGAGAACGGCGACGTGGTCGAGCTCTCGCCGAAGGGCGTGCGCATCGCCGGCAAGATCGAGGCGGGCGTCACCTACGTCGACGGCCTCGGCGTGGGGGACATCTCCGACGTCGCCCTGCGCGACCGCCGCCACATGTCCGAGGACGGCGTCCTGATCGTCGTCGCGACGCTTTCCGACGGCGGCATCTCGGCGCCGGAGCTGATCGCGCGCGGGTTCGGCGACGACGACGAGCTGCTCGCCGAGTTGCGGCAGGAGGCGCGCGAGATCGTCCGAGAGCTGCTCGCCGACGACATCCGCGAGATCAAGCTGCTCCAGGAGCATCTGCACGACGGCATCGGACAGGTGATCTACGACCGCACCCGGCGGCGGCCGATGATCCTGCCGGTCGTGGTCGAGGTTTGACGACGCCGACCGAGACACGGCCCGACTGGGCGATCCTGATCGCGGAGCACGCCGTCGGCGACGGGCGAGCCGGACGCCGCCTGATCGCGCAGCTGGTCGCGCTCGAGGTCTCCTCACTCGCCTTCTGCCGCCTCCTCGAGCGCTGGGCCCGCGGAGAGGCCGACCCGGGCTCGCCGGGCCGCCGCCAGGCGGCGCTCCGCCGTGCCGCCGACCGGGTCGAGACCGCCCTGGCCGGGTTGGAGGAGCCGCTCGGCCGGTACCTGCTCGAGCTCGAGGCCGACCGGGCCGAGGCCCGCTCCTGGTTCGGCGAGCCCGGCAAGGCCGAGCTCGTCGACTGGCAGCCGGTGCTCGACCGCGCCGGAGTGCACGTCGCCGCCCATCGCGTCGCCGCCGTCTACCTCGAGCTGGCCGTCTTCGTCCGGGCGCTGGAGGGGCTCTCGTCGACGGTCCGCTGGCAGTCGACGATCGACGCCGGCTCGCTCTGGGCCGGGCTGTTCGACCTCCGCGAGAACCTGCTCGGACGCGTGCACGACGACCTGCGCGCGATCTCCGCCTGACGCGGACAATGCCGGTCGAGCTGACGGTCGTCGGGTCGATCAACCTCGACCTCGTCGCGCGGGTGCCGGCGCTGCCGCGTCCCGGGGAGACGCTCTCGGCCTCGGCCTTCGAGCGCATCGCGGGCGGGAAGGGCGCCAACCAGGCCGTCGCCGCCGCGCGCCTCGGCGGGCACGTCCGGCTCGTCGGCGCGGTCGGCCGTGACGCGGCCGCCGAGGAGGCGCTCGTCCACCTGCGCGCCGCGGGCGTCGAGCTCGACCTGACCCACGCCGGCGCCACGGGGCTCGCGCTGATCCTGGTGGCGGACGACGGTGAGAACCAGATCGTCGTCGTCCCGGGCGCGAACGCGCTGCTCGCGCCGCGCGAGGTGGCGGGCGCGGTTCTCTGCCAGCTCGAGGTCGCCGACGAGGTCGTCCTCGCGGCCGCCCGCGGCGCGTCCTTCTTCGCGCTGAACGCGTCACCCGCGCGGGCGATCGCCGTCGTGCCGGATCTCCTGATCGTCAACCGGCTCGAGCACGACGTCGTTTCCGCCGGCCGGCTCGTCGCGGTGACCTCCGGTGCCGAGGGCGCGGTCCTGTACGAGAACGGCCACGAGGTCGCCCGGGCGACCCCGCCACGGGTCGACGCCGTCGACGGCACCGCCGCCGGGGACGCCTTCGCCGCCGCGCTCGTGCTCGGGCTCCTCGAGGGGACCGAGCCCGGGGAGGCGCTGCGCCGGGCCTGCGCCGCCGGGGCGCTCGCGGCCGGCCGTCTCGGCGCGCAACCTTCTCTCCCGACCCGGGCCGAGGTAGACGCGATACTGGCGGCATGACGACCCCGATCATCCTCGACTGCGACCCGGGCCACGACGACGCGATTGCGCTGCTGCTGGCCGTCGCCTCGCCGGAGCTCGAGCTCGTCGGCGTGACGACCGTCTCGGGCAACCAGACGATCGAGAAGACGACCGCCAACGCGCTGCGCGTGCTCGAGTTCGCCGGTCGCGGCGACGTTCCCGTCCATCGTGGCGCGGGCGCGCCGCTCGTCCGCGATGTGTACGTCGCCGACTACGTGCACGGCGAGAGCGGGCTCGACGGGCCCGAGCTTCCGCCACCGGCAGGCGCACCGGGCGAGCGTCACGCGGTCGACTACCTGGCCGACGAGATCCGCGCGCGCGGCGGGAGGATCACGCTCGTGCCGACAGGGCCGCTCACGAACGTCGCCCTGCTGCTCGCGCTGCACCCCGACGCGCGGCCCGAGCGCATCGTGCTGATGGGCGGAGCCGCAGGCGAGGGCAATCGCACGCCTGCGGCCGAGTTCAACATCTGGGCCGACCCGGAGGCTGCCAAGCGCGTGTTCGCCGCCGGGCTCGACGTCACGATGATCGGGCTCGACGTCACGCACAAGGCGCTCGTCACGGACGCGCACACCGAGCGGCTACGAGCTGCGGGGCGGGTGGGGCGGATGGTCGCCGAGCTGCTGGACTTCTACTCGGCGTTCCACCGCCGGGCCTATACCGACCTGGCCGGATCGCCCATGCACGATCCCGTGGCCGTCGCACACGTCTCGCACCCCGGGCTCGTCACGACCCGGCCGGCCTTCATCGACGTCGACTGCGGCTGGGAGCAGGGCCGGGGCCGCACCAACGTCGACCATCGCGGGCGCGGCGAGCACCCGCCGAACGCCGCCGTCGGACTCGACATCGATGCCGACGCGTTCGGTGAGCTGATCGTCGAGCGGATCGCCTCGCTCGGGTAGAGCGGACGCGGAGGTTCGGGCCGCCGTCGTGCAGGACCGCGCCCTCCGACCACGAAGCAGCCGAAATGGCGCGAACCACGCGAGCCCGCAAAGCGGCTGCAAGGCCGGCCGCACGCCGGAAGCCTCGCTCGCGGAGCAAGACGCGGCGCCGGCTCGGCACGAGCCCGATCGCGGCGCATCACCGCGCCGAGCTGATCGGCCTGGCACTCGTCGCCGTCGGCGTGTTCGCGGCCGCGGTCTTCTGGTTCGGCCTCAGCGGCGGCCCGGTCGGCCAGCTCGTCCGTCGCGCGATCGGTGACGCCGCCTATCTCGCACCGCTCGTGCTCGTGCCCGTCGGCGCGCTCGTGGTGACGCGGAGCGCGCTCGTTGCCGTCAGCCCGTTCCGCCTCGGCCTTGCCGCCGGGACGATCGGCGTCATGCTCACGCTCGGCCACGGCCACGGGGGAGCCGTCGGACGGGGTCTGGCGTCGGCGGTCGCACTCGGCCTCGGGACGACCGGGGCGACGATCGTCGGCGTGCTGCTCGCTCTCGCCGGGGTGCTCCTGCTGAGCGGTGCCTCCCTCGGTGCGATCCTGCGCCGGTCGGGGCATGCCGTGCGCGCCGCGCACCACCGGGTGCGGGACGCGCGCGCGGCGGCCGACGAGGAGTCCTCCGACTTCGTCGCGGCACCGGCCCGTCGGCCGGCGACACCCCCGGTCGACGTGCAGCACGACTTCCCGGACCTCGTCGCGGACGCGGTCGCCTCGCCGTCCCCGGTGCTCTTCCAGCCGGACCCCGAGGAGCCCGACGACCACGCGTCGGAGCATCCGACGCAGGAGACGCTCTTCCCGGCGCGCGTCGTGCCCGTCGGCGACTACAAGCTGCCCGACCCGGGCCTGCTCCGCATCTCGAAGGCCGGGACCGGCCCGAGCGCGGAGGCGAACCAGCGCGTCGCGGAGGCGCTCGTCACATGCCTCGCGCACTTCGGCGTCGACGCGACGGTGATCGGCCAGATCTCCGGCCCGCGCGTCACCCGCTACGAGCTCTCACTCG
>CAYXXE010000129.1:0-7176 GCA_964468985.1 uncultured Gaiellales bacterium | reverse complement strand
GCCGTGATGATGCTGCTCTACGTCCCGCTGCAGCGCCGGGCCGCGAGGTGGGCGAAGTGAGCCTCCGGGCCCTCCGGCGGATGGCTCCGAGCGCGTACATCTGGCTGGCGCTTGCGGCGGTGTACTTCGTCGTGCCGCTCTTCGCGACGTTCGAGTTCAGCCTCAAGGAGAACAAGGCGGGCGCGCCGTGCTGCACGCTGCACAACTACGGCTGGGTCCTTCACAACGGCGATTTCTGGCACACGATCAAGATCTCGTTCCTGCTCGCCATCGAGACGATCGTGATCAGCCTCGCGCTGTTCGTCCCGACGATCTACTGGGTGCACCTGAAGCTGCCGCGGCTGCGGCCGGTGATCGCGTTCTTCGCGCTCGTCCCGTTCGTCGTCCCGCCGATCGTCATGGTCGTCGGGCTGCTGCGCACCTTCCGAGGGACGCCGAACTGGTTCTACGGCACTCCGTGGGGGTTCCTCGCGGCGGCGTACGTGATTCTCGCCTTCCCGTACATGTACTTCTCGCTCGACGCCGGCTTCCGGTCGATCGACGTGCACACCCTCACCGAGGCCTCGCAGAGCCTCGGCGCGAAGTGGACGACGACGTTGTTCAAGGTCATCCTTCCGAACATCCGCACCGCGGCGCTCGCGGCGTCCTTCCTGACGCTCGCGATCGTGATGGGCGAGTTCACGATCGCGAACCTCGCGGCGTTCCACACGTTCCCGATCTTCCTGCAGTACGTGAACGAGTCGCAGGGCTTCCCCGCCGGGGCACTGACGCTGCTCTCGTTCCTGATCACCTGGGCCGCGATGCTCTCGCTGCTCCTGGTCGGCCGTAAACGAGGCGGGCGCGGCGCCGTGATCACAGGGGCGAGATGAGCTACCTCGAGTTGCAGGATCTGCACCGCGAGTTCGGGCCCGTCAAGGCGCTGCAGGGGATCGACATCTCCCTCGGCGAGGGGGAGTTCCTCTCGCTGCTCGGGCCGTCCGGCTGCGGCAAGACGACAGCGCTCCGCCTCGTCGCGGGCTTCGACCGGCCCGACGGGGGCCGCATCCTCGTGGAGGGCAAGGACATCACGCGCGTGCCGCCCAACAAGCGCGACATGGGCATGGTCTTCCAGGCCTATTCGCTGTTCCCGAACCTGACGGCGATCCAGAACGTCGAGTTCGGCCTCAAGATCCGGCGACAGGACGCGTCGAAGCGGCGGCAGCGCGTCGGCGAGCTGCTCGAGCTCGTCGGACTCGGGCACGCCGCCGACCGGTACCCGCATCAGCTCTCGGGCGGCATGCAGCAGCGCGTCGCGCTGGCGCGCGCGCTCGCGATCGAGCCGCGCGTGCTCCTGCTCGACGAGCCGCTGTCGGCGCTCGACGCGAAGGTCCGCGTCCAGCTCCGCGAGGAGATCCGCCGCATCCAGCTCGAGCTCGGCATCACCACGCTGTACGTGACGCACGACCAGGAGGAGGCCCTCGCGGTCTCCGATCACGTCGCGGTCATGTACCAGGGCCGCATCGAGCAGATGGGGACGCCCGCCGAGATGTACGGCCGGCCGGCGACGCCGTTCGTCGCGGAGTTCATCGGCACGATGAACCGGCTCGAGGGCATCGTCGGCGAGAACGGTGAGGTTCGCCACGGCGACTCGAAGCTGGTCGTCGAGGAGGCGCGGTCGCGGCGGCCCGGCGAGCGCGTGCTCGTCCTCGTCCGGCCGGAGGCGCTCGAGCTGTCGGCCGTCGTCGCCGGTGCGTCCGACGAGCCGAACGTGCTCACCGGCGACGTGCTCTCGCAGACGTTCCTCGGCTCGACGACGAGGCTGAAGGTGACGACCGCGGCGACGACGCTCATCTCGGACATGTCGTCGGCGCGCGCCGAGGCGTTGCCGGTCGGGTCGCGCGTGGCCGCTCGGGTGCCGGCCGAAGGGGTGCGCCTGCTCAGCCTGCCCGACGACGGCCTAGGGTTTCGAGCGCAAGATCTGGAAGATCTGTGAAGACGCCGCCGACGCCGAGGGCAGCCAGCTCGAGCATGCGTGCCGGCTCGTTCACGGTGTAGACGAGCGTCTCGAGCCCGAGCTCCCCGGCGGCGCGCAGGCCGCGCCGCGAGACGCGCAGGTTCTCGAAGCCGGCGGCCCAGGCGGCTGCGGCGGCGCGGATCGACGTGCCGTAGCCGACGTGCTGGACGGTGCGGATGCGTGGCCGCAGGCGGCGGGCCTCCTCGAGCGGCGCGCGCTGGAAGCACACGAGGACGGCCTCGTCGTCGAGGAGGCCCAACGTGCGCTCGAGGATCGCGAAGCGGCGGTAGCGCGCCGGCCGCTTCAGCTCGACCATCAGCCCGATCCGGCCGCGGCACAGCGCGACGACCTCTTCGAGGCGGGGGTAGTCGTGCCGCGGCCTCGGCGCGTCGTGCGTCACGACGAGGCGGCCCTCGCGATCGGCGCGCACGTCGAGCTCGACGTAGTCGGCGCCCAGCTCGATCGCCCGCTCGAATGCGGGCAGGGTGTTCTCGGGCAGCTCGCCGGAGGCGCCGCGGTGCGCGATCACCAGCATCAGGGCAGCAGACGCTCGAGCAGGGGGAGGTCGACGACCGGGGCGAGCTCGTGCGCGCGCGCCAGACGCGCCGGGCCGAGCGTGCGCGTGATGCCGACGACGCGGGCACCGGCGCCGAGCGCGGACTCCACGCCGGCCTCCGTGTCCTCGAACGCGAGCAGCGTCTCCGGTGCCACTCCGAGCAGGCCGGCGGCGCGGAGGTAGCTTTCGGGGTGCGGCTTGCCGTGCACGACATGGTCGGACGCGACGATCGTGGTGAGGTACGGGAGCAGGCCCGCGGCGGCGGCGACCGGCTCGATCTCCTCGAGCGAGGCGCCGGAGCAGATCGCCACCGGCAGGCGCGACGCCGCATGGCGCACCGCGTCGCGCACCTCGGGGTACACCGTCCGCCCGTCGGCGACGAGCGCGCGGTAGCGGGCGATGCGCTCGGCCACGAGCTCGGGCGTCACCTCGCCGAGCCAGCGGCCGATGATCTCCTCCTCGCTGTGCCCGGCGAGCTCGGCGTAGTACTCGGCCTCCGCCAGGGGTCTGCCGTGCTCGGCGAACAGCTCCTGGTAGATCCGCAGCAGGATGGGCTCGTCGTCCGACAGCGTGCCGTTGAAGTCGAAGACGACGGCGCCGGGGAGCATCCGTCGAGGAGCGTACCGTCAGCCCATGCCGGCGACCGCCCTCGTCCTGGCCCTCGCCGCGGCCTGCTTCCATGCACTCTGGAACCTGCTGCTGGCGCGCGCGCCGGACAGCCGGGCGGCAACCGCGGTCGCCCTGGTCGTCGCCGAGGTCGCGTTCGCCCCGGTCGCGGTCGTGTTCTGGAAGCTGCACGCGGCGGCCTGGCCCTTCCTCGTCGCGAGCGGCGTGTTCGAGCTGGCGTATTTCGGCCTGCTGGCGGCGGCCTACCAGCGCGTTGCGCTGTCGGTCGTCTACCCGATCGCGCGCGGCGGGGCTCCGGTGCTCGTGCTCGTGGTGGGCGCGCTGTTCCTCGGTTCGGGGACGTCGTGGCAGCAGGCGGCCGCGGTGGCGCTGGTCGTCGCCGGCGTCCTGCTCGTCCGGGGGGTGAGCCATCCCGACCCGCGTGGCGTCGCCTTCGGAGTCGCGATCGCCGCGTGTATCGCCGGCTACACGTTGCTCGACAAGCGCGGGATCGCCCATGCCGGGCCGATCGCGTACCTCGAGCTGTCGATGCTCGTCCCCGCGGCCGCCTACGCCGGCATCGTCGTGCGCACGAAGGGGTACGCGGCGGTCAGGGCCGCTGCCGGCCCTGCGTCGGTGGCGGCGGGTCTCGCCACCTTCGCCGCGTACGCGCTCGTCCTCGCCGCGCTCCAGCGTGCATCCGCTGCGTCGGTCGCGGCCGTACGCGAGACCAGCGTCGTCCTGGCGGCCGCGCTCGCCGCGCCGGTTCTCCACGAGCGCGTCGGCCCTGCGAGGCTCGCCGGCGCTGTGCTCGTCGTCCTCGGCGTCGCCCTGATCTCGACCGGCTGAAAACGACGGTGAGGGAGAGCCGGCGGTCTCCGAGAGGTCTCTGAGATGTATCTGAGACGTGTCTGACACAAGTCGCCCCTGAGCAGGGATTTCCTCGGAGGGCGGTCCGGCGCGAGGGTTGTCTGCCTTGACCCCGGGCGCCGTGGGTGAGAGGCTCGCTCGCTTGCGGGGCCCTGGGAGAGAGTCGGCTCGATCCGACATGTCGGAGGAGGAGTAGATGAGCAGTGCGGAGACCGTCACCTCGCCTGCGCCCGGCTCGGCGACCGACGTCCAGGTGGCGTGTACCGACGTCTGGAAGGTGTTCGGGCCGAATCCCGAGCGCGTGATCGCGAGCGGCGACGCAGACCTGCCGCGGGCCGAGCTGATGGCGAAGACCGGCTGCACGGTCGCCTCGCGGGACATCTCGTTCCAGGTCGCGCGCGGTGAGGTGTTCGTGATCATGGGGCTCTCCGGCAGCGGCAAGTCGACGCTCGTCCGCTGCCTGACACGCCTGATCGAGCCGACCTCGGGGTCGATCTCGATCTGCGGGCAGGACGTGGTCGGCGCCGACCCGAAGGCGTTGCGCGAGCTCCGCCGCACCAAGGTGTCGATGGTCTTCCAGCACTTCGGGCTCTTCCCGCACCGCAACGTGATCGACAACGTGGCCTACGGCCTCGAGGTGCAGGGCGTCGACCGGACGGCGCGCCACGAACGGGCCCGCGAGCTGCTCGGCGTCGTCGGCCTCTCGCCGGTCGAGGCCTCGTACCCGGATCAGCTGAGCGGCGGCATGCAGCAGCGCGTCGGGCTGGCCCGCGCGCTGGCCGTCGATCCCGAGGTGCTCATCTTCGACGAGGCGTTCTCGGCGCTCGACCCGCTGATCCGTCGCGAGATGCAGGACGAGGTGCTGCGCCTGCAGGACCGGTTGCGCAAGACCGTCCTGTTCGTCACGCACGATCTCGACGAGGCGCTCAAGCTCGGCGACCGCATCGCGATCATGAAGGACGGCCGGTTCGTGCAGGTCGGCTCGCCCGCCGAGATCGTCGGCGCGCCGGCCGACGACTATGTCCGCGAGTTCGTCCGCGACGTCCCGCGCGGCAAGGTGCTGACGGCCGCGTTCGCCACGCAACCCCACTCGGGCGGCGAGACCCCGCAGGAGGTGGTCCGCCACGACCAGCGGCTCGGTGAGCTGCTGCCGGTCGTCTTCGGCACCCAGGGGCCGATCGGCGTCGTCGACGGCAGCGGCGAGCTGGTCGGGCTGCTCGACCGCCGGATGGTGATCCACGTCCTCGCCGGCCGCGAAGGCTCGTCGATTCCCGAGGAGCCGGCGTTCGGCGCGACCCCGGCCGGGCCGCAGTAGACGACGAGGTGGGCGGGTCGACGATCACCGCTTCGGCGCGCCGTCTCGACGCGCGCCTCGGCGGCCTCGGGCGGTGGGGCGCGCCGTTCGCGGTCGCGGCCCCACTGTGCGTCGTCGCAGCGATCGCGACCGGCGTCCACAGCGGCTTCCCGGCGAACTGGTACGTCGGCGTCCCGCGCTGGTTCGACAGCCTCGACAACTGGGTCACGAACAACCAGCAGTCGAACTACTTCCTGCACCACATCGTCGGCGGCTTCGGCAGCCTGCTCAACGACGCCACGAACTGGGTCGTCGAGCTGCTGCACTGGCTGACCTGGCTCGGCGTGCTGCTCCTGGCGACGCTGGTCGCCTGGCTCGTCGGCAGCTGGCGGACGGCCCTGTTCGCCGGTCTGATGGTTGCGTCCTTCGGCGTCTTCCAGATCCCGAACGGCGGCCCGAACGGCACCTCCGGGATGTGGCCGAGCGCGATGACGACGCTCGCTCTGATGACCGTCGCGATCGTCCTCTCGACGATCGTCGGGATCCCGCTCGGGATCGCGTCCGCGGTCTGGCCGACCGTGAACAGGATCCTCCGGCCGCTGCTCGACCTGATGCAGATCCTCCCGGCGTTCGCGTACCTCGTGCCGATCGTGGTGCTGTTCTCGATCGGCAACCCGGCGGGGATCATCGCCACGTTCATCTATGCGGTGCCGCCGCTCGTGCGCTTCACCGAGATCGGCATCCGCTCCGTGCGCCGCGACGTGATCGAGGCGGCCGAGTCGTTCGGGTCGACGCGCCGTCAGATCCTGCTGAACGTCCAGCTGCCGCTCGCCGCCCAGGCGATCATGCTCGGCCTCAACCAGGTGATCATGATGGCGCTGTCGATCGTCGTGATCGCCTCGCTGATCGGCGCCGGCGGCCTCGGCGACCCGGTGCTCAACGCGTTGCAGACGCAGGAGATCGGCGAGGGCTTCGTCGCCGGCGTGCTGATCGTGTTCATGGCGATGTGGCTCGACCGGACCTCGGCCGCATTCGGCCGCCGCACCGACCGGACGCGCGCAGCGGGCGGCCTGCACCTCAACCGCAGGCAGCTCGGCGGTCTCTGGGCGGCGGTCATCGCAGTCGTGCTCGTCTCCCGCTACGGCTTCAACCTCGGCGACTGGCCGTCGACGTGGGGCTTCTCGGCCGTCGACGACGCGACCCGCGCGCTCAACTGGATCACGAACGAGTTCACCGGGATCAGCACGCCCGTCAGCAGCTTCCTCACGCTCGACATCCTCAACCCGCTGCAGCGCTGGCTCAGCGACCTGCCGTGGTGGCTCGTCGCCGCGGCCGTCGGCGCGATCGGCTGGGTGCGCGCCGGCTGGCGCCGCGGGATCCTGCTCGCGGCCTGCGTCGTGCTGCTCGGACTGATGCAGGCGCCGAACGGCTACACGTTCCAGGGCACGACCTCCTACAACTTCGTCGCCTGGACGGACGCGATGGAGACGCTGTCGCTCGTGATCGTCGCGCTCGTGCTCGACCTCGTCGTCGGCATCCCGCTCGGCATCGCCGCGTACCGCTGGCCGGTCGTCGAGCAGATCCTGCGCCCCTTCCTCGACTTCCTGCAGACGCTGCCGGCGTTCGTCTACCTGATCCCGGTCGTCGCCCTGTTCGGCGTCGGCAACGTCGCGGGCGTCAGCGCGTCGTTGATCTACGCGCTCCCCGCGTCGGTGCGCGCGACGACGCTGGGCCTGCGCGCCGTGCAGAAGGACGTCATCGAGGCGGGCCAGGCGTTCGGCTCGACGCGCTGGCAGCTCCTGTTCAAGGTCGAGCTGCCGATCGCCCGCCCCTACGTGATGCTGGCCGTGAACCAGA
>CAYXXE010000128.1:0-7252 GCA_964468985.1 uncultured Gaiellales bacterium | reverse complement strand
AGAAGGCGCGGATCGCCCCGCCGCCGATCTGGCCCGGCCCGAAGACGTTGAACGGGTGCACCGTCACGGTCGGGAGGCCCAGCTCGTCGTGGTAGGCGTGCGCCATGTGCTCGCCGGCGAGCTTCGAGACGGCGTAGGTCCAGCGCGCCTCGCCGACCGAGCCGATCGTGGAGACCTGCCCCTCCTCGACGCGGAAGGCATGCGTCCCGAAGACCTCGCTGGTGGAGAAGTCGATGAAGCGCTCGACGGTGCCGAGCGTCGCGAGCGCCGCCTCGAGCACGTTGAAGGTGCCGATCACGTTCACGCGCATCGTGCGCACCGGGCTCTGCAGGACGGTGTCGACGCCGGCGATCGCGGCGCAGTGGACGATGTGGGTCGCACCCGCCGCAGCCTCCAGCACGCCCGCCGCGTCGAGGACGTCGCCCTGGACGAGCTCGAAGTTCGGGTGGTCGGCCAGATCGGTGCCCGACAGGGCGTCCCGGTGGAGGTTGTCGTAGGCGACGACGGTGTTCTCGGCCACCAGCTCCCGGGCCAGCGTCGTGCCGATGAAGCCTGCGCCTCCCGTGACGAAGATCCGCTTGCCGGTCAGAGCCATCGGCACAAGCGTATCGTTGTCGGCGCCTTGACCCAGCCGCCCGGTGCCTGGCTCGCCGTCGCAGGAACGTCCGACGAGCAGTTCGTCGACCGCCTGTGGCGGCTCGTGCTCCGCCGCGACGTCGAGCCGGAGGCGCGCGCCGACGCACTCGCGCGCCTGCAGGCGGGCCTGTCGCGCTCGGGGCTGCTGCACGAGCTGGCGACGTCGGCCGAGTTCGCGCACGTCCGGGCCCTCGACGACGGCGTCGCCTTCGCGGCCGCCGCCCGCCGCGCCGGCGAGCGGCCGCGCAACCTCACCGCGCCGGTGGGCACCGACGAGCGCCCGGTCGAGATCCCGTGGGTGCTCTCGCGGTACGCGGGCGAGGCACGCGTCCTCGACGCGGGCTACGCCTTCGCGGAGCCGGCCTACCTCGCGGGCCTCACCGGGCTCGGCGCCGCCGTGACGGGCGTCGACCTCGTGGTCGCCGACGTGCCCGGCATCACGTCGGTGCAGGCCGACCTGCGCCGGCTGCCGTTCCCGCGCGGCGCGTTCGACCTCGCGATCGCGATCTCGACGCTCGAGCACGTGGGCCGCGACAACACCCAGTACGGGCTCGCGGCCGAGGACGACGACGCGGCCCTCGGCGACGCCCTGGCGGGGCTGCGCAGGGCGCTCAGCCGCAGCGGCCGCCTGCTCGTGACGGTGCCCGCCGGTGCCGGCGAGCGGCTGCCGGAGCAGGTCGTCCTCGAGCCCCGCGTGTGGGTGGAGCGCTTCGAGGCCGCCGGCTTCGTCGTGTGGGAGGACGAGCTGTACGAGCTCGGAGCCGAGGGCTGGCGGTCGGTCTCGAGCCTGACGCCGGGCCTCGCGTACGGCGCGCGTGGCCCGGGTGCGTCGGCGGTGCTGTGCGCCGAGCTCAGGCCGCGCGGGGTGACGACCCGGATGCGGCTCGCCGTCCGCGACCGGCGTTTCCCGGACGACGCGCGCCGCGCGACGTAGCATCGCGCGGGTGAAGACCGTCCTCTTCGTCGGCGCGGGCCGGCATCAGCGCCGTGCCATCCTGCAGGCCAAGGCCCGTGGCCTCCGCGTCGTCGCAGTCGACCGGGACCCCGACGCGCCGGGACTCGTGGTGGCCGACATCGCCAAGGTGGTCGACTTCTCCGATGCGGCCGCCGTGCTGAAGGCGACGGGACGCCTCAGGCTGGACGGCGTGCTGACCGTGAGCGCCGACCGCGCCGTGCCCGTCGTCGCCGCCATTGCAGAGGCCCGCGGGCTCCCCGGCATCGGCGTGGCGACGGCGCACCTGATGACGCACAAGGTGGCGATGCGGCGCACGCTCGCCGACGCCGGCGTCCCCCAGCCGCGCTACGCGGCGGTGCGCTCGTTCGCGGAGACCCGGCCGGCCGCCGGCGAGGTCGGCTTCCCCGCCGTGCTCAAGCCCGCCGACTCGGGCGGGCAGCGTGGCGTGTTCCGCGTCGACTCGCTCGACGACGTGGACGCCCACCTGCACGCCGCGCTCAACGCCTCGCCGTCGGGCGAGGCGATCCTCGAGGAGTTCGTCGACGGCACCGAGCTGAACGGCATCGTGCTCGCATGCGACGGGGAGCTCATCCCGTTGACGCTGTCCGACCGGATGCGCCCGCCCGGCGCCGGGTTCGGCGTCGGCTGGATCCACGTCTATCCGCCGACGATCCCGGCGGAGCAGCTCGGCGAGGCGGCGCGCGTGGCCGAGCAGACGGTGCGCGTGCTGGGGCTCCGCACCGGCATCGCCTTCCCCCAGCTCCTCGCGGCCGCCGACGGGCGGGTCGTCGTCGTCGAGTGCGCCGCCCGCATCCCCGGCGGGCAGATGGCCGACCTGGTGCGGGTCGCGGTTGGCGTCGACCTGATCGACGTCCAGCTGCGGATGGCGCTCGGGGAGGAGCTGCCCGACGCCGCCGTGCGGCCGCAGTTCTCGCAGCCGCTCGCGATCAGGTTCTTCACGGCGGCACCCGGCCCGCTGCCCACCGGTCGCGTCGTCTCGGTCGGCTCGCTGGCCGCGGTGCTCGCCGCGCCCGGCGTCGTGGGAGCGGACACCTACCTCACCGTCGGCGAGGTGATCCGGCCGGTGACCGTCGACGCCGACCGGCGCGGCTACGTGATCGCCGTCGGCGACACGAACCTCGCCGCGCTCGAACGGGCCGAGGCGGCCGCCTCGCTGCTCACCGTGGAGGTCGCACCGGTATGACCTGCGACTTCTCCGTCGCGCACTACCGCGACCTCCTGCGGGCGGCTCGGGCCGGCGGCTACCGCTTCGCGGGCTACGACCGGCCGCCGCAGGCCGGCGACCTGATCCTCCGCCACGACGTCGACCTCTCGCCGGCCGCTGCGGTGGCTCTGGCCGAGGTGGAGGCCGAGGAAGGGGCGTGGTCGACCTGGTTCCTGATGAGCCGGTCGGCCCTCTACAACCTGGCCTCGGCACCGGTCGAGGCAGCCGTCGAGCGGCTGCTCGAGCTCGGCCACCGCGTCGCGCACCACGCCGTCTGGCCCGACATCGACGTCGACAGCCGGTTCGACCCGGTGCTCACCTGGCACAACCCGGAGCCCGACTTCATGGCCGCGGAGGTCGCAGGCCTGGTCAACGCGATGGCGCCGGCGTTCTTCGATCCGGACCACTATCGCTCCGACTCGAACCAGCACTGGCGGCACGGCTGCCCGCACGACGCGCTCGCGGCCGGATCGTTCGAGTGGCTGCAGCTGCTGATCCATCCCGAGATCTGGATCCACGGCCGCGAGACGATGCGGCAGACGATGGACGCGTTCCTCGACACCGACCGCTCCGCGCGCCGCGAGCTGCTGCGGGCCGACAGAATCGACCTGACGTGAGGCCGATCACCGTCCTCGTCACTGCGTCCGGAGCGCCGGGCACGGCGGCGCTTCTGCACGCGCTGCGGGCGAACGGCGAGCGCGAGGTGCGGCTCGTCGGCACCGACATGAGCGAACGGTCGGTGGGCCGGCACCTCTGCGACGCGTTCCACCTCGTCCCCGGCGGGGCCGACCCGTCGTTCGTCGACGCGATGCTCGACGTGGCGACGCGGGAGGGGGTCGATGCGATCCTGCCGCAGTCGTCCTTCGACCTCGAGGGCCTGGCCGGGCACGTCTCGCGCTTCCCGATGCCGGTGCTCGTCGCGAACCCCGACGCGATCCGGCGCTCGAACGACAAGGCGGAGACCTACGAGCTGCTGCATGCGCTCGGCATTCCGGCGCCCGCGTTCCGGCGGGTGAACGGGGCCCGCGCGGTGGAGGCGGCGGCGCTCGAGCTCGGCTACCCGGAGCGCCCGGTGTGCTTCAAGCCGGTCTTCTCGTCCGGCTCGCGTGGGTTCAGGATCCTCGACCCGACCGTCGACCGGGCGCACCAGCTGCTGAACGAGCGGCCCGGGTCGGTGTCGATGCGGCTCGAGGAGGCCGTCGAGCTGCTGCCCGAGACGGGCGGCCCCGACCTGCTCGTCATGGAGCTGGCGACCGGCGGCGAGCGCACGATCGACGGATTCGGCAACGGCCGCGAGATCGTGCTGGGGCACACGAAGACGCGCGAGTCGATGCGCGCCGGGCTCGCGATGTACTTCGTCACGCTCGACGACCCGGAGCTGATGCGACTCGCGGGCCTGATCGTCGCCGAGCTGGGCATCGAGCACTTCTTCAACATCCAGCTGGTCGGCGACCAGGTCATCGAGATCAACCCGCGCATCTCGACGATCGTCTACCAGGAGGATCTCAATCTGCCGTACCTCGGCGTGAAGCGGGCGCTCGGCGAGATCTCGGACGACGAGCTGGGAACGTACGCCGCACGCATCCGCCCGGGCCGCACCGCGCTGCGCTACTTCGCCCAGCTCGAGTTCGACCAGTGACCCTTCGCAGACCTGTCCGCGCGGGCCGGTTCTGGGGTCAGACCAGCGTGACGAAAGTGCAACTTTTTGTCCACAGGGTCGCCGGCCTTGGCTAAGAAACGGGCGTTTCTTCCAGTTCGCGCCATGTCGCCGCGAGACATGGCTCGTCGTCAAACGAGGGTTTCGGAAGCGTGACGAACGATCCACAGACGTTGCGGGTGACGCACTGCCCGGTGAACACCGCGGGGATCCCCTGGGAGAACGTGCAGGCGTTGCGGCGCAAGGGAGTCGACGCCCGGCTCGTCGTGTTCGAGCGCGGACGGCTGCACCACGAGGCCGACTGGTCGCTCGACCGGCACGGGCGGCTCGCGTCGCGGCTCCTGCAGCAGTTCGCGGCGTTCGCGAAGCTCGCGCCGCAGACCGACGTGTTCCACTTCTACTTCGGGCTGACGCTCATCCCGAAGTCGCTCCAGTTCCCGCTGCTGCGCGCGCTGCGCAAGAAGAGCGTCTTCCACTACCTCGGCTCGGACATCCGCGGGAAGACGCGCGAGCAGCTGGCGTTCGGCAAGCGCGCCGACGCGGAGATCGTGGGCTCCTACGACGCGATCCGCTGGGTGCCGGAGGCCCACGTCATCCCGCCCGGGCTCGACCTGCGCGCGTTCACGCCGGTGCCGCCGAGCGACAACCCGCGCCCGCTCGTGGTGCACGCCCCGTCGAACCGAGGGAAGAAGGGCACGGAGCTGGTGATCGAGGCCTGCGCGCAGCTCCCGGTCGATCTCGACCTCGTCGAGGGCGTCCCGCACGAGGTGGCCCGGGAGCGCTACGCGCGCGCCGACATCGTCGTCGACCAGGTGAAGGCGGGCTGGCACGGCGTGTTCGCGCTCGAGGCGATGGCCCTCGGCAAGCCCGTCGTCGCGCATCTGAAGCCGGACGTCGTCGAACGCAGCGCCGAGGGGTTCGGCATCCGGGTGCCGATCGTGCCCGCGACCGGCGAGACGCTCGCCGATGCCCTCCGCCCGCTGATCGCGAGCCCGGCGCTCCGCCGCGAGCTCGGCGCCGCCGGCCGTGCCTATGTCGAGCAGGTGCACGACATCGACCGGATCGCCGACCGCCTGATCGACCTCTACCGTTCGCTCTAGTGCTCGCCGCCCAACTGAAGCGCCTCGTGCGCCATTCGGCGATCTACGGCCTGGGCGGGATCGTCTCCCGGCTCCTGGCCGTGATCCTGCTGCCGCTCTACACGAGCTACCTGCCGCCGAACGCCTACGGCCGCGTCGAGATCGTCACGGCGGCCACCGCCGTCCTCGTGATCCTGCTCCAGCTCGGGATCTCGAATGCCTTCTTCCGCTTCTACTTCGACACGAAGGACCCGGTCGAGCGCCTGGTCGTCGTGCGGACCTGCTTCTGGTTCACGATGGCCACGGCGACCCTCGGCCTCGCGGTCGGCCTCCTCTTCGCCAGGCAGGTCGGCCACGCGCTCCAGCTCGGCAACGACCCGACGCTCGTCCGGGCCGGCGCCGTCGGCCTCTGGGCGCAGACGAACTACCAGCAGCTGACCGCCCTCTTCCGGGTCGAGGAGCGGTCGGTCGCCTACGCGATCGCCAGCGTCGCCAACGTGCTGATCACCGTCGTCGCGATGGTGCTCTTCGTCGCGGTCTTCACCTGGGGCGCCACCGGGTTGATCGTCGGGAACTTCGTCGGCACGCTGGCCGTCTACCTCGTCCTGCTCGCCTACCGCCGCGAGCAGCTCGGCCTGCAGTTCGACCGCAAGCTCCTCCGGCGGATGCAGGCGTTCGGGATGCCGCTCGTGCCGGCCGCGCTCGCCCTCTGGGCGATCAACTTCATCGACCGCGAGTTCGTCGCCTACTACAACGGCCGCGGCGAGGTCGGCATCTACTCCGCCGCGATCAAGGTCGCCTCGGTGATCACGTTCGTGATGCTCGCCTTCCGCACCGCCTGGCCCGCCTTCGCGTACTCGATCGAGGACGACCGGCAGGCGAAGCGCACCTACGCCTTCGTGCTGACCTACCTGCTGGCCGCCGCGTCGTGGGCGGCGCTCGCCCTCGGCGCCCTCGCACCCTGGCTGGTGAGCCTGCTGACCGCCAACCACTCCTACCAGCGTGCCGAGAAGGGCGTCGCCATCCTCGCGTTCGCGTTCGCCGCCTACGCCGGCTACACCGTCCTCGCGATCGGGAGCGGCCGCGCCCGGAAGACGCAGCTCAACTGGATCGTCACCGGCATCGGCGCGGCGGTGAACGTCGGGCTCAACTTCTGGCTGATCCCGCGCTACGGCATGGTCGGCGCCTCCATCTCCACCGCCGCCGCCTACGTCGTGCTCTTCGCCGAGATGGCGGTGTACGCGCAGTCCGTCTACCCGGTGCCGTACCAGTGGCGACGGCTCGCGACCCTCGTCGGCGCCGCCGTCGGCCTGACCGTCCTGACGCGCGCGACCCACCTGGCGCTCGCGCCCACGGTGCTGCTGGTTGCCGCCTATCCGCTCGTGTTGCTCGCGCTCGGCTTCTACCTGCCCGCCGAGCGGGCCCGCCTGCGGCGCCTCGTGCCGATCGTTCGCTAGGCGACCACGCGGTACACCTGGAACACCTCGGCGTACTCGCGGTTCACGTTGATGCCGTGGGTGCGGGCGACGCTGCGGACGTACTCGCTGTTCGCGTAGCGGCGGTGCTGCTGGGAGGCGTACTTCTCGAGCGCCGCCACCTTCCGCTCGACGTGCCGCAGCTCGAGCGCCAGGTAGGCCTGGTAGGCGAAGTCGAAGTTGTTCCAGGGGATCTCGTAGCCGAGGATGGTCGTGCGCTTGAAG
>CAYXXE010000127.1:0-7336 GCA_964468985.1 uncultured Gaiellales bacterium | reverse complement strand
GCGACCACAGCTCGCGCAGCAGGTCGCCGGCGTCGCGGCGCGCGAACCACTCGTTCCCGAACTCGCCGCGCAGGAAGTCACGCAGCTGCGCCTCGAAGGCCCAGGAGCGCAGGTAGCCGGTGACGTAGAAGCCCCCGTCGATGTCGTCCAGGTAGCTCTCGGCATTCACCGGCAGCTTCAGGGCATCGGTCAGGAGCTCGAAGTAGCGCTGCTTCAGCGCCGCCGGGTCGTCGGCCTGGAAGAACTCGATCTCGTACAGCAGCTTCGCGGCGTACCGCCGCGCGAAGAAGAGGTTCGCGATCGCCCCTTCGCGGGCGAGGTCGCCGGGCCGCGGGACGTCGAGCCGCCGGTTCAGCCACGCGGGCTCGGTCACGAGGCGCTCGAGCAGCGCCGCCCAGCCCTCCGACACGGCCGGGTCGCCGAGCCGGCGCGCCTCGAAAGACGCGTCGGCAGAGGTGTTCGCGAAGTGCTCGGTGTGGCCGGCCTCGTGGAAGAGCGCCTCCCAGTCGTCCTTGCCGCCGATCGGCTGGATCACGAGCATCACCCGGCCGGGAACGTCGATCGGCGCGCAGAAGGCGCGCGGTGTCTTGTTCGGGCGCTGCTCGACGTCGAGGCCGACGTTGCGCTGCGAGCCCAGGTCGATCCCCAGGTCGGCGAGCGTCGACTCGAGCGCCGGGAGCATGCGGTCGGACGGGTAGAGCTTGTCGAGCTCGGGCGCCCGCCACAGCCGCGGGATGTCCCACGGGCGGGCCTCGTCGAGCGAGATGCCGAGCCGCCGGCGGAACAATCCGTCGGCCTCGTGCGCCCAGATCTGCTCGGTCTCGTCGAGCAGCTCACGGCACTGGCCGGCGAGCTCGTCGAGCCGGTAGCCGTACCCCTGGTAGAGCTCGTAGGCGTTCGGCGCTCCGAGTTGCCCCACCGCGGCGCGGTCGATCCGGGCGGCGTCGAGGTAGACCGGGTTCAGGTGCTCGTCGAGCAGACGCACCCGCTCGCGCTCGAGCCGCTCGCGGCGGTCGCGATCGCCCTCGTTCGAGATCTCGACCCGGAGCATGCGGAACGGGATCGTCTTGCCGTCGACCGTCGCCTCGAGCGTCGCCTCCGCCGACGCCAGCCGCTCCTGATGCTCGCGCGTGAGGTTGCCGAGGAAGCTCTCGGCAGCGAACCGCCGCAGCTCCACCGGAGCCTCGGCGAGCGCGTGCACGGTCTCCAGCTTCGACAGCTCCGCGTAGCGCTCGTAGATCGCCTCCAGCTCGAACGTCTCCTTGAGGCCCGCGAAGTGGCGGTAGCTCTCGTCCATCAGCTCGCCGATGAAGCGGTCGCCCTGCTCGCGGAAGGCGTCGAGCTCACGTTCGGTCGCGGGCGGCGTGGACATGGCCCCTAGGATACGGCGTCGTGGAGAAGCTGACGGTCGAGACGCACCAGCGCACCCAGCTCGTGGACATCACGCTGCAGGTGCGCGACGCCGTCGTCGGCGCCGACGGCAGCGCCGTCCTCGTCTATGTCCCGCATACGACGGCGGCTGTCACGATCAACGAGCACGCCGATCCGGCGGTCGCCCGCGACTTCGAGGCGGCCCTGCCGCGGATCGTCCCCGAGGAGTGGGGCTGGCTGCACATCGAGGAGGGTGAGGAGAACGCGCCGTCGCACATCCGCGCCTCGCTGCTCGGCCCGCAGGTGCTGATCCCGCTCTCCGACGGCGAGCTCATGCTCGGGACCTGGCAGGGCATCTTCTTCTGCGAGTTCGACGGGCCGCGCACGCGCTCGGTGTACGTCAGCGTGCTCCGCTGAGCACGCGGCACCCGTAGCCACGGGCCGAAGGGCACCGCCCGCGCCCGCTACCTTCCACGCGTGGCCGCCCCCGTCCAGCGAGATCAGGAGATCGACGTCACGATCGACTCGCTCGCCTTCGGCGGGAACGGTGTCGCGCGCCTCGACGGCTTCGTCGTCTTCGTCCGCAACGGTCTCCCCGGCGACTCCGTCCGCGCCCGCATCACCAAGGTGCAACGCCGCCACGCGGAGGCGATCGTCACGGAGCTGCTCGCGCCGGGCCCGGTTCGCGTCACGGCCCCCTGCGTGGACTTCCCGGCCTGCGGCGGCTGCCGGTTCCAGGATCTCGCCTACGCGACCCAGCTCGAGACCAAGCACCAATGGGTCGTCGACTCGCTGCAGCGCCTCGCCGGCCTCGTCGACGCGCCGCTCGAGCCGATCCTGCCCGCCGTCGAGCTGTTCGGCTACCGCAACAAGCTCGAGTACTCGTTCACGCAGACCGAGCAGGGGCCCGCGCTCGGCTTTCATCGGGCCGGCCGGTGGGACGAGGTGCTCGACATCCAGCGCTGCCATCTCACCACCGATGTCGGGAACGCGATTCGCGAGCGGATCCGCGACTGGGCGCGCGAGGAGAAGCTGGTCGCCTACGACCAGGGCAGCCACGAGGGCTATCTCAGGCATCTCGTCGTGCGCGAGGGCCGCAACACGGGACAGGCGCTGGTGCAGCTCGTCACCTCGCCGGGCGAGCGGTTCGACCGGGAGCGCCTGATCGAGGTGCTCACGGAGGTGCCCGAGGTGCGCTCGATCCACTGGGCCGTCAACGACGGCGTCGCCGAGGTGACGAACCTGCCCACCGAGCTCCTGTGGGGCGAGGACGCGATCGAGGAGGAGATCTCCGGCCTGCGCTTCCGGGTGCGCCCGAACGCGTTTCTCCAGACGAACACCGCCATGGCGCAGCAGCTGTACGGCGTCGCGCGCGAGTTCGCCGGGCTGACGGGGAAGGAGAACGTCTACGACCTGTACTGCGGCATCGGCACGATCGGGCTCTCGCTCGCAGCCTCGGCGATGACGGTGTGGGGGATCGACATCAGCGAGGAGTCGATCGCCTGCGCGATCGAGAACGCCGAGCTGAACTCCGTCGGCAACGCCGCATTCTTCGCCGGGAACGTGGGGGAGGTGCTGCGCGAGTTGCAGGACCGCGCCGGCGCACCCGACGTCGTCGTCGTCGACCCGCCGCGCGCGGGGCTCGCGGGGAAGGCGCTGAAGCGCCTCGGCGAGATCGGCGCCGCCCGCGTCGTGTACGTCTCCTGCAACCCGACCACCCTCGCCGGCGACCTGAAGCGCCTGTCGGACGACTACGGCTACTCGCTGATCCGCGCCCGGCCGGTCGACATGTTCCCGCACACCCCGCATGTGGAGTGTGTCGCCTTGCTCGAACGATCGTGACGAGCTGGCTCTGCCGAGCCTGCGGCACGCAGTACCCGCCGGCCGAGAGCCCGCCGGCGACCTGCTCGGTCTGCGACGACCCGCGCCAGTACGTCCCACACGACACCGGCCAGCAATGGCTCGAGTGGAGCGAGCTGCTCGCGACGCACCGCGCCGACGTGCGGCTCGACCACGGCATCCTCGGCATCGGGTGTACGCCCGAGTTCGCGATCGGGCAGCGCGCCCTGCTCGTGACTCACGACGAGGGCAACGTCCTCTGGGATTGCACCCCCTTCCTCGACGACGAGATCGTCGCCACGATCCGCGAGCTCGGCGGCCTGAGGGCGATCGCCGTCTCGCACCCGCACTACTACGCCGCGATGGTCGAGTGGGCACACGCGTTCGACTGCCCCGTGTACCTCCACGAGGCCGAGCGGGAATGGGTGCAGCGGCCCGACCAGGCAATCCGATTCTGGAACGGCGAGACACACTCCCTGGCCGACGGCCTCACGCTGATTCGCTGCGGCGGGCATTTCAGCGGCGCTCAGGTCCTGCACTGCGCGGCTGGACGCAGCCGCGAGCGGGGCGCGCTGCTGGCGGGAGATGTCGTGCAGGTGATCCCCGACCGCAGGCACGTCAGCTTCATGTGGTCGTACCCGAACCTCGTGCCGCTCGGGCCTGGTCAGATCACGGCGATCGTGGCGGCGCTCGAGCCGTTCGCGTTCGAGTCGATCCACGGCGCCTGGTTCGGACGGGTGGTCACGAGCGACGGCTCAGCCGTCGTTCGCCGCTCGGCCGAGCGCTACCTGCGGGCGATCACCGGGGCCGGCCTGCCCGCGTAGCCGCCGCCAGATCAGGTCGGCGTTCGGCAGGAACAGGCCGAGCGCGATCCCGGGGAGGGCAGGCAGCCCGCTGACGTTCCACCACACCGTCAGCGCGATCGTGGCGCCGAGGGAGGCGACGAGAGCGAGCCAGGTCCAGCCGACCCGGAGCCGGAAGCGCACCGACGCCGCGAAGAACAGCGAGAAGAAGAACAGGTCGGGCATGCCGAGGTTCGCGGCGCTCACCTTGCCCGGCACCGGGAACGCGAACGACAGCACGGTGAAGACGTGCGGGTGCGCGGTGAGGATCGACTTGGTCGGGCCGCGCCACACCGAGTAGGCGTCGACCCACGGAATGATCGAGGCGACCAGCACCACCCAGCCGAGCGTGTCGAAGAACTCGAGGAACCAGAACGCGATGAACAGCATCGCGCCGAGCCGGGCGAAGTTGGCGAAGACGTTCGCATGGACCGCCGTGAGCACCACCGCCAGCGCGACGAACACGAGGCCGGCCCAGAGCCGCCAGCGCACGTCCAGCAGCGGCGCCGCGAGGCCGACCAGCGCGAACACCGCCGGGATCAGGACGAGCGCGAGCCAGGCCACATCGCCCCAGACGCCCAGCCGCCAGAGGTGCGGGGCGGCCTCGTAGTAGCCGAGCAGGACGAGGAACAGACCCGCCGCCAGGGGGCGGCGATGCCTGTCTAATAGGGCGGGAGCGCGGCCCACCAGGGGCCGACCGCCTTGAACGCGTTCCAGAAGGCGGTCTTCGCGGCCTGCCCGTCCAGCGACAGGTCGATGTCGGGGACCGCCAGCGCCTCGATCGTCGGCGTGAACCGCTGCAGCTCGCCGTCGCGGGCCGGTACGGGCTGCGAGAGCGGGAAGCCGACTCCGTTCAGGAACTCGAGCGCATCCTCGCCCATCACGACGACGAGGCGCGGTTGGACGATCCGCAGCTCCCGCTGGAGCCACTGCGCGGAGACGTCGAGCGGGGCGCCGGCGAACTTGACGCAGTTCGTGCCGTAGACCTCGAGCGGGTCGACGTGCAGCCGTTGCAGCGACTTGATGAGTGCGTTGCCGGACCGGCCGTGGAAGGCGACGCCCTCCTGCAGCTCGGGGTTCTGCGGCCCGTACTTGAGCAGGAAGATGGTCGCGAGCGGGTGCCCCGTCGGGAGCGCGGTGGGGGCGCCGTCGGCGGCCTGCCCGATCTCCTGCGAAAGGCGATTGATCTCGGTGATCGCTTTCCGGAGATAGCGCTCGTAGATCTCGTCTGTCGTCACTGCGGTGGCCAAGGGCACGGGGTCCTTTCGGGTTTAGCGGACCTTCTCCTTGACCTGGGCGACCCATTTCAGCGACTGGAGGTAGGCGAGCGACTTCGGCCGGCGCAGCACCTCGGCGCTCCGGAGCGAGATCAGGAACTCCTCCGGGTCGGTGAACGCCCGCATCCGCAACGCGCCCGTCCCGACCCCCTGGAGCACGTGCGCGTCGGAGCCGGCTCCCATCGTCAAGTTGTACTTCCGCGCGAAGCGCAGCGCCTCGTCGTTGTAGGCCTCGAACAGCAGCCGCGCGTTGTAGACCTCGAGCACGTCGATGTCGGCGACGTGGCGGTGCAGGGTCTGCGGGTCGGGGATCGCGTGGAGGCGGTCGAACGGGTGCGGCACGTACACCAGGCCGCCCTGCTCCCGGATCGCCGCGATCGTGTCGGCGAACGTGAGGCCGCGGGGGATCTCTCGCTCGAGGAAGAGGCCGATCACCTCGCCCTGGTTGTCGGTCTTCACCTCTTCGCCCGGGATCACCACGAGGTCGCGGCGGCGCGCGTAGTCGGCGGCCTCCAGCGCGCCGCCGAAGACGTTGTGGTCGGTCACCGCGATCGCCCCGAGCCCCTCTGCCTCGGCGTGGTCGACGAGCTCGGCCGGATCGACCGAGCAGTCGTGCGACCAGGTGGTGTGCATGTGCAGGTCGGCCAGGATCCAAGGCCGGTCGTGCAGCGGCTCGCTGCGCCGCCGCGGTGGCCGCTTCCGGTGGGTCAGGCCGGCGTACAGCTCGGAGAGCTCGAGCGCCACCGCGGCGAACGCCTGCGGCTCGGCCTCGGCTCGTGCGGCCGCGCCGGCGGCGGCGCGGAGAGCGTCGTCCTCGGCCAGGCGGGCTGCCGCCGCCGCGGCGAGCTCCGGCTGAGCCTCCCGCCCCGGCGGGTCGGCGAGCGCGCAACCGGCGGCGAGTGCCTCGAGCCTGACGCGCGAGTGGCCGGCGATCCCCGGCACGAAGATCGCGGCCCGGTTGAGCAGGCGGGCCCGCGAGGGGCCGTCGCGCGCCGTGCGCAGATTGACGCGGCCGGCGAGCCGGCGCGGGATCGCGGGCCGGGCGATCAGCGGACGGGTGCGGAGGAGCGCCACCTGCCAGCCCGGCAGCTCGTCGAGGGCCTCCATCACGGCGCGGGCGAGCACGCGCTCGTTCGGGCGGAGCTCGACCACGATCAGCCGCTCCTTCGCCTCCGGGCGGAAGAGCTCGACATCGACGCCGGGCGAGATCAGCCGGTAGTCGCCGGGGAAACGCTCCTCGGCCGCCGCCCGCGCGGGCTCCGTCAGCGCGAGCAGCGAGTCGAGCCGGCCGAGGAGCTTCTCGCGCTGGGAGCGCGCGGGCGGGTAGCCGAGGCGGTCGGGCGAGGCGAACGTCGCGACCGCGAGCGCGTCGGTCTCCCGCAGCGCGAGGTACGACAGCGACGGCAGACCGGGGTCGAAGCCGTGGACGAGGTCGAATCGCCCCTGCTCGAGCGCCAGCGACAGGTTCGCGCGCACGCCGACAGGGACACCCATCTGGGAGCGCCGCGACACGGGAACGGCGGGCCCGACGGCGATCACGTCCGCGGTCGCGCCGTGCTGGAGCGCGCGCCGGCCTGCGAGCAGGTCGCTCGCCCGCGTCGACGGGGCGACCACGGTCACCTCGTGGCCGAGGGAGCGCAGCCCGGCGGCGACGCCCGCGACGTGGTCGTTCACGTCGTGGGGCAGCGACCACGCGAACGGCGTGACGAGGCAGACCCGCATCTGGGCCTGAGCTTAGTGCCAGGCACCGCGCTGCGGTGCCTGGCACCTTCCGTTCCTAGACCTCCGCGGGTGCCGGAGCCGTCACCGAGCGCCGGTTGCGCTCGATGAACTCCTCGACCAGCTCGGCGGCGTCGTCGTCGGCGATCTGCTGCGGCGGCGACTTCATCAGGTACGAGCTCGGCCCGACGAGCGCGCCCGCGATGCCGTTGTTCAGCGCCAGCTTCGTGAGCCGGACGGCGTCGATGACGATGCCGGCCGAGTTCGGCGAGTCCCACACCTCGAGCT
>CAYXXE010000126.1:0-7420 GCA_964468985.1 uncultured Gaiellales bacterium | reverse complement strand
TGTTCCTGTTCATCGGGTCGGAGATCATGCTCTTCGGCTCGTTCTTCACCGTCTACTTCTTCGACCGCGTCGTGAACCACGGCGTCGGCGGGCACTGGCCGCCGGACGGCTTCCAGCGCCCGTGGTTCGTGGCGCTCGTGAACACGCTCATCCTGGTCAGCTCGAGCTTCACGATGCACTGGGCGACGACCTCGATCAAGCGCGGCAACCGGGCCGGCCTGCAGGCCGGGCTCCTCCTCACGTTCCTGCTCGGCCTGACGTTCCTGCTGACGCAGATGATCGAGTACCACCGCCTCGGCTTCAACACGGGCGACACGTCGTTCGCCGCGACCTTCTTCGGCCTCACCGGCCTGCACGGGGCGCACGTCTTCGTCGGCCTGACGATCCTGCTCGCGATGACGATCAGGGCGTTCCGCGGCCATTTCACGCCCGAGGAGCATCACGGCGTCGAGCTCGGCGGCATCTACTGGCACTTCGTCGACGTCATGTGGATCGTGGTCTACGTGACCGTCTACCTGCTCTGAGCGGCCCCGGGATGACCAACCCGTTTCGCAGCGAGGCCGACGCGTTCCGGTTCCTGCTCTCGGCCGCCGTCTACTTCGGCCTGATCGCGGCGGCGTCCGCCGTCGACTCGTGGCTCGGCCTGGCCGTCTTCCTGGTGGCCTCGGCGGTCGTCGCCTGGCGGGTGCTCCGCAGCCGCCCGCACGCGGGCTCGCCGAGCTGAGCAGCTCCCCGATCAGCGGCAACGCGATCGAGGCGGTCGACCCGCTGCCGCTGGCGGACGAGCTTCGCGAGGTGCACCGCTCGGCGCTCGGGCCCGGGGCGCTCAGCGACGAATGGGTCGGCGAGCGCCTGCCCCGGCACGCGACCCGCTCGGGCTTCGCCTTCCTGGTCGCCCGCGAGCCGCAGGGGGCCGTGAACGGGTTCGGCTCGGTCTTGGGCTTCGCCTACGGCTACGACGGCGAGCGCGGGCACTGGTGGTCGGAGCGGGTCGCGCAGGCGCTCACCGCAGCGCAGCGAGCCGACTGGCTCGACCGGCCGCACTTCGAGGTCGCCGAGCTGCATGTCCGCCCAGGCGCCCAGCGGCGGGGGATCGGCTCGCTGCTGCTGGCCTATCTGCTCACGAGCCAGCGCCACGACCGGGCGCTGCTCTCGACGCAGGCCGGCTCGCGCAAGGCGCGCGACTTCTACGCGAAGAACGGCTGGCAGGAGCTGGCCGGCGTCGACTTCGGGCCCGGCTACCCGGCCTATCTCGTGCTCGGGCGGATTCTGTAGGACTACTTGCCGGCGACGGACGAGACGTACGTCGCGACAGCCTGGATCTGAGCGGCGGTCAGCTTGCCTTTGAACGACGGCATGATGGTGCCCCCGTTCGTCACCTGAGTCACGACCCGGGCCTGCGAGGGCTTCAGCTGGTCGAGGTTCGGCCCGACCGTGCCGGAGGTCCCCGCGTCCTTCAAGGTGTGGCAGCCGCCGCAGCCGGCCGAGGCGAACACCTGCTTGCCCGCTGCGAGAGCGGAGCTGCCGGTCGAACCACCGCCGGTGGTCGTCGTCGTGGTCGTGGCAGGGGCGGCCGTGGCAGCGGTGACGCCGCACTGCGGGTTGCCCGAGCACTGGGCGATGTAGGTGGCGACCGAGTTCGCGTCGGCACCGGTCACGAGGTTGGCGCGCATCGCCCCGGCGGGATCCGGGTAGGCGATCTGGCCGCGGACGATGTCCTTCATCGTCTGCTGGGAGAAGCCCTGCTGCTTGTCCGACGAGAAGGCATCGTCGAGGTTCGGCCCCACCGTGCCCTGCGTGCCGGCGTCGGCGAGCGTGTGGCAGGCGCCGCACGTCTTCAGGAAGATCGCCTTCCCCTGGCTCGGGTCGCCGCTGGTGACGCGGCCGACCGCGCCGCAGCCCGCGGCGAGGAGGGCCACGAAGGCGAGAGCGACCGGTGCGAGCAGGCGATTCAGGGTCAGGCGATTCAGGGTCAGGCGATCGGTTGGGAGACGTGCGTCAGCTCCGAGATCGCCTCGGCGCGCGTCTCGTAGATCGGGAATACCCGGTCGAGGCCGGTGATCTCGAAGATCTTGGTGATGTTGCGGTCGTCGCAGACGATCGTCAGCGCGCCGCCGTTCACGCGCAGGCGCTTCACGCCGCCCACCAGCACGCCGAGCGTCGTCGAGTCGATGAAGGTCGTCCGGGTCAGGTCGACGATCACCTGGCGCGTGCCCTGCGCGGCGATCTCGAGCAGCTGCTGCTTGAACTCGGGCGCGGTGTACAGGTCGACCTCGCCGGTGAGCGAGACGACGTACGCGTCAGGCGCGATCTGCTCGGTCTGGATTTCGAAATTCATGCTGGCTGTCGAACGCTCAGGGCTCGGACGTCGCCCACCGGCTGTTCCGGTGCGGCTCGCCCCGGCTGAGTCTAACCTCCCGACGACGAGCTCGACGCAGTAGCCGCCGCCTTCTTCAGCGCCTTCAGCGCGGTGCGCACCTTGGGCGCCTCGAGGTCGTCCGGCGCGAGCTTCAGGAACGTCTCGAACGCGGCGATCGCGACGGTGTTGTCCCCCACCAGCTGCGCGTAGTTGCCGAGCTGGAGCTGCGCCGTCGGATCCTTCGGCGTCAGCTTGGCGAGCTGCTGGTAGGTCGACACGGCCTCCTGCTCGGCCGTCTGCAGCGCGGTCGAGGCGCTCGTCGCGTCGGTGCTCGCCTGCGCCTGGACGGCCGCGTCGAGCGGGCTCTTGGTGGCGTCGGTCGAGAGCACCTTGCTGAGCGGCGAGGTGGTGGGCGGCTGGAAGAGCGTCGCGGGCGACGAGAGCACGGCGTTCGACTGGGAGGTCTGTAGCGCGGTGTAGTCGTTCTGCACGAGCGTCGTGTACTGCGAGGCGAGCTGGCCGAGGCCGTTCGCGTCCTTCGGTTTCAGCGCGACGTACTGCTGGAGGGCGTTCACGGCGTCCTGGGTGCGCTGCTTCGTCTCGTAGGCGGTCGCGAGGTCGAGCCACGCCGCGGCGTCCGTCGGGTGCTTGGCGACCTTCTTCTGGAGGCTGCCGATCGACGTGCCGCTGCCGCCGCCGAAGTTGAAGGCGTTCTGGAGCGCGTCCGAGATGCCGGTCGAGCCGGAGCCGACGCCGAAGATGACGAAGCCGAGCCCGAACGCGATCGCCAGCAGCACGAAGACCCACTTCGCGTGCACCCTGAGCCGGGAGAAGAAGAGCTCCTCCTGCCATTGCGGCGGCTTCTTCTTCTTGCGCGGCTGCTGCGCCGCCGCCGTTGCTACGGCGCTGCTGCGAGCATCCGCGCGCGGGCGGCGCTTGAGGTGCTGTGTGCCTCTTGCCACGTCGGTCCTCGTTCCTCGCTTCGGTATCGGGTGCTGCCGTCGACGATCGTCTCGATCACGCGTTCCGGCGAGCCTCCGAAGACGACGGCCGCCTCGGGATCCTCGACCGGATGGTAGGGGCTTCCCGCGAGCGACACGACCGCCAGGTCGGCGCGCTTGCCGGGCTGCAGCGTACCCACCTCGCGGTCGAGACGCAGCGCCCGCGCGGCATCGAGAGTCGCCAGGCGCAGCGCGTCGGCTGCGCCGAGCGCGTCGGGCCGCCGCTCGCGGGCCCGGGCGAACGCGATCGTGGCGCGCAGCTCGTCGAACACGTCGAACGACGGGGTCGAGGCGGGCGAATCGGTGCCGAGGCCCACCGTCACGCCGGCGGCCCGGAGGTCCGTCAAGGGCGCGATGCCGCAGCCGAGCAGCGCGTTCGACCTGGGGCAGTGCGCCACCGGCACGCCGCGCTCGGCGAGCAGCGCGATCTCGCGGGCGTCGAGCTCGACGCAGTGGGCGCAGAGCAGCTCGGGCCCGAGCACCGAGTCGAGGCTCGCGACCGACCGCTTCCCCGTCGGCTGCACCAGCATCGGCCCGATCGCGGCGAGCGGGCCGGTGCCGTGCTCGAGCCACTCGTGCTCGCTCCGGCTTTCGGCGAGGTGGGTCCCGACGGGGATGCCGAGCGACAGGCACCAGCGGTAGACCTCGGCCGAGCACGTATAGGGAGCATGCGGCGAGATGCCGAGCCGCACCAGCCGTGTCTCGGCGAGCCGCTCGTGCTTCGCGGTGAACTGGGCCTCGGCCACCGCGGGCTCCTGCGCGAACACCTCGAGGTAGACGATCGCCCTCAGCCCGACCTCCTCCGCCGCGGTGGCTGCCGCGCCCGAGAAGCTGTAGTCGGCGGTCGTCGTGATCCCCGAGGCGAGCGAGTCCCAGGCGCCCCGGCGGGCGACCGCCAGCATCGCCGCGTCGTCGAGTGCCTGCTTGCGCCGGATGTGCGTCCCGAGCCACGACCCGAAGGCCTCGCCGTCGCCGAAGCCGGCGTACACCGAGTACTCCAGGTGCGAATGGGCGTTCACGAAGCCCGGGATGATCACCGCGTCGGCGTGGTGACGGGCGGCGCGGCCGGTCGTGACCTCCACGATGCGCCCGCCCTCGTGCCGGACCAGGCCGTTCCGGACCGGCGGGCCCGAGACGGGCAGCACCCAGTCCGCGGAGAGCTCGTCCAACGGTCGCTCGTTCAGACGCCGGCGACGGCGGCGGCGGAGCGTGCCGAGCGCCGGTCGAGCAGCACGGAGGCCCAGATCGACAGCTCGTACAGGACCGCGAGCGGCACCGTCTCGAACACGGTCGTCACCGGATCGACGCCCGGCAGCGCGACACCGACGCAGGCGACGATGAAGTAGCCGATGCGCCGGTTCTTGCGGAGCTTGTCGGTGGTGAGGATGCCGAGCCTCGTGAGGCCGACGACGAAGATCGGCAACTCGAACACGATCGCCATCGCCAGCAGCACTTTCGTCGCGAACGAGATGTAGTCGCGCGCCCGGATCATCACCGTGTAGACGGAGTTGTCGTAGTTCGTCAGGAAGTGCACGGCCGCGGGAAGCGCGACGAAGTAGCCGAAGACCACGCCGGCGACCAGGAGCGCGCTCGAGACGAACACGAAGACCTTCAGCACCGTCTCGTGCGACTTGTCGAAGGCCGGGATGAAGAACGCCCACACCTGCCAGAGCACGATCGGCATCGAGATCAGGAAGCCGGCCCAGATACTCACCCAGATCGACGTCATGAACGGCTCGCCCGGGCTGAACGTGACGAGCTCCCGGTGCTTCGCCGGCAGCGGCTGCTCGAGCCAGTGGATCAGGCGGCGGTGGAAGACGAAGGCGACGATCGCCGCGACGACGACCGCACCGATGCAGGTGAAGATGCGCTGGCGGAGCTCTTCGAGATGCTCGACCAGGGAGGCCTCCTCGCCCTGGTCGAGGCGACGAGGCGGACGCCACAAGCGCATGTCCGGCTAGTTGACGGTGTCGTGCTCGTGGACCGGTGCGGCCGCAGGAGTCTCCTGCGTTCCGACCGGCAACTGCGTGATCTGCGTCGGCTCGGGCTTGGTGACGCCCGAGACGGAGTCCTTGAACTCCCGCATCCCCGAGCCCAGCGAGCGGCCGATCTCCGGGAGGCGCTTCGCCCCGAAGAGCAGCAGCGCGAGGATCAGCAGCAGCACGATTTCCATGGGTCCGATGTTCGGCATGTGACCACCTTACCTGGTTCGAGGGGCGTGTCGGGTTACCGCTTCGTGAAGAAGGCTCCCGTCCTGACAGACGCCGTTCGGCGGAGCGATCCCTTCGGTTCGGTCCGGCCTCGGGGCGGCCTGCCGGAACGTGTTGGCTACGATGAGCGCGTGGCAACTCTGGAGTTGAGGAACCTGCACGTCGCGCTCGAGGACGGCACCCCGATCGTGAAGGGCGTCGACCTGACGATCGCGAGCGGCGAGGTGCATGCCGTGATGGGGCCGAACGGCTCGGGCAAGTCGACGCTCGCCTACGCGATCGCCGGCCATCCCGCCTACGAGATCACCGAGGGCCAGATCCTCCTCGACGGTGTCGACATGACCGAGGCCGGCGCCGACGAGCGCGCCCAGGCCGGGCTGTTCCTCGCCTTCCAGTATCCGCATGCGATTCCGGGCGTCACGGTGACGAACTTCCTGCGGCAGGCCCTGAACGCGGTCCGGAAAGCGAAGAACGGCGGCGTCGCCGACCCGATGCCGGTGCCCGAGTTCCGCAAGCTGTTCCTGGCCCAGATGGACAACCTGAAGGTCAGCCGCGAGCTCGCCTCGCGCTACCTCAACGACGGCTTTTCGGGCGGCGAGAAGAAGCGCGTCGAGATCCTCCAGATGGCGATGCTGCAGCCGAAGATCGCCGTGCTCGACGAGACCGACTCGGGCCTCGACATCGACGCCCTGAAGGTTGTCGCGGAAGGCGTGCAGAAGCTGGTCGGCCCGGACATGGGTGCGCTCGTGATCACGCACTACCAGCGCATCCTCAACTACATCAAGCCCGATTTCGTCCATGTCTTCGTCGACGGCAGGATCGTCGAGGAGGGCGGTCCCGAGCTCGCACTCGAGCTCGAGACTT
The DNA here is from genome assembly GCA_964468985.1 of uncultured Gaiellales bacterium. Taxonomy (GTDB): domain Bacteria; phylum Actinomycetota; class Thermoleophilia; order Gaiellales; family Gaiellaceae; genus PALSA-600. The sequence continues at coordinate 986 of CAYXXE010000126.1, read as the reverse complement.
CCGGCTACGAGCGTTGGGAAGCAGAGGTGCCCGCGTAATGACTCAGACCGAGTCCGAGATCGTCGAGGGGATCGGCTCCGACTACGAGGTCAAGTACGGCTTCCACGTCGACGAGGACTACTTCTTCAAGAGCGGCCGCGGCCTCTCGCACGAGCTGGTCGACGCGATCTCGTCGCACAAGAACGAGCCGGATTGGATGCGGAAGTTCCGCCACAAGTCGCTCGACTACTTCAACGCGCGCCCGATGCCCACGTGGGGCGGCGGTCACACGCTGCACGAGATCGACTTCCAGAACATCTACTACTACATCAAGCCGACCGAGAACCAGGCCGACTCGTGGGAGGATCTCCCGCCCGACATCAAGGACACCTGGGACAAGCTCGGCATCCCGGAGGCCGAGAAGAACTACCTCGCCGGCGTCGGCGCCCAGTACGAGAGCGAGGTCGTCTACCACAAGCTCCAGCAGAAGCTCACCGACCAGGGCGTCATCTTCCTCGACACGGACACGGCGCTCCGCGAGCACGAGGATGTCTTCAAGGAGTACTTCGGCACGATCATCCCGCAGAACGACAACAAGTTCGCCGCGCTGAACAGCGCCGTGTGGTCGGGTGGCTCGTTCATCTACGTGCCGCCGGGCGTCCACATCGAGCTGCCGCTCCAGGCCTACTTCCGGATCAACGCCGAGAACATGGGTCAGTTCGAGCGCACGCTGATCATCGTCGACGAGAACGCGTACGTGCACTACGTCGAGGGCTGCACCGCTCCGATCTACTCGAGCGACTCGCTGCATTCGGCCGTCGTCGAGATCGTCGTCAAGAAGGGCGGCCGGTGCCGCTACACGACGATCCAGAACTGGTCGAACAACGTCTACAACCTCGTCACCAAGCGCGCGGTCGCCTACGAGAACGCGACGATGGAGTGGGTCGACGGCAACCTCGGCTCGAAGCTGACGATGAAGTACCCGGCGATCTGGCTCGTCGGCGACG
>CAYXXE010000125.1:0-7453 GCA_964468985.1 uncultured Gaiellales bacterium | reverse complement strand
CGCGTACCGGGAGGAGCAGCCGGCGGCGACGCACACCCTGGCGATCCTGGTCTCGGCGCGTGCGCGGGGGCTCGAGATCTTCCCGACCCACCGGATCGCCGAGCACGTCGGGGACGTCCCCGGCGACGACGTGGGCGAGCCGGGCGAGGGCGTGACGCTGTACCGGGACGGCCGCTACATCCGGGTACGGAGCGACGACGACTTCGGCCCACGCGTCGTCGACGCGCTCCACCCCGAGGGCGTGACGTACACGCCCTACGCCGCCGAGGCCGTCGCGGCCGTCGATCGTGGCGATGCCGAGGCCGCGTTCCTGCTCGAGGCGGTGACCGTCGAGCAGGTCGCGCGGTTCGCTCTCGCGGGCGAGACGATGCCGCAGAAGTCGACGTTCTTCTACCCGAAACTCACCTCCGGGCTGCTGCTGTTCCCGGTCTCCGCATGAGCGACTTCCGGCCGGACGAGTGGCTCGAGCTCTGCCGTGCCGCTCGTGGCGACGTCTCGCGGGTCCTCGTCGAGCTGCCCGGCCGCGCCGAGCGTGAGCCGGTCGTCGGCACCGGCGAGGGCGGCGACGACACGACGGCGATCGACGCGGCGTCCGAGCGCGCCATCATCGAGCGCCTGCGGACGCGCGACGATCTGACGATCGTCAGCGAGGAGGTCGGGGTCGTCGGCGCCGGCCCCTGGCGGGTGGTCGTCGACCCGATCGACGGCTCGCTGAACGCCAAACGGGGCCTGCCGTTCTTCTCGATCTCGATCGCGGTCGCCGACGGTGACACGATGGACGACGTCGTCTTCGGCTACGTCCACGATTTCGGCACCGGCGAGGAATGGACGGCCACCCGTGGCGGTGGCGCCCTGCTCGACGGCCACCCGATCGCCGAGCGGCCGAAGGACGTGCTCGAGCTGCTCTCGTTCGAGGCGACCACCACCGAGTACGTCGCCGACAGCGCCGCACGCTTCGTCGGCCTTGCCGAGCGGCTCCGGGTCATGGGCTCGCTGGCGATCACCCTCTGCCATCTCGCGGCAGGGCGCGTCGACGGCGTCGTCTCGCTGAAAGCCGCCCGCGCGGTCGACATCGCCGCCGCGCAGCTCCTGGTGCGCGAGCAGGGGCTCACCATCGAGCTCCCCGACGCACCGCCGTTCGGCTCGGCCCCGCTCGACCTGATCGGTCGCTCCCGGGTCGCGGCGGCGGGCACGCCGGAGCTGTGCGCGCGCGTCGCGGCAGCTCTCCTCGGCTAGCCTGGCCCCATGCCGACGCAGGAAGAAGTACTCGAGGCGCTCAGCCGCGTCATCGACCCGGAGCTCCGCCGCCCGGTGACCGAGCTCGACATGGTGCGCGGGATCGAGATCGACGGCGCCGACGTGCGCCTCACGATCGTCCTCACCGTGGCCGGCTGCCCGTTGCGCTCGAGCTTCGAGGATCAGGTGGGCGAGCACGTCGGCGGACTGCCAGGGGTCGCGTCGGTGACGCTCGCCTTCGACGTGATGACGCCCGACGAGCGGGCCGCTCTGACGACCCGCCTGCGCGGCGGTGTGGAAGAGCGGTCCAGCCAGCTCTCACCGGCGACGCGCGTGATCGCGGTCGCCTCCGGCAAGGGCGGCGTCGGCAAGTCGACGCTCACGGTCAACCTGGCCGCCGCGCTCGCCTCGCTCGGCCGGGAGGTCGGGGTGCTCGACGCCGACATCTACGGCCACTCGATCCCGCACATGCTCGGCATCCACCAGAAGCCGATCCTCGTCGACAAGCTGATGATCCCGCCGGTGGCGCACGACCTGAAGCTGATGTCGATCGGCTTCTTCCTCGACGACAACGCCCCCGTCATGTGGCGTGGCCCGATGCTGCACCGCGCCCTCGAGCAGTTCCTGCAGGACGTCCACTGGGGCGACCTCGACGTGCTCGTGGTCGACATGCCGCCCGGTACCGGTGACGTCTCGATCTCGCTCGGGCAGCTGCTTCCGCGGGCCGAGGTGCTCGTCGTCACGACGCCGCAACTGCTCGCCCAGGAGGTGGCGGCGCGCGCCGCGACGATGGCCCAGAAGACGGGGATGCGCCTGCTCGGCGTCGTCGAGAACATGAGCTCGGACGTCTTCGGCTCCGGCGGTGGCGACCGGCTCGCCGACGAGCTCGGGGTGCCGCTGCTCGGGCGCGTGCCACTCGACGTCGAGTTGCGCGAGTCGAGCGACGCGGGTGTCCCGCTCGTCCTCTCCGCTCCCGAGTCGGCGCCGGCGCAGGCGATCCTCGCCGTCGCGAAGACGGTCGACGCGAGTCGCACCGGCGGCTTCACCAAGACCCTCAAGCTCGTCTAGCCCGGATGCCGGCCGCGGCGTTCTTCGACCTCGACCGCACACTCATCCAGCGCTCTGCGGTGCTCGCCCTGGCGCCCGCGTTCCGGGCCCGCGGGCTCATCTCGCGGCGCCAGCTCGCCACCTCGGCCCTGCGCCAGGTGCTGTTCATCGTGCGTGGCGTCGGCGGCGAGGCGGTGCGGAAGGCGTCGGAGGACGGGATGCGGATCCTGGCCGGCCTCCCGGTCGCCGAGCTCCACGCTCTCGTCGCGGCCGAGCTGGAGCCGGTGCTGCGCCCGCTCGTCTATGCGGAGCCGCTCGAACTCGTTCGCGCGCATCGCGAGCGCGGCGAGGCGGTGTACGTGGTCTCGGCGAGCCTGCAGGAGATCGTCGAGGACCTGGCGGCCGAGTTGGGTCTCGACGGCGCGATCGGCTCGACCTGCGAGATCGTCGACGGCGTCTACACGGGCCGGTCGCTACGGGGTGCGCACGGCGAGGGCAAGGCGGCAGCGGTCCGGGAGCTCGCGGCGCGTGAGGGGATCGACCTCGCGGCGTCGACGGCGTACTCCGACTCGCACACCGACCTGCCGTTCCTCGAGGCGGTCGGCCACCCGATCGCCGTGAACCCCGACCGCCGGCTGCGCCGGCTCGCGGGCGAGCGGGGCTGGCCGATCCTCGAGTTCTCAGAGCGGGTCGGCGTTGCGGCCTGAGGAGGCGCGGCCCCGCCTGGCGGCGCTCGGCTTCGCGCCGGAGGACGTCGAGGTACTGGCCGAGCACTTCCTCTGGGCCGAGCGCACGGGCCGGACGGGTCACGGGTTGTCGCGGATCGAGTGGCTCGAATCCTGGCCGGCGCTCGAGGTCACGGCACGGCCGCGCCGGGTGGCGGCCGACGCGGCGTACGAGCGCTGGGACGGTGGCGGCGCGCTCGGCTACCTGACGCTGTTCGCGGCCGTCCGTCGGCAGCTCGTCGACCCGCCGGCGCACGCACGGCTCGTGGTCTGCGCGCGGACGTTCCCTACCGGCGCGCTCGGCTACTGGGTGCGGATGTTGGCGGCGGGAGGGCTCGTCGGCGTGCTCACGGCCACCTCGCCGCGACGGCTCCCCTCACCGTCGGGCGGAGGGCCGCTGGCGGGCACGAACCCGCTCGCGATCGGGATCCCCTCCTCCGACGGCGCGCCCCTCGTCGCGGACGTCTCGATGGGCGCGGTCACGCACGGCGACGTCCTCGCGGGACGGGCACGGCCCGAGGAGCTCGTCCCGTTCGGGGGCGACCAGGCCGGCAAGGCCTTCGCGCTCGCCGTCGGCCTGCACCTGCTCGTCGACGCCCTGACGCCCGCCGCGCCGGGCGACGCTGATGAGTTCGGAGCCGTGCTCCTCGTCGCCCGTCCGGAGTCGGACCCCGTGCCGGCGCTCAGGGTGCTGGCGGAGGGGATCCGCCTGCCCGGCGACGTCAGGGAATAGGAAACCCGGCGAGCCCGCGGATCGCGTCGAGGTCGGCGTCGTTCTCCGCGCGGTCGGCCAGGCGCCGATCGAGCCGAATCGCCTGCTGCAGGTGGAGGAGCGCCTCGTCGTGACGGCCGCCGAGCGACTCGACACAGGCGAGGTTGTACAGCAGCCGTGGGTGGTCGGGCTGCTCGCGCAGCGCCTCCTCGTGGAGCGTGATCGCCTCGTCCCAGCGCTCCTCGCGCACGGCCGGGAGCGCGTAGAACAGCGTCTCCCAGGCCGAGGTCTCGTACGGCGCGCCGGGCTTGCCGCCGACCGCGAGCACCAGCGTTCCCGGCTCCTCGGCCGTCGCCTCGCGCTGCACCGCCGGGTCGCGCAGGAAGATCATCGTCCCGGACGGCGCGTCCACGACGTCGTCGCCGAGCACGAACCGCGCCCGGCCGCTGACGACGACGTACACCTCCTCGTGGCCGAGCTGCTCCTCGGTGTGACGCTCGACGACGTGCCCGCCGACCTCCTCGGCGGAGTACGCGTTGATCCCGAAGGCGGTGATGCCGAGCCGGCGGCGCACCGGGTGCCAGACGAGCCCCTCGGCGACCGGGATCGCCTCGAGCTCGCCGAACCGCGTGACCTCGTAGCCGCTCAACGTGCCCGCAGCTCCGCCAGCACGACGGGGTCGACCCGTTCGACGCCCGCGACCCGCTCCTCGAGGTTCTCGGTCGCCGCCCAGGTCGTGAACGCCTGCTCCAGCGGCCCGTCGTGCCCGAGCGCGGCGAGCCGCGCCGCAAGCTCGCCGCGGAGGGTGCCGTCGACGTCGACCCAGTCCGCCGGCGGCGTCTTCCCGAACAGCAGCTCGTGGAGATGGTGAAGTCGCGCCAGCTCCTCGATCGGCTCGGGATGGTCGTCGACCCGGAGGTCGACCAGCACGTCCGAGAGGCCGGCGTAGCCGGCGTCGCGCTCGACGACGAGAAGGGCCGCGGACTGGCGCCCACGCCGATCGCCACCGGCCCGCTCCGCCGCGGCGAGAGACTCGACGAGACGCTCGGCGAGGGGGCGGCCGGCGGTCGCGACGAAGGTCTCCGCGAGCGCGGCCACCGTCTCGGCGCCGACCAGGATGTTGCCCTGGGCGGCGAAGCAGGGGCCGTTGAGCCCGCCGGCCCAGTCGAGGCACGCCGAGCCGGTGAACGTGGCGCTGCCGCCGTGGGCGTCGACGACGCCGAGCTGGCGGTGCTCGCGGCCGTCGTCGGCCGCCGTGAGCCGCGCGACGACCTCCTCCGCGGCGAGCTCTTCGCGGAGCAGTGCGAGCCCGTCGGGCCCGTACCCAGGGTTCGCGTAGGCCTGGGTGGCGACTGCGCCCACCTGCGGCTCCGCCCACGGCACGACGGAGCCGACCGCGAGGAACTTCGACTGCGTCGCGACGCCCCACTGCCCGGCCTCGAGGTCGCAGGCGGCGATCGAGTACGTCGCGACGATCCGGCTAGCCATACGTCAGCTTCGTCAGGTCGAGGGCGAGCAGCGCCGGGTCGGCGACGATCGCCGAGGCGACCTCGGGCCGAGCGAGCGCCCGCTTCACGTCGCCGGCTGTCGTGGCCCGGACGACGACCGGCCTGCCGGCCGCGTGCGCGGCCCGGAGCGCCTCGTCGTCGTCGACCGAGTCGAGCACGAGCGCGTCGCCGAGGTCGAGCTCACCCTCGAGCGCGAGCTCCGGCACCCGGCGGCCGGTCGCGCCGAACCAGCGATCGCGAATGAGGCCGTCGGTCACAGCTCGATCGTCTCTCCCGGAGTCAGCTGCTCGACGCGCGCCGACGTCAGCCCGGCGAGCTTCACGGGCGTCCCGGTCAGGAGCGGGAACGTGCCCCAGTGGCAGGGGACGCAGCGCGGGTTGCCGAGGAGCTCGAGCGCGAGCGCGGCCTGCTCGGGGCCCATCGTGTAGTGGTCGCCGATCGGGAGCACGGCGACCTCGGGCGCGTAGAGACGGGCGATCAGCTGCATGTCGCCGAACACGCAGGTATCGCCGGCGAAGTAGACGCGCTTGCCGTCCTCCAGGTGGAAGACGAAACCTGCAGGCTCGCCGGCGTACGAGCCGTCGGGCGCCGAGCTCGAATGGAACGCGTTCGTCATCGTCACGCGGACGCCTGCGACCTCGATCGTGCCGCCCTTGTTGAAGCCGATCGCCTGGTCGTTCGCAAGGCCCTGAGCGGTCATCCAGCCGAGCAGCTCGACCATGCCGATCACGGGGCAGCCCAGCTTCCCGGCGAGCGCGACCGCGTCGCTCGAATGGTCGCCGTGCCCGTGCGTCACCGCGATCAGATCGGCCCGCTCGGGCTCCCGCTCGGCGTCCGGGCAGGTGGGCCCGCCGAGCCAAGGGTCGACGTAGATGCGCTTGCCCGCGCCGGTGTCCAGCCGGAACGAGGCGTGACCGAGCCAAGTCAGTGAAGCCATCTCTCTCCCTTCTCGTGGACCTCGCGAGCATAGAAGGACCGTGGGGGCCGAGCGCGAACCTGGTGTGCGTGGGACGCCGTCTCCTCCCGGTCGCGCTGGCCATTCTCGCGGGGATCCTCGACGGCTACGGCTCCCACTCGCTCGCCCGCGACGCGCTTCTGGCGGCGGTGCCGTTCGCGGCGGTCGCCGGTCTCGTCTCGTTCGGCGAGTACCTCGAGGCACGCGCCGATTCGATCCTCGGGCTGCAGGCGCTGCTCTGGGGCCTGGCGACCGCGCTGCTCGTCGTCTCGTGCGCGGCCCGGGCGCCCGAGACCCAGACGAACGCGTTGCCGCCGCTCGGCCGCTCGGCGCTCATCGCCTGCCTCGCCGTCTTCGCGGTCAAGTCGCTGGTCTCGGCCGTGCACTACGGCCGCCGCGCGGCCTACCAGCCCGCCAAGCCGTAGCGCCCGCCCGCTCGGTCAGAGCGGGAGCGCGCGCGCCGCGCTGTGCGCGATGTCGATCAGCGGCTGTACGGCGAAGAACGAGCCGACGGTGACGATCAGGCAGAGCGCGACGCCGATGCTCAGGACCACCTCGCGCGGGGGAGAGCCGCCCGCGGGTGCCAGCTGCAGCTCGCGGCGGTCTCGGAAGAGCATCGCGCCGATGATCCCGAGGTAGTAGTAGGCCGAGATCATCGTGGCGATCACGCCGGCGACGATCAGCCACCACCAGCCGTGCCGGTACGCGGCCGCGAAGACGTAGAACTTGCCGATGAACCCGCCCGTCAGCGGGAAGCCGAGGAAGCCGAGCATGAACACGCTCATCGCGCCGCCGAGGAAGCGCCGCTCGAGGCCGAAGCCGGCGAGGTTCTCGAGCGTCACGGGCATCCCGAGCTCCCGCTCGCGCGCTGCGACGACCGCGAACGCGCCGAGCGACATCGCCGAGTAGGGGATCAGGTAGTAGATCAGGGCCTTCGCGCCGAGTGCGTTCGCCGCGGCGATCGCGATCAGCATGAAGCCCGCGTGGGAGACGGACGAGTACGCCAGGATCCGCTTCACGTTCTGCTGGCGCAGCGCGGCGATGTTGCCCCAGGCGAGCGAGGTGCAGGCGATGATCGCGAGCGCCCACCGCCACTGGTGCACGTCGCCGGGGAACGCGGTGGTGAGGATCCGGTAGGTGACGACCAGGGCGGCGATCTTGGTGGCGGACGCCATGAAGGCGGTGACGGGTGTGGGCGAGCCCTCGTAGACGTCGGGCGTCCACATGTGGAACGGCGCCGACGACGACTTGAACGCCAGGCCGGCGATGA
>CAYXXE010000124.1:0-7474 GCA_964468985.1 uncultured Gaiellales bacterium | reverse complement strand
GATGCTCGCCTACGCCGCCGAGATCACGCAGCCGAACGGCTACCTGCCGATGCTCGGCGCGACCGCGACCACCTACGTCCCGAGCCAGGATCCCACCGTCTACGGCCCGCTGGCCGCGGCCGACGCCGGCTTCGACTTCGCGTTCACCCGCGGCGCCCACGGCACTCCGCCGCCCGACGGGACGGTGCTCTACCCGGTCTCGGGCCTGTTCGTCATGCGCTCACCGCTGGGCGCGCCGGCGAATCTGGCCAACCAGACGTACGTGACGTTCAACGCCGGCACCTACCGGACGAGCCACTCCGACCTCGACGCGCTCGGGCTCACGCTGTACTCGAACGGCTCCACGCTGCTTCCCACCTCGGGCCTCTACACGTACACGCAGCAGCCCGACCTCGAGTACTTCCACGGGACGCGCTCGCACAACACCGTGGTCGTCGACGGCCTCGACCAGGCCGCGGGCTCGGCCCAGGCCGGCAGCCACGGCTCGACCGGCGGCGCGACCTGGGCCACCGGGACGAGCGACCTCTATGCCGGCGTGCACCACCGGCGGACCGTGGCGATCCTGCGCCAGGGGCTGACCCTCGTCGTCGACCACCTGACGAGCGCCGCCTCCCACTCCTACGCCCAGACGTGGCACCTCGCCCCCGACGCCGAAGTGGCGGTGAGCGGCGGCGACGCCTACGTCTCCGACCCGTCGGGCACCCCGACGCTGACGATCCGCGAGGCCGACCCGGCCGGCGCGACGATGACGGCGATCAAGGGGCAGCTCACACCGGTGCTGCAGGGCTGGTCGTCGAGCACCTACGCCTTCAAGCAGCCCGCCTGGGCCCTCGAGTTCAGGCGCACCGCGTCGAGCGCCGCCTTCACGACCCTGCTCGCAGCCGGCCCCTACGCCGCCCAGCCCAGCACCGTGCTGACAAGCAGCGTCACCGGCGGCGAGCAGGTGGACATCTGCGTCGGCGGCACGGTCGGCTACCGGGTGTTCGTCCCGACCGACCCGGCTGCCGCGACGACGGTGGCGGGCGGCGCCTGCGCGCCGGCGCCGGCGGCGGCCCCGGTCGACCCGGCCCGCCAACCGCTCCCCGCGCCGCCGCTCACGCTGTCGGTCGCCGACCAGGCTGCGTTCAAGCCCCTGCCGGCGCGGAACGGCGCGATCCCGGTGCTGCTGTTCCACAGCGTCTGCGCGACCTCGGGCTGCACCTCCTACAACGCGACGCCAACCGAGTTCGCGCGCATCCTGCTGATGCTGCAGCGGGCCGGCTACCACACGATCTCCCTCGCCCAGTACGACCAGTGGTGGCACGGCCGGGCCGTCAGCCTACCGCCCGAGCCGATCCTCTTGACCTTCGACGACGGCCGCTTCGATGCCTACCGCGGCGCGGACGCGACGCTCGCCGCCCTCGGCGACCAGGCGACGATGTTCGACGCCACGGGCTGGACCGACGGCGGCCTCGCGAAGTTCCTGCGCTGGAACGAGCTGGCGGCGATGCAGGCGTCCGGCCGCTGGGACATCCAGCTGCACGCCGGCCAGGGCCACGTGAACATCACCACCGGGCTCGACTCGACCGGCGCCCCCGTCCTCCACCCGTACTACGCCTGGCTCGCCTACGACCCGGCCCGGTACCCGTCAGGAGCCCACCTGGAGCCGTACGCCGACTGGCGGACGCGAGCCGAGGGCGACCTCGCCCAGGGCCTCGCGCTCCTCCGCGCGCACATCCCCGGCTACGCGCCGACCGGTTTTGCCGTCCCCTACGGCGACTACGGGCAGTACCACACGAACGACGCCCGGATCCCCGTGGAGTTGAAGGCGTATCTCGGCAGCCACTTCGGCGTCTACTTCGTGCAGCCGCAGCGCGACCCGGACTTCAGCACGCCGGGCAAGGAGCCCTGGCGCTACACGATCGAGAGCACGACCACCGCGGCCGACGTGTACGCCTGGCTCGCCGAGCACGCGTAGCCGTCAGGCGATGAGCGACTGACGCAGTGCCTTCGCGACCGCCTGCGTACGGGTGTCCGCCTCGAGCTTCCCCATCGCGTTGCCGACGTGCGACTGCACCGTCTCGGCCGAGATCCCGAGTGACGCCGCCACCTTCTCGTTCGTCATCCCGTCGGCCAGCAGGGCGAGGATCTCCTGCTCGCGCGGGGTCAGCGGCGACAGCGTCGCCACCGCGCCCGGCGACGCGATCGTCGTCGACAGGCCGGGGTCGACGTAGGTGCCGCCCTCCCGGACGATGGTCAGCGCCCGGACGAGGTCGGCGAGCGGTGCCTCCTTCAGCACGAAGCCGCGAACATGCGCGTCGAGCGCCTCTCCGAGCAGGGCGCGGTCGCCGTGTCCCGTGTAGAGGACGACGCCGGTCTCCGGGGTCGAAACACCCACCCGGCGGGCCACCTCGATCCCGCTGAGTGGCTGCATGACGACGTCGAGCAGGGCGATCGCGGGCCGCCGCGCCTCGATCTCCCGGATGGCATCGCCGCCGTTCGCGACGCGCGCGACGACCTGGATGCCCTGCTGCTCGAGGAAGCGGCTGACCGAGTCGAGCACGGGCGGGTGGTCGTCGGCGATCACGCAGGTGATCGCCACGCCGTCGGGCTGCGGCTCCTCCTCGTGCTCCGGCTCGGGCCCGGCGACGGCGACGCGACGTACAGCCTGCTCGACCGCGCCGATCAGCGCCCGCGCCGCGAACGGCTTCTGCAGGAACGCCGCGTCGGCTCCCCACTCGGAGTCGACCGGCGCTGCCTCGTCGGCATACCCGGACATGAACACCAGGGGCATCCCCGGATGAGCCGTCCGGAGCCGCCGCCCGAGCTCGCGACCGTCCAGGCCGGGCATCACGAGGTCGGTCAGGACGACGTCGACCGGAGCAGGCAGCCGCGCGTGCAGCTCGAGCGCCTCGGCGCCGCTCGCGGCCGCCCACACGCGGTACCCCGCCGCTTCGAGGATGCGTGCGGCGAGCTCGCGAACGAGCTCCTCGTCCTCGACCAGCAGGACCGCGGGCGCGACGTCGGCCTCGCCGGGCGACCCCTCTGCCTCGTTGGGCGCCGGGGCGGCGGCGGGAAAGTGCAGGGCGAACGTCGTGCCACTCCCCGCCGTGCTGTCCAGTCGGATGAAGCCGCCGCTCTGCGAGACGACCCCGTAGACGCTGGCAAGGCCGAGCCCCGTTCCCTCTCCGTGCGACTTCGTGGTGAAGAACGGCTCGAAGGCGTGCGCCCTCGTCTCCTCGTCCATCCCCTCGCCGCTGTCGGACACGGTCACGACGACGTACGGGCCTGCTTCGGCACCGTGCTCGGCGGCCGTCTCGGGGTCGAGCTCGACGCTCCCCGTCGCGATGCGGAGCGTGCCGCCCTCCGGCATCGCGTCGCGGGCGTTGAGCGCGAGGTTCAGCAGGATCTGCTCGATCTGACCCGGGTCGACGAAGGCCGGGGCCGGCCCGGAGGCGACGTCGGCGACGAGCTCGATCGACTCGCCGAGCAGCCGCCGCAACAGGTTGCCGGCGGCGCCGACGAGGTCGTTCAGGTCGACCAGGGTGGGCGCGAGCGGCTGCTTGCGGCTGAACGCCAGCAGCTGGCGGGGCAGCGTCGAGGCCTGCTCGGCGGCGCGGAGGATCTGGGTCGCCTCCTGGTGGGCGGGCGAGCCCGGGTCGAGCCTGCCGAGCAGCAACTCGCCGTAGCCCCTGATCGCGGTGAGCATGTTGTTGAAGTCGTGGGCGACGCCGCCGGCCAGCCGGCCGATCGCCTCGAGCCGCTGGGTGTGCTGGAGCTGGTCGCGCAACCGGTCGCGCTCGGCCTCGGTGCGCTTGCGGTCGGTGATGTCCTGCACCGAGCCACGGCTCCCCACCACCCGCGACCCCTCGAGGATCGCGTGGCCCATGCTGTGCAGCCAGCGGATCTGACCGTCGGGCAGCACGAAGCGGTACTCGATGCCGAACTCGCCGCCGTTCGCCTCGATCTCGGCGACGACCCGGCTCACGCGCTCCTCGTCCTCCGGGTGGATCCGGGCCCGCAGCGTCTCCCTGGGCACGGAGCCCTGCCCGGGGTCGAAGCCGAAGATGCGATACAGCTCGTCCGACCAGGTGCTCTCGCCCGTGCGCAGGTCGCGGTGCCAGCTGCCGAGATGCGCGAGCCGCTCCGCCTCGGCGAGCAGCCGCGCCCCGTGCTCGACCTCCTCGAGCGCATGGTTGCGCTCGCTGAGATCGGTGACGAGGCCGAGAACGCCCGTCACCCGACCCGTCCGCGAGAAGGTCGTCGAGGTCACCCGGATCGGCACCCGCGAGCCGTCCCGGGTGACGAGGATCGACTCGTCGGGTCTGGCCGGCGCGGTGCCGTCGAGCCGCGCGAGGAACTGCTCGCGCGCGCGGCCGCGCACCTCGGGGGCGATCAGCTCGTAGGCGAACGTTCCGGCGAGCTCGGCTGCCGTATAGCCGGTCAGCCGCTCGCCGGCGGGGTTGACCGACGTGAAGCGCCCCTCGCCGTCGAGGGTGCAGACCATGCTCTCGATCTGCTCGAACAGGAGGTCGAAGCCTGCGCCTCCCGACAGGCCGGCGCCCGCCGTCCCGCCCACATTCGTCTCCCCGTCCTTCGGCAACGGCTGGTCCAATCGGCTCGGTTTCCGGGATTCCGGGGTCGGACCCGTGTTCTTTGCAGATGTCGGCGCTCCTCCCGGACGCTCGTACCCCCGATCGGGGTACGTGGCTCCCACGATCCAGGGATGGAATCCCTCGTTCGGGGGAAAGGCAGGGCGCCTCCGGTGCCGAATACCCCAACGTCGCACCGGCGCCTCCCGCAAATCGGGGAGTTCCCGGCTCGTTTCGTGCGACCTGCACCAGACCACGTATCAGACCAGGGAGGAACGGCATGACAAAGAGGAATCACGGTTCCGCCCGGAGACTCCGGTGGCGCGCGCCGTTCGTGACGTTGGCCGTCGCTGCCATCGCCATGCTCGCCTTCGCGGTGTCGTCCGCCAGCGCCGGGACGCCGACCAACATGAGCTGGACCGTCTCGAACAACCAGGTCGGGGCGACCGGAGTGACGTATTCGTACTCGTTCACCGCCGCGACGACCGGCACGATCAAGACCGTCACGTTCGCGGTCTCCGGAGCGGGACTCGCCGGAACGCCGACGATCGTGCGCAACTACGGCATCCCCGCCGGCACGGTCGCCCGCTCGGGCCAGACGATCACCTACACGGTGACGACGCCCATCTCGGTCACCGCGGGCACGCCGATCTACCTGTCGTTCGGCGCGCTCACGAACAGCGCGACTTCAGGCAGCTACACGACGGTGATCACGACCCAGACGTCCGCTCCCGCGACGATCGACACGGGCACCACTCCGGCGGTCACGCTGGCAGCGAACAACACGGCCGCGACCGTCGCGATCGCCCAGAGCCTGACCTTCACGGTCAACAAGACCGCGTTCGAGCTCGACATGGATCCGTCGCTGGCGGCGCTCGCCGACCAGAGCGCGACGGTGGGGCTCACCGTCCAGACGAACGCGAACTCGGGCTACACGCTCAGCGTCGCCGACAGCGCGACGGGCCTGCAGAGCAGCAGCACCGGCAACCCGGTGATCCCCAAGGTCTCGACCGGCAAGGCAACCTCGCTCGCCTGGCCGGGCGCCCCTAATTGGGGTTACACCGTGACCGCCACGGGAGCAACGGCCGACACGGCGTTCAGCGGCTCGAAGTACGCGGGCTACACGTCCGGCGGCGAGACGATCGCCACACACGGCGCCGCGACCGGCGGTACCGCCGACACGATCACGATCGCCAACCGGGTCGCGATCGACTACTCGGTCCCGTCGGGCACGTACTCCGACACGATCACCTACACGGTCACCCCGAACTACAACTGATCGTGAGCAGACTCAGGATGTGCGCGACCCCCGGCGTGCACACCAGGACATCGCTGATCGTCGCGCTGTCCGTGGTGCTGACGTTCCTGGCCGCCGGCGCGATGCCGGCGGCCGCGGCGTCCCTGCCGGCGGCGCCCAGTCGCTCGCTCGCGGTCTCCGTTCCCCCCGATCCCGTCCCGGTGCAGCCCGGGTCGCCCACCAGGACGCTGGTCCGGATCCTCAATCCGACCGCCACCCCGATCACCGTGACGATCGACGGCCGGGCGCTCGCCCTCGGCGACAACGGCCGCGTCGCGATCGGCGCCGAGCCCGATCCGCGGTGGAGCGGCCTCGTCAACTTCCCGGTCGGTGGGCTGACGATCCCGGCACTCGGCTATCGCGACGTCCCGCTCGAGGTCCACGTCCCACAGCATCTGACGCCCGACCTGTACTTCATCGGGTTCGTCGTGACGCCGACGGCGACCGGAGCCGGGAGCGTCCATGTGATCAACCAGATCGGCTCGTTCGTCACGATCGACGTCCCGGGCCCGCGCGTCCGCAAGCTCACAGGCTCCTTCCAGGTGCCGGGGCTCGTCTTCGGGTCGGCCGCCACCGGCGAGCTGCGCATCGGCAACGTCGGCCGTGCAGCGGTGCAGTTCTGGGGCGAGAACGACCAGCGGTTCACCCCGAGCGGCACGTTCGTCGAGCAGCGGATCACCCCCCTGCTCCTGCCCGCCGGCAAGTGGCGCTTCTTCACCGTCCGCGCGAAGACCTCCTGGCCGATCGGCCTGGTGACGATGAAGCTCCACGTCGTCTATCCAGGGCGTACCGCTTCCGAGACGAAGGAGCTGACGTTCAGCAAGCAGGTGCTGATCGTCAGCCCGGTCGTGCCGTTCGGCCTCCTCGGGCTGCTGCTCGGAGGGATCCTCCTCGCGCGGCTGCTCGTCGTCCGCCGCCGGTTCGCGCCCGCAGAGGCGATTTAACCGCGGGAATACCGACCTCACTTCATCTGTTGAAGCTACTATCGGTTCCATAGCACAACAGAAAGGTGAATCTTGAGCTCGCTGCTGCTGGTCCCCCTCGACGACATCGTCGTCTTCCCGAACATGAACGTCACGATCGCCGTCGAGGTTGGCGACGACGAGGAGCGCGTGCTGCTCGTCCCCCGCCACGAAGGCGAGTACGCGAAGGTCGGCACCGTCGCCGAGGTCGGCGAGCGGGTGCGCCTGCCGGGCGGCGGCCGTGCCGTCAACCTGATCGGCCTCCACCGCGCCGTCGCAGGTGCCGCCCACACCGACCCGCTCGGCAACCTCCGGGTGGAGATCGAGGAGCACCCCGATGTCGAACCGCCGCGCGTCAAGACGCGCGAGCTCGAGCAGGAGTACCGGGCGACCGTCGAGGAGATCCTCGAGCTGCGCGGCGACGACGGGCGCATCTCGTCCTTCGTCCGCTCGATCCGCGAGCTCGGCACGCTCGCCGACACGGCCGCGTATGCGCCGGAGACGACGTTCGAGCAGAAGATCGAGCTGCTCGAGGCCGTCGACGTCGTCGAGCGGCTCACGATCGCCCTCCGCTTCCAGCGCGAGCGGCTGGCCGAGCTCCAGGTGCGCCGCCGCATCCGCGACGACGTCGAGGAGGGCGCCGG
>CAYXXE010000123.1:0-7779 GCA_964468985.1 uncultured Gaiellales bacterium | reverse complement strand
GAAAACAAAAGACCCGCTTTTGCAGGTCTTTTGTGAGTGGAGCTAAGCGGGCTCGAACCGCTGACCTCCTGGGTGCGATCCAGGCGCTCTCCCAGCTGAGCTATAGCCCCGCAGCAGCTCGATTGTAGCGCCGCAGGCCGGTGGCGCTAGGCCGACGGTGCGGTCGTGCCCAGCTCGCCGGCCCGGATCTTCGCGGCCATGTCCTTCGACTCCGCGCGGTAGGCAGTGCCGTCCTCGAACTCGATGACCGGATAGAACTGCTGGCCGCTCAGCTTCCGGAGCGCCGTCCGGCTGCCGCGGAGGACCGGACCGGCGACCACGGTGTACTCGACACCCGCGTCGCGCAGCGCCTGCTCGACCGTCCAGCACGGATGCGACCCCTTCGCCCACCCGAAGCGGCAGCGGTGGAGCTTGACGGCCATGTCCCTACGATAGTGCCGTGCGCGCACTCGTTCTCGGCGGGGACGGCCGTCTCGCACTCGCCGAGCTGGCCGAGCCGGACGGGCCTGGTGCTCTCGTGCACGTCCGTGCGTGTGGGCTCTGCGGCTCGGACGTCGAGAAGCTCGGGCGGGCGGCTGCCGGCACCGTCCTGGGCCACGAGCTCGAGGGAACGCTCGACGACGGCACGCGGGTGACGGTCGTCCACAGGGTCGCGTGCGGGGCGTGCGAGCGGTGCGCGGCGGGCCACGAGTCGACGTGCGAGGAGTTCGCCGTCGCGCGCCTCGCGCCGGGCGGGTTCGCCGAGCGGCTCCGCGCGACGCACGCGATTCCGTTGCCGGACAGCATCGACGAGCGCGACGGCATCTGGGTCGAACCGCTCGCGTGCATCCTGCGGGCGGTGCGGCTCGTCTCGGCAGGGCAGGTGCTGGTGGTCGGGTGCGGCGCGGTGGGGCTCCTGTGGGTGCAGGTGCTGCTCGGGCACGGGCACGAGGTCGTCGTCTCGGATCCCCGTCCCGACCGGGTCGCGCGCGCGGTGGCCCTCGGTGCCGGGGCGCCCGCAGGCGACGTGGGAGCCGCCGTCGTGACGTCTGCGGCGGGGCTCGACGGCGCGCTCGCCCGGCTCGAGCCGGGCGGGACCGCGCTGCTCTTCTCGGCTCCCCCCGATCCGTTCCCGACACACCTCGACGCGATCTACCGGCGCGAGCTCAGGCTCGTCGGCTCGCGCTCGGCCACGCTCGCCGCGTTCGCCGAGGCGATCGAGTTGCTCCCGTCGCTGGAGCTGCCGCCGGTGACGACGCTGCCGCTCGAGCGGTTCGCCCACGGGCTCGACCTCTACCGGCGCGGCGATGCGTACAAGGTGGTGTTCGCGCCGTGAGGGCCGCACGGCTGTACGCGCCGGGCGATCTTCGGATCGAGGACGTGCCGAAGCCGACCGCCGGGCCGGGTGAGGTGCTCGTGCAGATCGAGGTCGCCCTCACCGACGGCACCGACCTCAAGACCTACCGGCGGGGCCATCCGCTGCTCGCGCAGACGTCCCCCGCGCCGTTCGGCCACGAGTTCTGCGGCCTCGTCGACGGCCGCCGCGTGGTTGCCGCGAACTCCGCTCCCTGTGCGGCGTGCGCAGGCTGCGCACGCGGCGGGCAGTGTCAGGCGCTCCACTTCCTCGCCGGCGCCTACGCCGACTGGCTCGTCGTGCCCGAGCGGATCGCCGCGGTGAACCTCCACGACGTCCCACGCGGGCTGGCCGCCGAGGTCGCGGCGATGGTCGAGCCGCTCGCCTGCTGTCTGCGCGGCATCGAGCGCGCCGGCATCGAGCCGGGCGACCGGGTCGCGATCCTCGGCGCCGGCCCGATCGGGTTGATGCTGTGCGCCTGCGTCGCCGACGCCGGCGGCCGCCCGGTCGTCGTCGGCGCCCGCGATGAGCGCCGCGAGGAGCTGGTGCGGGCCTTCGGGGGCGGCGTGGGGGAGGCGCGCGGCGCGGACATCGTCATCGAGGCGGCCGGTACCGAGCAGGCGTGGCTCGACGCGGCGGCGCTGGTTCGTCCCGGTGGCACCGTCGTGCTCTTCGGAGGGCTCCCGCGCGACGCCCGGCCGCAGGTCGACGCCTATCGCCTGCACTACGACGAACTGACGGTCCGCGGCTCGTTCCACCACACGCCGGCGACGGTGCGCGCCGCGCTCGCCTTCCTCGCGAGTGGCGCCTATCCGTGGGAGCGCCTGGTCACGCACCACGTCCTGCTCGAGGAGCTGCCGGCGCTGTTCGCAGACCCGCCCGACGGGCTCCTGAAGGCGGCCGTCACTCCGTGACAGTGCTCCTGAAGGCGGCCGTCACTCCGTGACGGTGACGACGATCTTCCCGGCCGCGCCGGAGACCTGCCGCTGCCAGGCCTCGGCGACGCGCTCCAGCGGGTAGCTGTCGATGTCGAACACGATCTCGCCCGCGGCCGCGTGCCCGACGAGCCGGAAGTACTCCGTCCGGAAGTCGTCGCGCGCGACGGCGAAGTCGGTGTAGCCGTAGAGCTCGCCCATCTTGCCGCGGACCGAGGCGGACGAGAGCGTCGCCTCCGGACCGGCCGACTGGCCCACCTGAACGAGGCGGTAGCCGGGCGCGGCGGCCTGGATCGCGGCCGCCGCAGGCAGCCCCCAGAGGGCGTCGACGATGTGCGTCGGGCCGTCGCCGCCGCTCGCCTCCCTGAACGCGGCGACGAGATCGTCGGCATCCAGGCTCACGACGGCGTCCGCGCCGAGCGCGGCGGCGCGCTCAAGCCGCTCGGGATTGCGACCTGCCGCGACGACGTGCGCCGCTCCGAGGAGTTTCGCCGCCTGCACCGCCACCAGGCCCACCGTGCCGGTCGCCCCGAGCACGAGCACGCGGTCGTCCGGGCGCACGGGCGCACGCCACGCGACGGGCATCCAGCCGGCCATCCCGGCGATGCCGCAGGCGGCGGCGACCTCGTCGGACACCCCGTCCGGGAGCGGGATGCCGAGATCCGCCGGCGCAGCCGCGCGCTCGGCCAGGAGGCCGTCGCGGGACAGGCCGAGACCGTCCCCGAACAGGTACACGCGCCCGCCGTCGGGCCTGCGCCCGACCCCTTCGCAGCCGGCGACGTACGGCAATGCGGGATGGCCGCCAAAGTACCGGCCCGCGGCGACGTTGACGTCGAGGGGATTGAGCGCGACGACGGAGAGCTCGTAGACCGCCTCGCCGGCAGGCTCGGCCCGCTCCGTGAGCACCGGCCCCGCCCCGACCTCGCTGATCACCGCAGCCCGCATCACGCTCTGCCGGTCATCCTAGACAGGGTCTCGGCCACCCTTGTGTCCGCACGTAGATTCGTTCCATGCCCAACTACACGATCACGAACCTGCTGGAGGTCGACGAGACCGCCAGCGCGAACAACCCGCAGGTCGAGGCTCGCTTCGGCCGCAGCGCCCTCGGCTCCGAGCACCTCGGCGTCAGCCACTTCCGGTACGCCGCGAACTACCAGCCGACAGGTGGGCACCGCCACCGCGAGCAGGAGGAGGTCTACCTCGTCCTCAGCGGCTCGGGACGCGTGAAGCTCGACGACGAGATCGTCGAGGTCGGCCCGTGGGACGTCGTGCGCGTCGCCCCCTCGGTCGTCCGCGCCTTCGCAGCCGGGCCGCAAGGGCTCGAGCTCCTGGCCGTGGGCTCCGACCGTCCCGAAGGCGGCGACGGCGAGCGCGTCGCGGACTGGTGGATCGACTAGCCGAAGAGCGTCAGCTCGGGCTCGCGCTCGCCGCGGAGCACCGCCAGGTCGACCTCGGCGCAGGCGATCCCGCGGCTCTCGGCGAGCGCGACCGCCTGGGGCTTGATCTGCTGGGCGGCGAGAATGCCGCGGCAGCTCGCCCGTGCCGGGTCGACGCGGATGCAGTCGAGGTAGCGGGTCAGCTGCTCGACCGCGTCGATCGTGCCGATCCGCTTGATCTCGACGGCGACCCAGCCGTCGTCGGCGTCGCGGCACAGCAGGTCGACCGGGCCGACGTCGGTCGGCCACTCGCGCTTGACGAGCCGCAGGCCGTCCTCGATCGCCGCCGGGTCGGCGGCGAGCAGGAGCTGCAGGTCGCGCTCGACGCCGTCCTTCTCGAGCCCGGCCGCCTCGCCCATGTCGTGGGTGACGTCGGAGAGCACCTCGAGCAGGCGGATCTCGAGCCGATCCTCGCTCCGGCCGGCCCGTTTGCGCACGACGAGGGCCGAGCCGAGATCCTCGACCACCGTCGGCGGCGTCATCCAGTTGAGCGGCTTGAAGCCGCCGGCGTCGGCATGCACGAGCACCGAGCCGTCGTCTTTCAGCATCAGGAGGCGGGTTGACTCCGGCAGGTAGGCATTCAGGCGGCCGGTGTAGGTGACTTCGCAGCGGGCGACGATGAGGCGCATCGAGCGCCAACCCTACTGTCCAATTCGGACACGTTGACGGTCTCCGTGCTCGGTGCTACGGTGTCGCACATGGAGGTCAGCGTGCGCGAGTTGCGGAACCGCACGGCGGACGTCGTCGCTGCGGTGCAGGCCGGCGAGTCCGTGACGTTGACGAGCCGTGGAGAGCCCGTTGCCGACATCGTCCCCCACCGTCGCCGCGCTCGCTGGTTGCCGGGCGGGTGGCTCGGGGAGCGGTTGGCCGAGCGCCAGGCGGATCCGGGGCTGCGGGCCGATCTCGACCGCCTGGCCGGTGGGAGGATCGACGAGTTGTGACCCGCGCGCTCGTCGACACGTCGATCTTCATCGCGCGCGAGCGGGCGCGGCCGCTCGGCGAACTGCCGTCCGACCTCGCCGTCTCGGTGGTCACGCTCGGCGAGCTCGAGCTCGGCGTGCTCGCCGCCGCCGACGCGACCACGCGGGCCCGCCGCGCCGACACTCTCGCCCTCGCGCGCGCAGCCGATCCGATCCCCGTGAGCGAGCCGGTGATGAGCGCGTTCGCCCGGCTGGTCCACGACTGCCGCGAGGCGGGCCTGCGCCCGCGGGTGCTCGACGCCCTGATCGCCGCGACGGCGGTGCAGCACGGCCTGCCCGTCGTGACGCAGGACGCGGATTTCACCGCCATCGCCGCTGTGCATCCGCAGCTCGACGTGCTCCGCGTTTAGCGCTAAGAGATCTCTACGGCGCCAGCCGGATCACGGTCATGCCGTCGCGCACCGTCAGCAGGGCCTGAACGGTGCGGGGGTCTCGGGCGACGTGCTCGTTGAACAGCGCGACCGGCTCGGCGTCGTTGCCGAGCACCCGGCCCGCCGCGAGTGTGTTGTCGGCCACGATCAGGCCACGCGGCGCGAGGCGCGGGACGACGGCCTCGTAGTAGGCGACATAGCCCGGCTTGTCGGCGTCGATGAAGACGAAGTCGAAGTCGCCCGTGAGCCGCTCGATCGTCTCGAGCGCCGGCCCGACGTGCAGGGTGATGCGGTTGCCGAGCGGTGAGCGGTCGAAGAAGCGTTGCGCGACGGCCGCCCGCCTCGGGTCGAGCTCGCAGGCGTCGATCCTGCCGCCCGGCGGCAGCCCCGCGGCCATCGCGAGCGCGGAGTGGCCGCTGAAGGTGCCGATCTCGAGCACGCGCTGGGGCTGCGCCGCCCAGACGAGCAGTTCGAGGAGACGGCCGGCGACCGGCCCGGTGAGCATCCCCTCCGAGCCGAGCTCCTCGGCGGTCGCGGCGGACAGCTCGGCCAGCAGCGGCTCGTGCGGTGTCGTCTGCCGCTCGGCGTACGCCTCGATCCGCGGGTCGACGAGATCCATCGCCACGGTACGCTAGCGGTGTCGATCCGCGAGGACAGGAGATCTGTAGATGCCCGGCTTGATGGGACGCGCCACCACGATCGTCAAGGCCAAGTTCTCGAAGGCGCTCGACCGCGCCGAGAACCCGAACGAGACGCTCGACTACTCCTACGAGGAGCAGCTCCGCCAGCTCCAGAACGTGAAGCGCGGGATCGCGGACGTGGCGACCGCCAAGAAGCGGCTCGAGCTCCAGTACCAGTCGATGCAGCAGCAGGTCGAGAAGCTCGACGGCCAGGCGCGGCAGGCGTTGCAGGCGAACCGCGAGGATCTCGCCCGCGAGGCGCTCGCGCGGAAGGCTGCCATCCAGTCGCAGCTCGAGTCGATCATGCAGCAGGGCCAGCAGCTCGAGGCGCAGCAGGCCAAGCTGGTCGAGGGCGAGCAGACCCTGTCGGCGAAGATCGAGTCGTTCCGCACCCAGAAAGAGGTCATCAAGGCGCAGTACTCGGCTGCCGAGGCGCAGGTCAAGATCGGCGAGGCGGCATCGGGGATCGGCGAGCACATGGCCGACGTCGGGCTTGCCGTGCAGCGCGCGAAGGACAAGACCGAGCAGATGCAGGCGCGCGCGGGCGCGATCGAGGAGCTGACGGCGGCGGGCACGCTCGAGGACTTCACCGCCACCGGCGACGACCTCGACCGGAAGCTCTCGCAGCTCTCGCAGGGCAGCCAGGTCGACTCCGAGCTCGCGGCGATGAAGGCCTCGCTCGGGGCCGCACCCGAGCCGAAGGCGCTGCCCGATGCGGAGGCGCCGGCCGCCGACCCGGAGACGCCGCCCGCGGCCGCAGAGGAGCCGGAGCCCGCGACGTGATCGTGCGGCTGATGGGCGAGGGCCAGTACCGGGTCGCCGACGCCCTCCTGGCCCGCCTCGACGAGCTCGACGAGCAGGTGGCGCGCGCCGTCGAGACCGGCGACGAGGCGGCCGTCTGGCACGGGCTCGCGGCACTCGCCGATCTCGTTCGCGACAACGGCGTGCGCCTCCCGGACGACGACCTGACGCCGTCCGATGCGATCGTCCCGCCCGAGGACCTGTCGCTCGACGAGGCCCGCGAGCTGCTCTCCGGGGAGGGTCTGATCCCCGACCTGCCCGCCACGTCGGCATGAGCCGGGTCGTCGTCCTGGCGGCGCGCCCCGAGGGCGAGCCGAAGGACACCGACTTCGAGTTCCAGGAGGTCGAAGACCCCGAGCCGGCCGAGGGCGAGGTGCTGGTGCGCAACGTGCTCGTGTCGGTCGACCCCTACATGCGCGGACGTATGACCGGCGTCCGCACCTACATCCCGCCGTTCGACCTCGGGCAGCCGATCGACGGCGCGGCTGTCGGCCGGGTGACGGTGTCACGCGACCCGCGGTTCGCCGCCGGCGACTGGGTGCGGTCGCAGCTCGGCTGGCGCGACGGCGGGATCGCGGCCGGCGACGGGCTGACGAAGCTCGACCCGGAGCTGGCACCGCCGTCGACCGCGCTCGGTGTGCTCGGGATGGTGGGCTTCACGGCCTGGATCGGCCTCGACGAGATCGCCCAGGTGCGCGAGGGCGAGACGGTCTTTGTCTCGGGAGCCGCCGGGGCCGTCGGCAGCGCCGCGGTGCAGATCGCGCGCCTGCGCGGCTGCCGGGTGATCGGCAGCGCCGGCTCCGACGAGAAGGTCGCCTGGGTGCGCGAGCTCGGAGCCGAGGCGTTCAACTATCGCACCGGCGACATCCGGACGGCGCTCGCCGACGGGATCGACGTGTACTTCGACAACGTCGGCGGGCCGCAGCTCGAGGCAGCCCTCTCGGCCCTGCGCGTGCGGGGACGCGTCGCCGCCTGCGGCGCGATCGCGCGCTACAACGACACCGCCCCGTCGCCCGGGCCGCGCAACCTCGGTCTCGTCGTCACCAAGCGGCTCCGCATCCAGGGTTTCATCGTCTTCGACCACAACGCCCGCTTCCCGGAGTTCCTCGCCGAGATCGGCCCGAGGGTGCACGACGGCTCGTTCACGTATCGCGAGACGATCGTGGACGGGTTCGACCGCCTCCCGGCGGCGTTCGCCGGCCTGTTCCACGGCGACAACGTCGGCAAGATGCTCGTCCGCGTC
>CAYXXE010000122.1:0-7813 GCA_964468985.1 uncultured Gaiellales bacterium | reverse complement strand
GGTAAAGGTGACGCGGGTGAGCTTCCAGATTTCGGCGCGCATGTCCTCGACACGCCTGCCGGGTAAGTCGCTGGCGGACGTCGAGGGCGAGCCGCTTCTCGCGCTTCTCGTTGCCCGCTTGCGGCAGTCGCTCGAGATCGATCGGATCCTGGTTGCCACGAGCACGGATTCTGCCGACGATCCGATCGAAGTCGAGGCGCACGCCCTGCATTGTGAGATCCACCGCGGCGAGCGCGACGACGTCCTCGCACGCTTCGTGGGAGCCGCCGCTACGGCAGACGGGCCCCTGGTGCGGCTCACGGGCGACTGCCCGCTGATCGACCCGGGCATCGTCGACGAGGTGATCCGACTCTTCGAGCGAACGGCCGGCTGCGTGTACGCGAGCAACATCGAGCCGAGGACCTATCCGGACGGCCTCGATGTCGAGGTGTTCTCGAAGGCCATTCTCGAACAGATCGCCGCCACGACCGACGACCCGTTCGACCGCGAGCACGTGAGCTCCGCGATCCGACGCGAGCTGCCTCGGCTCCCGTTCGCGGCGGTCGTCTGCGACGAGCAACTCGGCGACCTTCGCTGGACGGTCGACACGGCCGACGACCTGGAGTTCGTCCGCCGGATCGTCGCTCGTCTGGGGAATCGCAGGCACGTCGCCGGAATGCGCGAGGTCCTCGCCGCGGTCAGGCAGGAGCCGTCGCTGGCGACGTTCCGCGGTCACCGGGGCTGAGCGGCACCGCCGGACGCGACCGGTCGACCGTCAGATCAGCTCCCAGGTGATCGTCGTGTCGGCGGCGATGTCGTCCCGAGCCACCCGGCCGACAACCAGGTCGATGTGCTTGGGCTTGATGCCGAAGCCGGGCCGCTTGACGGTCAACATCGAGCGGGTCACGGCGGTCCCGGCAGGGATGTCGGTGGCAGCGTGAAGGCTACTCCGCGCGAGCCCGTACATCTCTTGCGACTCCGCCTCGCTCGGGCCATCGAGGCGGCCGGTGCCGAGCGAAGCCTCGACCTCGCGCACGGCAACGACCAGCGCCGAGAGCTCTCCCGGCTCGAGCGCGAACGGGTGGTCGGGCCCCGGCAGACTACGGCTCAGCGTAAAGTGCTTCTCGATCAGGTTGGCTCCGAGGGCCGCGGCCGCGGCAGGGATCGAGAGCCCCGTCGTGTGGTCGGACAGGCCAACCGGCACGCCGAACGCGTCGCGCAAGGTCGACATCGCGCGTAGGTTCATGATCGCGGGGGACGCCGGGTAGAGGGAGGCACAGCGGAGGAGCGCGACTTCGTGGTTGCCGGCCTCCTTCGCCGCTCCGAGAGCGTCCTCGATCTCGCCGAAATCGGCCATCCCCGTGGAAAGGATCAACGGAACGCCCACGGCTGCCGCATGCCGAATGAGGGGCAGGTCGACGATTTCGAAGGAGGCGATCTTGAACGCGGGCACCCCGACGGCGGCAAGGCTGTCGACCGCGTCGTGGTCGAACGGTGTCGAGAAGAAGGCGATCGCGTTGGACGCCGCGTGGTCGGCCAGTTGTGAGTGCCAGTCTCGTGGCAGCGAGATCGCCTCGAGCAACTCGCTCGGGCTACGCGGATCATTCAGGTATTTGAATCGGGGCGCCTGCTTCGAGTAGAGCGCCCCCGTATACGTTTGGAACTTCACGGCATCCGCTCCCGCCTCGGCCGCCGCATCGATCAACTCTTTCGCCAGCCGGAGATCGCGATTGTGGTTCGCGCCGGCCTCGGCGATGACATAGGCAGGCTCGCCCGGTCCGACCCGCCGCCCTCCGATCTCGAACCAGTCGCGAAACCAGGGCGTGGCGCCGTCGGCTACCACGACGACACAGTCCGGAACGCGGGCCGGAGCGCCGGGCCCTCGAGCAACTCCGCGAGGTCGCCGCCGAGACCGTCCGCCAGCCTCAGAAACGCCGCTTCATACGCATCGATCGCCTGCTCGAGATCCTCGGTCGTGTGCGCCAGGCAGATGAAGTTGGAGCCGTTGAACAGCACCCCCCGCTTCACGAGCTCCTGCTGGACGAGCGACTTCGCCGGCAGGAGCGAGCCCGCCGAGTCCGGCTCGCGAATCGTGACGACCGTTCGCGGCGCGGCACCGGTGATTCGCACCCACTCGCCGAGACCGGAACGTTCGATCGCACGCTCGATCCCACGGCGGAGGAGCTCGCCCTTCGCGAAGAGCTGAACGTAGGCCTCCGCATCGAGCTGATCGAGAACGGCGTTGGCGGCGGCCAGCGAGAGGGCCTCGCCGCCGTGCGTGCCCGAGAAGAAGACCTCCTCGAGCCGGTCCATCAGCTCGGCCCGGCCGGCGAGCGCCGAGATCGGCATCCCGTTCCCGAGCGCTTTCCCGAAGGCGGTCAGGTCGGCCTGAACGCCGTAGCGCTCCTGCGCGCCGCCGGCGGCCAGCCGGAAGCCGGTGATGATCTCGTCGAAGACCACCACGGCGCCGGCGGCATGCGCCAGCGCGATCACGCCCTCCAGGAAGCCCGGCACCGGCTCGACTGCACCACACGGCTCGAGGATCACCGCGGCGGTGGAGCCGTCCGAAACGGCGAGTGCCGCTTCCAGCGAGGCGAGGTCGTTGAACTCGAAGGTCCCGATCAGGGCGCGCACCGCCGCGGGGACGCCCAGAGCGCGCGAGGTCGAGCCGATGTACCAGTCGTGCCAGCCGTGATACCCGCACGCCAGGACTCCGTCACGTCCGGTGCATGCGCGGGCGAGGCGGATCGCCGCACTCGTCGCATCCGAGCCGGTCTTGCCGAACCGAACGCGCTCGGCCGACGGAACGAGATCGACGATGCGCTCGGCCACCTCGACCTCGATCGGGTGCGGCAGCGTGAAGATGATGCCGTCGGCGAGCTGCCGGGCGATCGCCTCGTCGACCGCCGGATGGCAGTACCCGAGGATGACGGGTCCCAGCGCCATCGGGAAGTCGATGTACCGGTTGCCGTCGACGTCCCAGAGATGCGCCCCGCTCCCCCTGGCGATGTACGCCGGAGCGACGCCTCGGACCCACTGGCTCGGGTTCTTGCTCAGAGTCTGCGTGAACGCGGGAATGACGCGCCGAGCGCGCTCGAGGAGTAGCGCGGACTCCACGAGCGGCCGCCCCTTGGCCGTCACGGGAGCGCGCGCCGGAGGCAGTCGACGACGCGTTCGACGTCTGTGCCGGTCATCGATGGAAAGATCGGCAGAGAGATGGCTCCGGCGTAGTACTCCTCCGCAACAGGACAGGTGTCCTGCGGATAGCCGAGCACGTCGCGGTAGTACGGCTGGCGATAGATCGGGATGTAGTGCACCTGAGCACCGATACCGGCACCGCGCAGGGTCTCGAACACCGCGAGCCGTGCCTCAGGTCCTGCGAGCACCCTGACGGCGAACAGGTGGTACGCGTGCAGGGAACCGGCTGGGGCGGCGGGCGGAAGCGCAAGCCGCCGCTCGCCTGCGAGAAGCTCGCGATAGTACTCGGCGAGCTCGTTCCGCCTAGCGATCCGCTCGTCGAGCTGCTGCAACTGGCTCAACCCGAGCGCGCACTGGAAGTCGGTGATCCGGTAGTTGAAGCCGAGTGCCTGCATCTCGTAGTACCAAGCACCGTCGGTGGCAGTCGGGCTGGTGCCGTCCTTGGTGATCCCATGGCTTCGGAAAAGCCGCAGGCGGCGTGCGAACTCGTCGTTGTCGGTCGCGACAAGACCGCCCTCGCCCGTCGTCATCGCCTTCACCGGATGGAGCGAGAACGTGGTCATGTCGGCCCCACCCGCCGCGCCGACCGGCACTCCGTTCCGGCGTGCGCCGAGTGCGTGCGCCGCATCCTCGATCACGATGATGCGGTCGCGGACGGCATCGAGCGGAGCTAGGTCGACGGGAAGCCCGGCGAAGCTCACGGCGATCACGGCCTTGGTCCGTTCGCCGACCTGCGCCGCGGTCGCCGCCGTGTCGAGATTCCACGTCGCCGGCGAGATGTCGACGAAGCGCGGCCGTGCGCCCTGATAGAGCACGCAGTTCGACGACGCCGCAAAGCTGAGCGGGGTCGTGATCGCCTCGTCACCCGGGCCGAGGCCCGCTGCGAACGCCGCGCCGTGAAGAGCCGCCGTCCCGTTCGCAAAGGCGACCATGTGCCGGGCTCCGACGTAGTCGGCCATCGCTTCCTCGAACTGCTCGACGCCCGGCCCCTGGGTGATCAGCTGCGCCCGCAGCGCGGCCGTCACGGCCTCGATGTCTCCGTCGGAGATCTCCTGCCGCCCGTACGGAAGAAACGCCTGCGTCAGGAGAGCGCCTTTACGCTCGCCGCCATCTCCCGGAGCTCCGCGACATCGAGCCAGCGGTCGTTCTGGTCGCTCGAGTACTGGAGCGACGACGCGAGTGGCACGCCACCCTCGATCGGCCGCAGCGGCCACGACGCGTGCTCGGGAAGGATCACGAAGCCGGTGTCGACGCCCAACGCGTGTCGTGCTTCGTCCGCGGTCAGGAGCACCTCGTGCACCTTCTCCCCCGGGCGGATCCCGATCACCCGGTGCTCCGCCTCGGGTGCAATCGCGGCGGCGATGTCGAGCACACGCATGCTCGGGATCTTCGGGACGAAGATCTCCCCGCCTCCCATGCGGTCGAGACTGCCGATCACGAATTCGACCGCCTGCTCCAGGGTGATCCAGAAGCGGGTCATGCGCTCGTCCGTGATCGTCAGTACCCCCGTGGCGGCCTGAGTCTTGAACAGGGGGATGACGCTCCCACGGCTGCCCACGACGTTGCCGTACCGGACGTTCGCGAAGCGCGCGACCGAATCGCCGGCGTAGGCGTTCCCCTGCGTCATGATCTTCTCGGCGCAGAGCTTGGTGGCTCCGTAGAGGTTGACGGGGTTGACCGCCTTGTCGGAACTGAGCGCGATCGTGAGCGGAACGTCGTTCTCGATCGCAGCGCCGACGACGTTCTCGGCACCGACCACGTTCGTCTGCACCGCCTCGAACGGGTTGTACTCGCAGGCCGGAACCTGCTTGAGCGCCGCAGCGTGCACGACAATGTCGACTCCCCGCATCGCACGGGTGAGACGCGGGAGATCACGAACATCACCGAGGAGATAGCGGAGCCGGTCGTCCTCGCCGAGGCGGCGACGCAACTCGGACTGCTTCAGCTCGTCGCGGCTGAACACGCGGATCGCCCTCGGATCGTGCCGCTCGAGCAGCACCTCGATCAGCTTGGTGCCGAACGACCCCGTGCCGCCCGTGATGAGAACCGTCTTTCCGTCGAATACCATCGCGTCTACGTTATCGGGCGTGGCGGCGTGCTCCCCTCGCGTGAGATCCGGCAAGCTGGGGCGACGATGACGACCCCGGTTGTGATCGTCGCCGACGGTGCCCGAACCGCAGGGCTCGGTCACATCAGCCGGTCGTCGGCGCTCGCCGTCGCGCTCGGCTGCCACGGGGTGGAGCCACACTGCTTCGCGCGGGGGGCACTGGAACCGTTCGAGCGCGACGGCGTCCACTGGGCACCCCTTCCCGACGACGAGATCCCGACCGCAACAGGCGTCCTGGTCGTCGACAGCTACCACCTTCCTGCCGAGCGAATCGCCGCAGCCGGTGCGGCGCTCCTGGTCGTCATGCACGACCATGGAAGGCCCGTCCAAGTCGCCGCGCTGGTGGTCGCGGCGGCAGCTGCGGTTTCGGACGGCAGCGACGGAACGCTCGGCGGGCTCAAGTACGCCGCGCTTCGGCCGGGGTTCTGGGGCTTGCCGCCTCGCGTGACGGCCGACGAGGTCCAGCGCGTGCTCGTCACGACAGGCAGCGGGCCGTTTGGCGAGCTCGGCTGCGAGATCGCCGCCGCGCTCCGAGACGAGCTCGGCGAGGCGCGGATCGATCTCCTGCGCGGCCCCGGCGCCTCGTTCGAGGTCCCCGACGGAGTTCAGGCCTTGGACGCACCGGCATCGCTGCTCGAGCCGCTGCTCGCAGCGGATCTCGTGGTCACCGCCGCCGGCCAGACGATGCTCGAGGCGGCGGCCTGTGGAACACCGGCCGTCGCGGTTGCGCTCGTCGAGAACCAGGAGCGGCAGGCGCGGCGACTGGCCGAATACGGCGCCGTCCTGCTAGTCGAACCCCCGCTCGTCGACGCCGCCGTGGCTGCGGCGGTCGCGCTCGCCGGACAGCGAGAGCTGCGGCAAGAGCTCAGCCAAAGGGCCCAACAGGCCGTCGACGGGTACGGAGCGTTGCGTGTCGCCTTCCAGATCACACGGATATCCGGGTTTGATCGATGAACGTCGCCGTCCTCGGACTCGGGTCGGCGGGTAGCCGTCACGCTCGCAATCTGCTCGTACTCGGCCACGACGTCGTCGCGTTCGATCCAGGATCGGTCGCGAGCCCGGAAAACGTTGCCCGGGCAGGCTCGCTCGAGTCGGCCATCGAATCCACCGAGGTCGTCATCGTCGCGAGCCCGAACTCGCTTCATGCCGCACAGGCCGTCGCCGCACTCGAGGCGGGTCGCCACGTCCTCGTCGAGAAACCGCTCGCGACCACCGTAGGCGACGCCGAGCGGATCGTAGAAGCTGCCGCCCTCGCTCAGGTCACGTGCGGTGTTGCGATGAACCTCCGGTTTCATGCCGGTGTCCTCGGCCTGAGAAATCTGCTCGAGACCAACGCTCTCGGTACGCCGATGCTCGCCCAGGCATCGTTCGGCTACGACCTCCGCCGCTGGCACCCAGCGAGCGACTACCGCCAGAGCTACAGCGCCCGCGCCGAGCTCGGGGGCGGGATCGTCTTCGACGCGATCCACGAGCTCGACTATCTGCTCTGGCTGCTCGGGCCGATCCTCAGTGTGGCGGGGGAAGCTGGACACGTCTCCGAGCTCGGCGTCGACGTCGAGGACACGGCGGTCGCCACGGTCCGATTCGCGTCCGGGGCGCTCGGGACGATCGACGTGAACTTCGTTGAGCCGGCGTACCGGCGAACCTGCCTCATCGTCGGCTCACGCGCCGTCGCTCGCTGGGACTGGCGGTCCTCATCGATCACGGTGAGTCGCGAAGGCGCCGACGACAGCGTGATCGATACTCGGTGCGACGTCAGCGAAACTTACCGCGCCGAACTCGTTGACTTCTTCGCCGCCCTCAACGCAGGTCGGCCACCGGCTACGCCGGCAGACGACGGCCTCGCGGCGGTTCGCCTGGCCGACGGGATCAAACGTTCGGCGGCGCTCGGAAGACGGGTCATGCTCGACCGGGACTAGAGACGGCTAGTTACGCGCGCCCGACGACCAGCCGCAGCTCGGCGATCCCGCCCTCTTCACTCTCCTCCTCGTAGCCGGCAGCGCCGAACGTCTTCAACGAGGCGGTGTTCCCGCGCTTGATCTTTGCAACCAGTGTCACCACACCGAAATCGCGTACGGCGAGACCGGCGGCGAGTCGCAACGCCTCGCGACCGAGGCCCCGGCCGCGAGCTTCGGGCGCCAGGCCGATGCTCACTTCCGCCGAGTCCGGCGCCGTGCGATCGAGACGCAGCTGGCCGACTGGACGCCCATCGTCCTCGACGATCAGAAGAATGCACCCAGGATCGGCGAGCTTGCGCGTGAACCAGACGTGGTGATCATCAGGCGAGATCTCCCGGTTCGTAAGCGACCACAAGCGCGTCGAGGGTTCGTTTCGCCACTCGAGGACCCGCCTCTCATCGCGTGCCACAGCCGGACGTAGGGTCAGCATCGAGCTCATTGTGACGACCGCGCCCTCCATCATCACTGGAAACGATGCATAGGAGTCCGCCCTCCCCGAGCGGGGTCCACGAGCGCCATCTGGCGGTGAGCGCTGCAGTGCAGCAGATCTCCCAGGCGGTTGCCGTTCTTT
>CAYXXE010000121.1:0-7953 GCA_964468985.1 uncultured Gaiellales bacterium | reverse complement strand
GCCCGCGAGTTCGGCGACATCGCCGAGAACGCCGAGTACGACGACGCGAAGAACGAGCAGGCGATGCTCGAGCACCGGATCATGCAGCTCGAGGAGCGACTCCTGTCGGCGCGCGTGATCACCAAGCGCGAGATCTCGAAGGACTCGGTCTCGATCGGCTCGAAGGTCCGGCTCAAGGACATGCAGGCGAACAAGACGTTCGAGTACCAGATCGTCGGCTCCGCCGAGGCGAACCCCGCCGAGCACAAGCTGTCGAACGAGTCGCCCGTCGGCAAGGCGATCATCGGCCGCAAGAAGGGCGAGGTCGTCGAGGTGACGGCGCCGCGCGGCGCGCTGAAGTTCAAGATCCTGGAGATCATGGCCGCATAAATGGGCCGTGCCGCTCAGGTTCAGGCGGCAACGAAAATCAGGCCGAGCTGGTGATCCGTCAGGTCGCCGGTGTCCGAGACGAGGAAGTTCGAGACGATTCTCCCGGACGCGCCCCGAAACGCGCCGACTCCGCCGTCCACCTCCCAGACGTTCGCCCCGTGGCGCAGATGCGGGTCGATGCTCGGCGTCAGCGTCCCTTCGGCGGCGCTTCGGAAGCGCAGTGCGTTGCCGTTGCCGAAGCTGATCGTCCCGACCTCCGAGAAGGCATGGTCGTCGACGAAGGTCAGCCGGCATTCGAGGTGCGCCTCCTCGCCGTCGCGCACCTCGACCGAGCCGTGGACGCCGCCGTCGTCGATCAGTGTGACCAGCGCCGAGCTCGGCGCGGTCGCGCGGGCGAGCACGACGCCGGGCTGGAGCCAGGTGGCATGCCCGCGGAACTGCATCGAAAAGGAAATGGGCCGCATGTCTCAAGAGAAGCTGGGGCCGGCTCAGCCGCCGGCCCCAGCTCGAGTGGTCTCTAGAAGAAGCCGCCGATCCTGAAGATCATGATCGAGGCGTCCGTCACCGTGCCTCCGAAATGCTGGTTGAGGCACCAGAGGCTGATCGTGCCGCCCCCATCGGGGATCTGCGCGCCGCCGTTCATCGCCAGCGACACCTTGGTCGTGTCCTGATCTTGGATCGTTCGGCGGTCGGTGGCGCCGCCCATCACGCCGCCGTCGGCACCGCGCAGCTGGCACGCCGAGTCGTTGACGAAGTCGGTCGAGTTGACCCCGCCGATCCCGGACCCTGCCTCCAGCATGTTCGACGTTGCCGTGACCGCGTAACTGCCCGGGTCGAGCTGCTTCGATGCGACCTGCACCCAGGTGTTTGCCGGTTCCAGGTCGACGCTTCCGGCAATTGCGAATGTCACGGTCAAGCTCGCTCCCGCCGGCCCGGCGGGGCCGACCGCTCCGGCCGGCCCCGCCGGCCCGGCCGCTCCGGTGTCGCCCTTTGCTCCCGTGGGGCCTTGCGGCCCGATCGCACCCTCCGGGCCCTGTGGCCCGGTCTGGCTCCACTGGATCGCCGTCTCGATCGGCGAGCAGCGGCTCCTTGCCGTGTCGATGACGCGAAGCAGTCCGGCGTTCTTGAGGTAACAGCCGTGGATGACGCCGCCCGAGTCCGGGATCGCCGCGAAGGCGGTACCCGCGACGGCGAGCGCCGCGATCAGCGCGGCGGCCAGCTTCAGGCGCCGGCTACCCAAAATTGCCATCAGAAAAGACCCCTTCCTGTAGCTCGAAGTGTGGAAGATTCACGCCCGTTGGCCGGGATCCAGCGACGCATCTAGAAGAAGCCGCCGATCTTGAAGACCATCATCGAGGCACCGGAGACGGAGCCCCCGAGATGCTGGTTGAGGCACCAGAGGCTGATCGTGCCTCCCCCGTCGGGGATCTGCGCGCCGCCGTTCATCGACAGCGAGACCTTGGCCGTGTCGTCACCCTCGATCGTCCGGCGGTCGGTGGCGCCGCCGATCACGTTGCCGTCGGCATCGCGCAGCTGACATGTCGAGTCGTTGACGAAGATGCTGTTCGACGTCCCGGGCCCTTCGGTCAACAGGTTCGACGTTGCGACAACCGCATAGCTGCCGGCGTCCAGCTGCTTCGAGAGGATCTGAACCCACGTGTTCGCGGAATCGGAGAGGTCGACGCTGCCGAGCGCGAACGTCACGATCGAGCTCCCCCCTGACGGGCCGGCAGGACCGGTCGCTCCGGCCGGCCCGGCCGGCCCGGCCGCTCCGGTGTCGCCCTTTGCTCCCGTGGGGCCTTGCGGCCCGGTCGCACCCTGCGCGCCCTGTGGCCCGGTCTGGTTCCATTGGATCGCCGTCTCGACGGGCGAGCAGTGGTCCTTTGCCGTGTCGATGACGCGAAGCAGGCCGACGTTCTTGAGGTAACAGCCGTGGATGACGCCGCCCGAGTCCGGGATCGCCGCGAAGGCGGTACCCGCGACGGCGAACGTCGCGATCAGCGCGGCGGCCAGCTTGAGGCGCCGGCTGCCCAAAATTCCCATCAGAACAACCCCTTCCTGTAGCTCGCACGGCGGGCCGCTCCCGCCTGTGGGCCAGCATGGGGACGCCCGCGCCCGACCGCCTCGGGTATTTCCCTAGTCGTTCCTCGGGATGATGCGGGCGAGCTCGACACGGGAGTGGATGTTCAGCTTGCGGAAGGTGTTGGCGAGGTGGTACTCCACGGTCTTCGGGCTGAGATAGACGGCCGCGGCGATCTCCTTGTTCGAGCGCCCCTCTGCTGCGAGCGTGGCGATCGCGAGCTCCTGAGGCGTTAGATCCACCGCCGGAGCCGCCACGGAGGAGACGCGCACGCCGATCGCCCGGAGCTCGGCGGCGGCCCGCTGCTGCCATGCTCCGGCTCCGGCGGCGGCGAAGGCGTCGTGCGCGGCCTCGAGCTCGGCGCGGGCTGCCCGGCGGTTGCCCGCCCGGCGAAGTCGCTCGCCAAGGGCGAGGCGCGTCCGCGCCACCTCGAGGGAGTACGGCGATCGCTCGAGGAGCGCGAGTGCTCGTGCGAACGGCTCCTCGAACGCGTCGCTCGGCGCGAGCAGCCCCTCGCAGCGGGTGCACGCCGCCAGCATCCAGATGCTCGGCCGACGTGCGGCGAGCGGCGCAAAGCGGTCGAGCAGCTCGCGTGCGTCCGCCTCCCGGCCGCCGAGCCCATACGCCTCGACGAGATCGGGGATGAACGGCGTGGCCGATGGATCTCCGACAGTGCTCGTGGCCCACGCCCGCGCAGGCGGCTCGAGGGCGGCGATCGCATCCGCCGGCCGTCCCAGACCGAGCGCGAGCAGTGCGATCGCACCGCGCGCGAGGCCCTCGGAAAAGAGATCGCCGGCGGTACGGGCACCGTCCAGCGCGCGGTGCGCGCTGGACAGGCACTGGTCGGCCGCGCCCCGCCAAGCGTGAACCCCGGCGAGAGCGGCAGAGGCGATCGTCGCTCGCGGGTCGTCGCGCAGCTCCCCGAGCCGAATGGCTTCTGCTGCCGCCGCCTCGGCTGCGCCAAGTCGCCCCTCGCGCAGAGCGAGGTGTGCCGTGCAGCTTCGATTCCACATCATGCGATGGAGGTTCTGCGTTCGGCGAGCTTCGTCGAACGTGGTCGCGAGCGACGCTCGGAGCTCGTCGAGCCACTCGAGCGACAGGTACTCGAACGCGAGCATCGTCGGCTGATCCGGATGGGGTGTGCCGCCGCGGAGGCACCGGATCGCCTCGTCGTCTTTGCCTGCGAGCAGAAATGCAATCCCGGCCACTGCGCTCGCACGGGACGCCAGCTCCGGCCCCGCCCCGTTCGCGTAGCGCTCGATCTCCGGCACCAGCGCGACGGCTCCCGCCGCATCGAACTCGGCGGTACGCCGATTGACGACCAGGATGAGGAGCTTCACACGGCGGTCGTCATCGAGTCGGTGGTCGAGCAGCTCCTCGAGAAGCGCCGTGTCCGACTCGCGCGCATCGGTCCACTCCCCAATCGTCCGGAGCTCGAAGAGCAGGTCGAATCGCACCAAGGGGTCGGGGGCCAGGGCAAGCGCTTCCTCGATCAGCGCGCGGGCTCTCGGGATGCCCACGCTTCGGCGTGTGGACCAGGCCGCGGCGTGAAGTCGGCGTGCGCGCTCGGCCGGATCAGGCGACAGGCGTGCCGCGCGCTCGAGGGCCCGGGCGGCGGCCGCTTGACCGCCGCGAGTGATCGCACGATCCGCTGTCTCCTCGAGCAGCGCGGCGACCTCCTCGTCGACATCGTCGGCGGCCGCGCCGAGGTGCCAGGCACGTCGGTCTCGGTCGGCGTCCTCGGTCAGCACGGCCGCCAGCGCGCCGTGAGCGGCAGCACGCTCGCCGGCCGTTGCCCGGGAGTAGACGAGCGAGCGGATGACAGGGTGGCGGAAGGTCACCGCGCCA
Organism: uncultured Gaiellales bacterium; assembly: GCA_964468985.1. Taxonomy (GTDB): domain Bacteria; phylum Actinomycetota; class Thermoleophilia; order Gaiellales; family Gaiellaceae; genus PALSA-600. Next base: position 3,656 of record CAYXXE010000121.1, on the reverse strand, counting down.
TCTCGGACCCGAACGAGCCCGGCGGTCTCGGCGGGGGCGAGCGGATGGGTCTGGCCTCCGCCGGTTGCGCGGCGGACGGTCTGCGTGTCCGGCTCGGCCGCCGCGAGGAGCAGAGCGTGTCGCGCCGTGTCGGGCAGGAGGCTCACGCGACGGCCGAAGGTGCGCTCGAGCCGCTCGTTGTGGGTCGACGACGGCGGCAGGTCGTCGGCGAGCTCGGTCGGCAACTCGAGCAGGACGAGGGGGTTCCCCTCCGCGGCAGCGAGAATCCTCGCCTCGTCCGCGGGCGTGACCGGTGTCGGACGGGTTCGCAGGAGCGAGCGTGCGTGGTCCGGTTCGAGAGGGCCGATGGAGAGCTGCGGGAATCCGTCGAAGGCCGGCGCAGTGTTCGGCCGAAACGCCGCAACGACGGCGATCTGCTCGGCTCGCAGCCTCCGCGTGGCGAAGGCGAGCGCGTGCGCCGATGCGTGGTCGAACCAGTGCACATCGTCGAGGACGACGACCACCGGCTGTTCCTCGGCGGCCTCGACGAGCAGCGACAGCGTCCCGGCCGACACGGCCAGCGTGTCCGCCACTCCCTCATCAAGCGACAGCGCGACGGCGAGCGCGCTCGCCTGCGCCGGCGGGATGCGCGGCAGGAGCCCGACGAGCGGGGCGAGCAGCTCGTGCAACGACGCAAACGGAAGCTCGGACTCGCTTTCGACGCCCGTCGCCGTGAGGAGGCGCAGGTCGGCGGCGCGGTCGCGCGCATCCTCGAGCAGCGCCGTCTTTCCCACCCCCGGGTCGCCCACCACCGCGAGCGCTCCGCTCCGCCCACGGCGCGCCTCCTCGAGCAATGCCGCCAGGCGCTGCCGCTCCTGCTCGCGGCCGATCAGCACGGATCCAGTCTAGAACGACCACGGTGGGCCCGTGACAGCGCCCTCGGCGTCTGACACGATCCTCACCCCGTGGATGCCGTCCGCCTTCCGCCGTCAGGCCTGCGTGAGGCGAGCGACGTCCTGGCTCGCGCGTTTCACGACGACCCGGCCTGGGTCTGGGTGATTCCCGACGAGACGCGCCGCGCGGACGTGCTGCCGTGGCTCTTCCGGATGGGCTTCGAGATGTCGGCCGCCGACGTCTGGACGACGCCGGGAGAGGTTCGCGGGGCCGCACGCTGGCTGCCGCCCGGCCGTCCGGCTCCGCGCATCGTCGCCGCGCTGCGGGCCCTGGTCGCGACGCCGCTGCGGCTCGGATCGGCGACCAGCCGCTTCCTCGCCTACGGCCGCGCGGTCGAGCAGCTTCGCGCCGAGGTCGCCACCGGCCCGCACTGGTACCTGGCGGGCATCGGCGTCGACCCGTCGGCCCGGCGGCAAGGTCTCGGCGGGGCCCTGCTCCAGCCCGGCCTGGTCGGCGCCGCCCGCGACGGGCTCCCGTGCGTGCTGCTGACGAACAGCGAGGTCAACCTCTCGTTCTACGGCGCGCATGGCTTCGAGGTGGTCCGCGAAGGCGCGACGCCGGAAGGCGGCCCGTCCGCCTGGGCTATGGTCAAAGAGCCGTGAGCACCCCGAAGCGATTCCCCGGCCGTGACGAGATCGCCGCCGTCCGAGCCGAGGCGGAGCCGCTCGAGGCGGGCGCCGAGGCACCCGACCAGCGCCGGCTCGCAGGCCGCGTCATGGCGCGGCGAGACATGGGCAAGCTCGTCTTCCTCGATCTGGTCGACCGCAGCGGACGGATCCAGCTGCTGTGCCCGCTCGCCCGCACGGGCGAGGTCGACGTCCATCTCGGCGACATCGTGGGCGCGATCGGGCACCCCACGATGAGCCGCCGCGGCGAGCCCAGCCTGATCGTCGACGAGCTCGTGCTGCTCTCGCGCATCCGCTCGCCGCTGCCGGACACGTTCCACGGCCTCACCGACGTCGAGCAGCGCTACCGCCGCCGCTACCTCGACCTGCTCATGAACGACGAGAGCCGCGAGCACGCGCTCGTGCGGACGCGCATGATCACGGCGATCCGCCGGGAGCTCGACGGCGACGGCTTCGTCGAGGTCGAGACGCCCATCCTGCAGCCGCGCTACGGCGGGGCGTTCGCCGAGCCGTTCGTCACCCACTGGAACGCGCTCGACCGCGACTACTACCTGCGCATCGCCACCGAGCTGTACCTGAAGCGCCTGATCGTCGGCGGGCTCGAGCGCGTCTACGAGATCGGCAAGGACTTCCGCAACGAGGGCGTCTCCTTCAAGCACCACAACGAGTTCACGATGCTCGAGTGGTACGAGGCCTACGCCGACTACCGCGACACGATGGCGCGGATCGAGCGGCTGGTCGAGCGGGTCGCCCTCGACGTGCTCGGTCGCACGACCGTCACGTTCCGCGGCAACGAGCTCGACCTGAAGGCGCCCTGGCGCCGCGTCAAGTTCGTCGACGCCCTCGCCGAGCACGGGCTCTGGACGCGCGACGACACCGAGTTGCGGAGCCGCCTGCAGGCGCACGGCGTCGACACGACGCACGACAAGACCTGGTCGCAGCTGATCGACCACGCCCACAGCCACTTCGTCGAGCCGACGCTGATCGCGCCGACGATCCTCTACGACTACCCGATCGAGCTGTCACCCTTCGCGCGCGCGACCGACGACGACCCGACGATCGTCGAGCGGTTCGAGTACTTCGTCGGCGGGATGGAACTGGGCAACGCCTTCAGCGAGCTGAACGACGCCGACGAGCAGGCCGCCCGCTTCGCGATGCAGGCGGATGAAGGGGCAGGCGGGAACGTCGAGGCCGAGCAGGGCGACCCCGACTACGTCGAGGCGCTCTCCTACGGCATGCCGCCCACCGGCGGCCTCGGCCTCGGCATCGACCGGCTCGCGATGGTGCTCACGAACCAGACGGCGATCCGGGACGTCATCCTCTTCCCGGCGCTGCGTGAAAGGGCCTGACGGCCGGCGTGAACGGGCCTGCACGGGCCTGAACGGGCCTGACCGCCACTCCGACCCGACCCCCGGGCCGGGGAGTACCATGACCGCCTCGGCAAACCAATCGGTCAGGCACCTCCGGTTGAGGCGGAAGAGAGGTTTCACGTGTTCGAACGGTTCACAGAGCGGGCCCGCCAGGTCGTCGTCCTCGCCCAGGACGAGGCTCGCGCGCTCAAGCACAACTACATCGGGACGGAGCACATCCTGCTCGGACTTCTCCGCGAGGAGGAGGGGCTCGCCGCGCGCGTCCTCGAGTCGCTCGACATCACGGTCGAGGAGGTTCGCGCGCAGGTCGCGCGCATCGTCGGCCAGGGCGACGAGGTCACGACCGGCCAGATCCCGTTCACCCCGCGCGCCAAGAAGGTGCTCGAGCTGGCGCTGCGCGAGGCGCTGTCGCTGGGCCACAACTACATCGGCACCGAGCACATCCTGCTCGGGCTCGTCCGCGAGAACGAGGGCGTCGCCGCGCGCATCCTGCTCGACTTCGACGCCGACGCCGAGAAGATCCGCAACGAGATCATCCGCATGCTGTCGGGCCCCGGACGCAGGCAGGGTGGGGCGGCCGGTGCCGCAAGCGAGAAGTCGAAGAGCTCGAAGCTGCTCGACCAGTTCGGCCGCAACCTGACCAAGCAGGCCACCGAGGGCAAGCTCGACCCCGTCGTCGGCCGCCAGAACGAGATCGAGCGCGTGATGCAGATCCTGTCGCGCCGCA
>CAYXXE010000120.1:4744-7959 GCA_964468985.1 uncultured Gaiellales bacterium | reverse complement strand
GTCGAGCAGCGGCTCGACGTAGGCGGCTCAGTCGAGCAGCGGCTCGACGTAGGCGGCTCAGTCGAGCAGCGGCTCGACGTAGGCGAACGACCGGCGCAGCGCGCCGAGCGGATCGTCGCCCGGCTCGTCCTGCTCGACGATCAGCCACGCCGCTCCTGCCGCGACGGCGCCCGGGAGGATCGCCGGCCAGTCGAGCTCCCCGTCGCCGAGCGGCGTGTCCCGGATCGTCTCCCCGTCGCGGCGAACGTCCTTGAGATGCACCAGCGGGCAGCGGCCCGCCACCGACGCGAGCAGCGCCAGCGGCTCCTCGCCGGCCGCCCACACCCAGCCCAGGTCGACCTCGAGCCCGAGGCCGTCGATCGCCGCCAGACGGTCCCACAGCCGCTCGCCGGTCGCAACCCGCGCGAACTCGCCCCGGTGGTTGTGGAACACCGGCCGGAGCCCGAGCCCATGCGCCCGCGCCGTCGCGGCGGCGACCCGAGCGCCGCTCGCCTCGATCTCCGCCGCCGTGGTGGGCGGCGGCAGCCAGGGAAAGACGACGGTGTCCGTCCCGAGCTGCGTCAGCTCGGCCGCGACTCCCTCCGGGTCGCGCTCGAACCGCTCGAGGCCGACATGGGCGGCGCAGACTTCGAGGCCGAGCGCGGCGCAGCAGGCTGCGGTCTCGGCCGCGGTCAGGTCGGTGAGGCCGGCGGGCTCGACACCGTCGAAGCCGATGCGGGCGACCGCCTCGAGCGTCTCGGCCATGCTCCGGGCGGTCAAGTCGCGCACGGTGTAGAGCTGCGCCGCGAGACGCGCGCGAGACGCTGCCATGGCGCCAGCCTAGATGATCGACCGCCGGAGGCAGACATAGGATGATCGCTCTGCGCGCGTCGTCGTTCATTCGCGATTCGGTCGTGCTCGTCCGCCACCCGGGTGGGCGGCTCGGCGCCCTGCGACTCGCCGCGCTCCTCGCGATCCCGGTGCCGTTCGCGTGGGCGCTCCTGGCCGTGCACCTGGGCGCGCCGGGGCTGCTCCTGGCGTTCGTGATGATCGCCTCGACCTACTACGGCGGCGCGATCGTCGGGTCGATCTGCTGGGCCGAGGGCATCGTCTCGCTCTTCTATTTCTCCCATCGGGGCCACTCGCTGCCGACGAGCTTCTCGGCACAGTCGGTCGCCGTCAGCGCGCTCGGCGGAGCCGTGTGCGTCTTCCTCGGCGACCGCCTGCTCTGGCGGCAGCGGCGGGCGAACGAGCGGCTCAGGGTGAGCGAGGAGGGATTCCGCCGCCTGCTCAGCGAGTCGCACACCGGGCTGGCCCTCGTCGATCCCGTGCGGCGCGTGATCGAGTACGCGAACCAGACCCTGTGCGAGCTGAGCGGCTACTCGGCCGACGAGCTGGTGGGGCTGAGCCCCGCGGAGCTGATGCGCGACGGGAAGCTCACCATCCTCGACCACCCCGAGTTGCCGCGACTGCTGTCCGGCGAGCTGTCGAGCCTCAACACGAGCGCGGTCGCGATCCGGCGCAACGGCGAGGAGGCGCACCTCGACGTCGTCGCGCTGGCCGTCGCCGGAGCCGACGGCCGCCCGCGGCTTCTGACCTCGGTCGAGGACCGCACCGCCGGCCTTTTCGCCGAGCGACGCCTCCGCGCGCAGGCCGCGATGCTCGACCGGATCCAGGAGATCGGCCGCACCGGCTACTGGATCTGGGATCCCGAGACGGGCCGCTCCGAGTGGTCGCTGCAGGCGCGCCGGATCTACGGCTTCGACGACGACCTCGCTTCCGGGCCTGGCGAGCTGTTCGCCGCGCTCGTCGTCGCCGAGGACCGGCCGGCGTTGTTCGAGGCGCGCGACCGGGCTCTGACGACGGGCCGCTCGGAGCTCGAGTTCCGGATCCGCCGGGCCGACGGCGTCCGGCTGCTCCACGACGAGAGCGAGGTCGAGTACGACGCCGACGGCGTCCCGCGCCGGATCGTCGGGATCGTCCGCGACGTCACCGACTGGCACGAGCTCGCCGAGCAGCTGCGGCGGGCGGAGAAGCTCGAGGCGCTCGGCGCCCTCGCCGGCGGCATCGCCCACGACTTCAACAACCTCCTCCAGGTCGTCGTGGGGAACGCCGAAGCCGCCCTGGGGAGCCTCGACCGGCGCGACGTGGCCGCCCGGCACCATCTGGAGTCCCTCGTCGCCGCGACCGACAGCGCAACCGGGCTCGTACGACAGCTCCTCGACTTCGCGGGCTCCAGCGTCGCCGGCCGCAAGCGCGTCGACCTCAACGAGATCGTCAGGACGATCGAGCGGATGCTCCCGCACCTCGTCGGCGAGAACATCGCCGTCGACGTCCAGACGGCAGCGCAGCCCGCGTGCGTGCTGGGCGACCCGGCCGGGCTGGAGCAGGTGCTGCTCAACCTCGCCGTGAACGGGCGCGACGCGATGCCGAACGGCGGCCGCCTGTCGATCTCGGTGGGCGGCTCGAACGGCGAGGTGCAGCTGCGCGTCGCCGACAGCGGGGTCGGGATCGACTCGGCGACGCGGGAGCGGATCTTCGACCCGCTGTTCACGACCAAGGCGCAGGGCTGGGGGACGGGCCTCGGGCTCGCCACCGTCTCGCGCATCGTCACGCAGCTGGGCGGCACGATCGACGTCGAGTCGACGCCCGGCGCCGGCACGGTGTTCCTCGTGCGCGTCCCGCGAGCGGACGCGTAAGACGCGCTTCAGCGGACGCGCTTCAGCGAACGACGACCAGCGGCACGAGCAGCCGCAGCTGGGCGCGCCGGACGACGATCCGGTACGTCCCGGGCGAGGCGGGAGCGCCGAGGTTCGCCGCAAGCCCGAACGCGATCGTGAGCCGGCCCGGGCCGATCACGTCGCACATGATCCGCGGCCGCGGCGCCAGGCCGATCACGACCCGGCTCGCCCCGACCCGGGCGACCGACAGCGCGGGCTTGCCGTCGACGAGCACCGCGGCGCGCGCGAGGCGGGCCGGCAGCCGCACCTGGGCCGGGAAGTCGACCAGGACAGGCCCCGGCCCCGGGTAGCCGCACTGCATCTCGTAGTGCAGGGTCAGCGCGATCGGCACCGGGCGGGCACCGGCAGGCAGCGGCGGCGAAGTGGCCGCGGCAGACGCGGCGACCGCAACCGCGCAGGCGGCCGCGGCGAGCAGCGCGTGCACGGCCGCGCGCCCGAGCCTCGTCGCGGCGGACATCGAGCGATCGTAACGCGGCGCCGGGATCGCCGCTATGT
>CAYXXE010000120.1:0-4644 GCA_964468985.1 uncultured Gaiellales bacterium | reverse complement strand
TCGTAACGCGGCGCCGGGATCGCCGCTATGTTCGGGCCGATGACCTTCGGGGTCCTCGCCCTCATCGTCTGCGCGGGCCTGGCCGGCCCGCTGCTCTCGCTGGGCGGCCGCGGCCTCGTGCCGGTCGTCGTCGGCGAGCTGGCGGCAGGGGTGCTGGTCGGGCGCACCGGCGTCAGGTGGGTCGACCCGGGTCAGGCGACGACGGCGTTCCTCTCCGCCGTGGGCTTCGCGATGCTGATGTTCGCGGCGGGGATGCACGTGCCGATCCGGCAGCCGGGAATCGACCGTGGCCTGCGGCGCGGCGCGGTCGCAGCGGTCGCCGCCGGCGCGGCCAGCGTCCCGGCCGGCATCGCGATCGCCGCGATTCTCGGCGGCGGGCACGCCGCGATCTACGCCCTGCTGCTCGCGGGCGGCTCGGCGGCGATCCTGCTTCCCGTCGTCGAGGAGCAGGGGCTGCTCGACCGCCAGCCGGTGCTCACGCTGATGGCCCAGGTCGCGATCGCCGACGTGGCGGCGATCGTCGCCCTGCCGCTCGTCCTCCAGCCGTCGAAGGCCGGCGCCGCGGCGCTCGGCGGCCTCGCGGTCGCGGCCGCAGCGGTCGCGCTCCTGGCGGTGGCGCATCTGCTCCGCGGCCATCCGCTCGTCGACCGTGCCCGGCAGGCGTCGAAGCGCCACGGCTGGGCGCTCGACTTGCGGGCGGCGCTCCTCGCGCTGTTCGGACTGGCCTGGATCGCGACCCGGTCGGGGACGAGCGTGCTGATCGCGGGCTTCTCGGCCGGTCTGCTGGTCGCGGTCGTCGGCGGGCCGAAGCGGCTCTCGACCCAGGTCGGCGGGATCGCGGCCGGCTTCTTCATCCCGCTCTTCTTCGTCGTGCTCGGCGCGAAGCTCGACCTGCGCGCCGTCGTGCAGAAGCCGTCGATCCTCGAGCTGACGGGGCTGCTGGTCGCGGCCAACGTCGTCGTCCACGCGTTCGCCGCGGCCCTCACGCGTCAGACGCCGGGCGCGGCGCTCGCCGCGACCGCCCAGCTCGGGCTGCCGGCCGGCGTCGTCACCCTGGGCCTCGCGCACCACCTAATCAGCCCGGCCCAGGGCGGCGCCGTCCTGCTCGCGGCGCTCGTGACGATCGGGCTGTGCCCGGCCGGGATCGAGCTCCTCGTCCGGGCCGACCCGGCCGGCTCGGGTTGAACGCCGTCGCGGCGACGGCGAGCTACGAGGCGTGGCTGCGCACGCAGCTCGGCACGGTGCTCGACGACGACCTCGCCCTGAAGCACCGGCGGATGGCGGCGGACGACTTCTCGTTCCTGCGCGCGACCTACTACCTCTGGCTCGAGCGGGCCGAACGCCACCTCCCGGACGATTTGCGCCGGGCCCCCGCGGTCGTGGCGATCGGCGACCTCCACATCGAGAACTTCGGCTGCTGGCGCGACCGGTCGGGCGCGCTCGCCTGGGGTGTGAACGACTTCGACGAGCTCGCGCCGCTGCCCTACACCTACGACCTCGTGCGGCTCTGCGCAAGCGCGGCCCTCGCCGTGCGGGAGGAACGGCTGCCGCTGCACGAGCACGACGTCTACGACTGCGTGCTCGACGGCTACCGGACGAGCCTCGCCGCCGGCGGTCAGCCCTTCGTCGCAGACGCGGGCGACGGGTGGCTCGCCGCGCTGGTCGCCCGCGACGCCGTCGCCGCGGGCTCGTTCTGGCGGCGGCTCGACGCACTGCCGGCCGCGCCCCCGGGCGCCCTCCCGGCCGACGGACGCGCCCTGCTGACCGAGCTTGCGCCGCTCCCGGGCTGGCAGCCCGTGCTGCACCGGCGCACCGCCGGCCTCGGGAGCCTCGGCCACCTCCGGATCGCCGCCGTCGGGGCCGCCGACACAGAGCCGGCCGCGCGGGAGCTGAAGGAGCTGTGCCCGCCGGCGACCGTCTGGCTCGGCGGGGAGGCGGCCGCGGCCGGTGTCACGGCCGGGCCGTCGTGGCAGCCCGACCCGCTGCTCCTCCGCCGCGGCCGGTGGCAGGGCAGACGGCTCGCGCCCGACTGCGTGAGGCTCGAGCTCACCGACTACCACCGCGGCGCCGAGCGGCGCCTGCTGACGGCGATGGGCTTCGAGACCGCCAACATCCACCAGCGGGCCGAGGCGACCGCCGTCGCGGCGGTCCGCACGCACGTGGCGCACCTGACGGCAGCCGACGTCCGCAAGGCCGCCGAGGATCTCCTCGACCGCGTCGCCGCCGACCGCCACGATTGGGCGCAGGTCACGCGCTGAACGGGCTCATGCCCGCCGGGGGTATATTCGGTCGTCTGCAGCGTCTTCCCGGCCCCCTCACCCCTCGCGTCGCCGGCGAACGGCCCCGCCTCCGCCTCGTGCGCTCGACACCGGAGCCGGTCGGGCCGATCAGCCCCGAGCTCGTGCTCGTCTCCCCCGACCTCGCAGCGATCGTCGCAGGGACACCCGACGCCGTGACCGCGGGTGGCCCCGACGAGCCCGATGCGACCGGCGACGAGCCGCGCAGCTCGGGGCGGCTCCCCGGTGGGCCGACCCGCTACGACACGCGCGACCTCCTGCTCGAGCGGCACGGCGTCGAGCTCGACCTGCAGCCGGGCGAGGGCGGGAGCGTCTGGCGGCTCACCCTGCCGCGAGGCGAGCAGGTCGAGGTACCCGGCGCGCCCGGCTCCGTCCCGCGCAGGATCACGACGCTGCTCGTCGCGCTGCTCGGCGACGCCGAGCTGCGCAGCGTCCCGGCGCGCAGCTCCGACCCGGAGATCCAGCAGCTCGAGCGTCGGCTGCTCGACCAGCGCCGTTCGCTGATCGCGCACGACGCGGGCACGCGGCTCGGGATCGACGCCGAGAACCTGCACCAGCTCCGCGTCGCGGGGCGTCGAGCGCGCGCCTTCCTGAAGGTGGCCCGCGACCTCGTCGATCCGACTTGGGCGGACGCCCTGAACGGCCCCCTGCGCGCGCTCGGGCAGGCGAGCGGCCCCGCTCGCGACCTCGACGTGCTGCTCGAGCAGCTACGCGGCGAGATCGCGACCCTCGGCCCGCAGGACGCGGAGCCGGCGGCCCGGCTCCTGCGTCAGCTCGAACGCGACCGCGACGACGCCCAGACGGCGCTCGAGGAGCTGCTCGACTCGGCGAGTCACCACGCCCTGCTGGAGGACCTGGCCCTGCCCGCCGCCGCAGGCGCCGGACAGGCCGATCGGACGCTCGCGCAGCTCGCCGCGCGGGAGCTGCGCCGCCTCGTCGGCCAGGTGCAGGCGCTCGGCAAGCACCCGCCGGAGGAGCGCCTCCACGAGCTGCGGATCCGCGTCAAGCGGGTCCGCTATGCGGCCGAGCTCGGCGGGCTGCCCGGAGGCTCGCGCACGGCACGGGTGATCGCCGCCGCGACGGCGCTGCAGGATCTGCTCGGCGCGCACCAGGACACGCTCGTCGCGGAGGAGCGGATCCGCGGGCTCGCCGACCGCACCGACGACACACAGGCGGCGTTCGCGGCCGGCCGGCTGGCCGAGCGCCAGCGCCGCCGCCGCGAGGAGCTCCACCGGCGCCTGCCCGACGCCTGGCAGCGGCTCCGCCGGGTCGCGAAGGGGCTCTAGACCGGGTTTCTAGGCCGGAGCCGCTTCGGCGGGCTCGCGGACGACGCGGGCCACACCGTCCAGCTCGGCCGCACGTGCGACCGCGGCGGCCACCGCCGGCACGACGTCGCGGTTGAAGACGCTCGGGATGATGTAGTCGGCCGCCAGCTCGTGCTCGCCGATCGCGGCGGCGATCGCGTGCCCGGCCGCCACCTCCATCGCCTCCGTGATCGTCGTCGCGCGCACGTCGAGCGCGCCGCGGAAGACGCCGGGGAAGGCGAGCACGTTGTTGATCTGGTTCGGGTAGTCGGAGCGGCCGGTGGCGATGACGGCGACGTGGTCGGCGATCTCCTCCGGCAGCACCTCGGGCGTCGGGTTGGCCATCGCGAAGACGATCGCCCCTTCGGCCATGCTGCGGACGCCCTCGACGCTGACGGCGCCCGGCTGCGAGAGCCCGATGTAGACGTCGGCGCCCGCGAGCGCCTCGGAGGCCGTGCCGCGGATGTTGTCGGGGTTCGTGTCGGCGGCGAACCGCTCCTTGACGGCGTTCAGCCCGGCCCGGCCGCGGTACACGACGCCGCCGCTGTCGCAGCCGACCACGTTCCGCACGCCCGCCGCCTGCAGCGTCCGGGTGACGGCGATCCCGGCTGCGCCGACGCCGGTGACGACCACCTTCACGTCCTCGACGCGCTTGCCGACGACGCGGAGGGCGTTCAGGAAGGCGGCGAGCGTGACGATCGCGGTGCCGTGCTGGTCGTCGTGGAAGACCGGGATGTCGAGCGACGCCCGGAGGCGCTCCTCGATCTCGAAGCAGCGCGGCGCGGCGATGTCCTCGAGGTTGATGCCGCCGAAGCCCGGCGCGATCGCCTCGACCGTCTCGACGATCCGGTCGGTGTCCTTCGTGTCCAGGCAGAGCGGCCAGGCGTCGATGCCGCCGAACTCCTTGAACAGCAGCGCCTTGCCCTCCATCACCGGCATCGCCGCCCTCGGCCCGATGTCGCCCAGGCCGAGCACCGCGCTGCCGTCCGTGACGACGGCGACCGTGTTGCGCTTGATCGTCAGGTTCCAGGCGCTCTCCGGGT
>CAYXXE010000119.1:0-7961 GCA_964468985.1 uncultured Gaiellales bacterium | reverse complement strand
CCGGGTTCGTCCAGGGCAGCGAGCCGTCGTCGGGGAGCACCGCCGTGTCGGCGTGTACCGCCCGGCCGAGCACCCCGCTCGCGCAGGCGACGAGGACGACCAGAAGGCCGAGGCGCCCGATCCTGCTCATACCCCGGTTGTCGGCGCGGGGCGGGTGCGACTTGAGGGCGGGTCAGACCTCGTTCGAGACCTTGGTGAACAGCGACTGGATGTTCGTGCCGGTCAGGCGCAGGGTCGCGAACACCGCCAGCGCCACCATCGAGATGATGAGCGCGTACTCGATCAGGCCCTGTCCGTCCTCGCGCTCGCGCAGAGCGCGCAGGTCGGCCACGGCGATCTGTGCGTGCACGTAGGCGACTTGAAACATCTGTTGCTTTCCCCTCTGCCGGTATTCGCCCGGCGCCTGCCGCATCCTGCGTTTCGCGGTACCCCCTTGCGAACGCCACGCTGTCCCTAGTCGGCGTCCTGCCAGAGGGATCGGCACCGGCGGCGCTCCTGCCGTCCCCCGGAAGGGGTACCCGCAGGGGCCGGTCTACGACAGAGACAGCGTCGCGCGCTGCCTCACGGCGACCGCGGCCGACTCGTCGTCGCCGAGCGAGTCCGGGTAGCCGCTTCGCGGTGGTCGCTGCTCGAAGTCCGCGACCGCCACCGAGTAGAGGTCTCCGGCGACGACGAAGCCGCCGCCGACCGGCACCTCCCAGCGCAGGCGCTGCCGTTTCGTCTTGCTCGTCAGGCGAACGGCGGCGACGGTGCGGGCGTCGGGAAGCGAGTTCCAGTCGTCGTCGCTGACGATCGCGTACAGCTTGTCGCCCGAGGCGAGCGCGGGATTCGCCGCGAAGTGGACCCGGTTCTGACGCGGCCACCAGTCACGTCTGGCAACGCTCTGCGGCGGTGGCGGTGTCTTCGCGATGCGCCGGTCGATGTCGATGAACATGCGGACGCCGATCCTGATCCGCACCCATGGCTCAGCCGGGCACGGACCGGCGCGGCCACCGATGAACTCGTGCGCCATCGACTGGACGCGGGTGCAGTTCGCGCGCAGCTCGTCGTCGACCGCGACGAGCAGCAGCGATCCGTTGGCGTCCGGCCGGTGGTAGACCGGCACGACGACCGAGTCGCCCATCTGCGCGTTCCAGAGGTCCTCGCTGAGGACGACGACATGGGTCGCCTCGGCGCCCGGCAGGTCGAGCTCGTAGAGGTCCCCGCAGATTGGATGACTCCAGAGCGGACGGCTCACAGAACGCCGCGCGCGACGGCGGCGAGGTTCGCTTCGCGGATCGCAGCCGAGCGCTCCGTGTCGCCGGCCAGCTCGCGGTAGGCGGCGAGCTTCTCCTCGCGCTCCTCGTCCTCGCGCAGGACCCGGCTCGCGAACGTCACGAGCGCGTGCAGCTTCTGGGCCTGAGAAGCACCCTCGGAGACGAGACCGGTCCGCGGCGCGCGCGCCAGGGCCTCGGCCACGGTCTCGTCGAACGGCGTGTAGACCCGGGTTGCGATCGTTGGAGCATAACACGGTGCATTTTTCGGTGCATTCAACCCGAGGACTCAGCCCTGCTGCCTGCTGCAGCTCGGGTCGCTGTTCGTGTCGAGCGCCAGCGCTCCCGGGGCGAACGTGGTGCTGCCGAACTGCAGGTGCGAGACGACGGCCCACGGCAGCGGCGCGATCGGCGTCGCGTACGTCGCGCCGTCGACGGTGTTCTCGGCGTAGAGCTTGAACGAGCCCGACGCGTCGGCGTTGTAGGCGCCGTAGGTCTGCAGCGCCCTGGCGACCATCAGCTGGAACGGCGTGAGCCCGAATGGTGCGAGGTCGAGCGCCGGGTCGAGGCGCAGCAGCTCGCCGGCCGGGATGCCGCCGCCGGTGCCGCCGTCGGAGCGGCCGGCGGGCGGCACGAAGCCGGGCGCGTCGATCGGCGTCGCATAGCGGAGGGCATGGTCGATCGAGCCGCCGGCCACGTCCTGCGCGGTGATCAGCCCGCCGAGGATCGAGATGTTGCTGCCGGTCACGCCCGCGTCGTCGGCGTGCAGGCCGGTGCCGGTGGCGATGTGGAACGTCGCCTCGGCGTGGGCGGTGAGCGCGACCGGGTCGAACGCCTGGAACTCGTACTCGCAGCCGGTCGCGTCGTCGATCACGGCGAGCTGGGAGTCGGTGCTCAGGTCCGGGCGGAAGTCGGGCCGGTAGGGGATCGCGATGTGCCGGCCGGTGTTCGCGATCGCCACCGTCACCGTGGGCGTGTCGGCGTCGGCGTGGTAGACCGGCGCCGACCAGAACCGGTCGTAGTCGACCCACAGGCCGTAGCCCTCCGACGCCGCCAGGCGGCTCACCCAGTCGGCGCTGCTCGGGTCGGGGTCGAAGCTGCCGATGGGCGTATTGAGGAACGAGCCGGCCGACCAGAAGCGGGCCGGCGGGCTCGCCGGGCAGGCGAGCGTCGAGAAGCTCGCGTGATCCTGCGCGCTCGTGTTGCCCGCGGCGTCGAAGGCGTCGACGGCGACGGCGTGAGCGGTGCCGCAGTCGAGGCCGGTGAGGGCGTAGCTCGTGCCGGCGGCCTGCCCGGCCGTCACACCGTCGACCAGCACGTCGTAGCCTGTGACGCCGACGTCGTCGGTGGCGGCGGTCCAGGTGAGCGTCGCGCCGTCGTCGGTGACGGCGCCGGCGGCCAGCGCGAGCGGCTTGGTGGGCGGGACGGCGTCGACCGGGGCAGGGCACGGGTCGGTGGCGGCGGCGAGGCTCGCCGGTGCCGAGACGGCACCGGTCCGGCCGACGGCGGCGACCGCCATCGTGTAGCTCGTGCCGCACCGCAGCGACGGGAAGTGGTAGGCGAGCGATCGCGTGAGGCCCGCGAGGGCGCCGTCGAGCGTCACGCGGTACTGGGCGATGCCCGGGCGCGGGGCGCGCCACTCGAGCCAGAGCGAGTCCTGCGAGTGCGTCGTCACCGCCAGGCCGACGGGCGGCGGCACCGGGCGCAGGTCGCCGGCGGCGCTCGCCGCGCCCGCAGCAACGAGCGCGGCGGCGAGCGCAGCGATGACATTCGCGGCGGCGAGGCGGAGCCGGAAGGCGGGCACGGGCACCGCACGAGGGTCGCGACAGCGGCCCGGGGCCGACATACGCCGAACGGCGGACCGGCCGAAACGGCACGGATTCGTGACAGGTCAGCGGTGCGGAAGCCGTGCGGTGGTGAAGCTCAGCGGTGGCGCGCGGGGCCGGTGCTGCGCACGTTCGCGAAGTGCTGCTGGTTGCAGGAGCTGTCGTGGTTCGAGTCGGGCTGCACCGCTGCCGTCGGGTGCTTCACCACCAGGAACTGCAGATGCGCGATCAGGTCGCGCGGCAGCGGCGAGATCGGCCGGCTGTACCGCGCCCCGTCGATGGTGTTCTCGGCGTACAGGACGAACGCCCCCGCGCTGTCGGCGTCGTAGGCCCCGTAGCGCTGCAGGGCCACGGCCACCATCCGCTGGAACGGCGTCAGGTCGAACTGCCGCAGGTCGAGGCCCGGGTCGAGCCGCATCAGCTGCCCCTCGGGGATGCCGCCCACATGGGTGCCGTCGGAGCGGCTCGCCGGCGCCACGAAGGTGGGCGCGTTGATCGGGGTGGCGTAGCGCAGCGCGTGCCGGATGCTGCCGCTCGCGATGTCGCGCGGGGTGATCAGCCCGCCGAGCAGCGAGATGTCGCTGCCCGTCGCGCCCGCGTCGTTCGCGTGGATGCCCGTCCCCGTCGCGGCGTGGTAGGTCGCCTCCGCGTTCGCCGTCAGGTCGTGCGGGTCGAACTGCTGGAACTCGTAGTCGCAGCCGGTGGAGTAGTCGATGATCGCGATCTGGTGGTCGGCCTGGTCGTCAGGGCGGAAGGCCGGGATGAACGGGATCGTGATCACCTTGCCGCTGTTCGCGATCCGCACCGTCGCGGTCGGCGTGAGCCGGTTGGCGCGGTAGATCGGCGCCGTCCAGTACTCGTAGTTGACGCCGAGCCCGGCCCAGGCGAGGTTGAAGAGCTGGCCCGTCCAGCTCGCGCTGTTCGCGTCCACCAGGGCGCGGTCGGGGACCTGCACGTGGAGAAAGGAGTCGGCCGCCCAGAACCCGAGCCGGCTCGGGATCGCCCGCACCGACTTCTCGGGCCCCGCTTTCGCCCCGAGGCTCACCGCCGCCAGGACGGCCCCGGCGGCCAGGGCCGCCAACGTCAGGGCGGTGAGCAGCACGGCCCAGAACCGCGACCAGGGAACCGGCGCCGCCGTCATCGAACTGCCGCCGTGCCGGGGATGTGGGTTGGCCGAGTCGGGCACATGGTCGGAGCGGGTTCGGCGCCCTCCGGAACGGATCTCCGAACGGACGGCGCACCGTGTCGGCCGTCGCGCGGCCGGGCAGGGGACGGAGTGGAGAGGGTAGCCGCAGCCCGTGCGGCGACGCAACCGGCAGGCGGCCTACAATCGGGCCGAGTGGCCGCCGATCTGAAACGGGCGATCCTGGGCGGGACCCGGCAGGCCGCTCCGAAGCTGGCGCCGCTCGGCGCGCGCAAGGCGGCCGCGAGGGCCCTGAATCGGATCCCGGGGCGGTACAAGGAGGCGCTCATCCTCGCGCTGCTGCACGACTGGGCGACCGGCGACCCGGCCGCGTACCACCAGTTCATCTGGGCGAACCACCTCTCGTACGCGCAGTACTACGAGCTCGGCCGCGACGGCATCGCCGGCCGCGGCACCTACTTCACGCGCATGCACCCGCTGCGGGTCGAGCTGTTCGAGCTGGTGAGCTCCTACCTGCGCGGACAGGGCGTCGACCCGCTCACCGAGGTCGGCTCCCTGCTCGACGTCGGTACCTCGATGGGTTACCTGCCCTACTACGCGGAGACCACCGCCTTCCCAGGCGCCCGCCGTCTGCTCGGCATCGACATCGACGCGCACGCGATCGCCGACGGCATCACCTACCTGAACGGCGTCGGCTCCTCGGTCGAGCTGAAGGTGGCGGACATCTACGGCCTGGAGGCGGTCGTCGGCGACGAGCGCTTCGACGTCGTCAGCTGCACCGGGGTGCTGCAGTACCTCGAGGAAGAGGCCGCGACCCGGGCGGTGGGCGCGATGCTCGCACGCACGTCGAAGGTGCTGGCCCTGAGCGGGCTGGTGGATCCCGACGTCGACAACGGCACGCTCGCCCGCTCCGGCGTGCGCGACTACGACCGCTCGTTCATCCACAACTTCGACCGGATGGTGGCGGCTCACGGCGGGCGCGTCGTCGCGCGGCGCTGGGGCGGGCGCGAGTTCGTCGAGGGGCTGGGCGCGTACCTCGTCGTGGCGACTCCCGCTTGACCCGCTGCGTCCCGCTGCCGATAGAGCGCGAGGAGGCGCTAGCCTGCCGCCTCCCCGTGCAGCGATCCTCGACCCCGAACGCACAGAACGGACCAGCCGCAAGCCATGTCACGCGAAGCCGCAGACGACCGAAAACCTGAGCAGCCCACGCCGGGACGGCCCGTGCTCGCCATCTGCGGCGGCGGCAACGCCGGGCACGCACTGGCGGTGGTCGCGTCCCAGAACTTCGACGGCGACGTCAGGTGGCTGGTGGGCTCGGGCGAGCGCGCCGAGCTACTGCGCGCCGGTGCCGTCGGCGGCGGGCTGCACTCGACGGGCGTCATCACGGCGCGCGCCGAAGGGCTGAAGGCGATCTCGTCCGACCCGGCCGACGTCATCCCGGGCGCCGACGTCGTGCTGCTGGTCGTGCCCGCCTACGCGCACGCACCGGTGCTCGAGAGCATCGCCCCGTACCTCGAGGACGATGCGCTCGTCGGCTGCCTGCCGGCCCGCGGCGGCTTCGAGTTCGACGCACCGAAGTTCATCTCGGGGATCGCGCCGAACGGGGGCCGACGGCTCTTCGGGCTCCAGACGCTGCCGTGGTCGACGCGGGTCGTCGAGGCCGGCCGGGTCGTCAACTTCGGCGCGCTGAAAGCCGAGGTGCTGATGGCGACGATGCCGCGCTCGCTCGCACCGGAGCTCGCACCCGAGCTGACGCGGCTGCTCGGCACCGAGATCGTGCCCACCGACGGCTTCCTGAACATGACGCTCGGGAACCCCGGCCAGTTCATCCACCCCGGGCTCATGTACGGCCTCTTCCGCGACTGGGCCGGCGAGGAGTACGACCAGGAGAGCGTCCCGTTCTTCTACGCCCACACCACCGAGGACGTCGGCGAGGTCGTGCGACTGCTCTCGGCGGAGGCCAACGCCGTCGCGCAGGAAATCGCCGCGGGCAGCGAAAAGGAGATGGACCTGACCGGAGTGCTGCCGGTTCACGAATGGCTGATGCGCTCGTATCCGACCCAGACCGCCGACACGGCGACCGTCGCGTCGTGCTTCAGGAGCGGGCCGCTCCAGCATCGCCGTGCGCCGATGCGCGAGACGAGCAGCGGCTTCGTCCCGAACTTCACCTACCGCTACCTCAGCGAGGACGTCCCGTTCGGCCTGGTCGTCACGCGGGCGATCGCGCAGCTCGCGAACGTCCCGACACCGACGACGGACGCCGTCATCCTGTGGACGCAGCGGCACACGGACCAGGTATATCTCGTGGACGGGAAGCTCACCGGCCCGGCCACGAAGGGCCTGCCCATCCCCCAGAACCACGGCATCGAAACTCTCGCGGAGCTGATCGACTGGTATGACGACGACGCGAGACCAGTTGGCTTCGCCCGGAATCGCTAACACCGTCCCGGTCGTCGTGATCGACCGCGGGGGCCACGGCTCGCTGGCCGTCGCCCGGACCCTCGGGCGCCTCGGCGTCCCGATGTACCTGATCGCCCACGACGGCCGCGCGACGCCGGTCTGGCGGTCGCGGTACTGGACCGAGCGGTCCCGCCTCGACTTCTCGAAGCCGAAGGAGGTCACGGTGGCGGCGCTGCTCGCCGCCGGCCGCCGGATCGAGGAGCGCCACGGCGCGCGCCCGCTGCTGCTGACATCGGCCGACTGGCTCGCGATGTTCATCGAGGAGCAGGCCGAGGCGCTCGAGACGCAGTTCGTCTTCCCGAAGGCCGACCATCCCGTGATCCGTCCGCTCGGCAACAAGGGCGAGCTGTTCCGGCTCGCGGTCGAGCACGGGATCCCGACGCCCGCGACGGCGTATCCGCGCTCGCGCGAGGACGTCCTTCGGTTCCTCGAGACGGCCGAGTTCCCGGTGGTGATGAAGTCCGCCGATCCGTACCTGCCGTTCGCGCCCGGCAAGTGGATCGTGGGGTCGGCCGCCGAGCTGCTCGCGCGGTTCGACCGCGATCTCGCGTCCGGGCCGCCGAACGTGGTGCTGCAGGAGTACGTCCCCGGCGACGCCGACAGCGTGTGGATGTGCAACGCCTACTTCGGCGACGAGTCGAAGTGCCTCGCGATCTTCACCGGGCAGAAGCTGCGGCAGGTCTCCCCCACCGGCGTCGCCTCGCTGGCCGTCTGCCTCCCGAACGACACGGTCGCCGAGCAGACGCGCCGGCTGATGCAGGGCGTCGGCTACCGCGGCTGCGTCGGCATCGGCTACCGCTTCGACGCCCGCGACGGGCAGTACAAGCTGCTCGACGTGAACCCGCGCATCAGCGGCGTGTTCCGCCTGTTCACCGCGACGAACGGCCTGGACGTGGTGCGGGTCTGCTACCTGGATCTCACCGGGCAGGCGATTCCCGAGACGTCCCTGTCGGTGGGCCGCAAGTGGTTGCTCGAGGAGGACGCCCTCGCCGCCGCGAAGGCCGTCCGGGCCGGGACGCTGTCGCTGCGGCAGTGGCGCGACTCCTGGCGGGGCGTGCAGGAGGTGCAGTGGTTCGCCAAGGACGACCCCGTGCCGATCCTGCTCTGGCTCGGGCGCGGGCTGCGGCGCAAGACGTCGGCCGGCCTGCGCCGCACGGCCGGGCGCGCCCGGCGCGCGTAGGGAAACAGGCGCAAAGAGCGGCGAAAACCGGCTCGGCGCCTCAGTTTTTTACCACCCGTTTACCTCGTCGGCCGATGTCCGCGGCATAGTGGGCGCAC
>CAYXXE010000118.1:0-7968 GCA_964468985.1 uncultured Gaiellales bacterium | reverse complement strand
ATGCGCTTCGCGCGCGACTTGCCGAAGCTCATCACCTTCGAGCCGCCGCCCTGCATCTGGTTCATCAGGAAGACCCAGAAGCCGATCAGCACGAGGATCGGCAGGAACGAGCCGAGCAGCGAGACCCACGAGAAGCCGCCGGTCCCCTTCGAGTCGAACGGCACCTGGTACTGCTCGAGCAGATTCTGGAACTGCAGCTGCGCCTGGTCGGAGGCGTAGTGGACTGTGGAGCTGGTGCCGTCCTTGAACTTGACGGTGATGCCGCGCTTGCTCGGGTTGAACGTCGCGCTCGTCACCTTGTGCTGCCGGACGAGCGTCATGACCGCAGAGGTCGTCTGCTTGACCGACTTGGTGCTCTTCGGAATCAGTGTCTGGCTGGCGAGCCACACCAGCAGGACGATCACGATGAGCGGGAAGAACGCGCTGCGGAAGAAACGGTTCACGGTCGTCTGCTCAGGGTACCGGGTCGGCGGGTGATGCGGCGGGCGCCCGGCCGACGAGCGTGCGAACGGCCGTCAGAGGCCCTCGGGCAGCAGATCGGGATGCAGGATCCCCACGTACGGCAGGTTGCGGTACCGCTCGGCGAAGTCGAGCCCGTAGCCGATGACGAACCGGTTCGGGATCTCGAACCCGACGTAGCGCACCTGGACGTCGATCTCGCGCCGCGCCGGCTTCGTGAGCAGGGCGCACACCTCGAGCGTCGCAGGCCCACGCGACTCGAGGTTCCGCATCAGGTACGACAGGGTCAGGCCGGAGTCGACGATGTCCTCGACCACGAGCACGTGCCGCCCCTCGATGTTGATGTCGAGGTCCTTGAGGATGCGCACGACCCCCGACGAGTCGGTCGACGCGCCGTAGCTCGAGATCGCCATGAAGTCGATCTCGCACGGCACGGTGAGCGTGCGCATCAGGTCGGAGAGGAAGAAGACGGCGCCCTTCAGCACGCCGACCAGGAGCAGCTCGCGCCCGGCGTACTCCTCGGACAGCTCGCGGCCGAGCTCGCGGATCCGCGCCTGGAGCTCGTCCTCGGAGATCAGGATCTCCCCAACTCCCTGCTCGAGCGATTCAATCTGCGACACGGGTCGCGGTCACCCCCTCTGCCTCGACGATACCCGGCACGGCGACGACCTCGTCGCCCCGCACCACGAGCGGCCAGCCTTCACGATCGGACCGTGGGATCTTCGCATCGACGAAGACGTCCTGGAGCTTCTTCGACCGGCCGGCGAGCCGGTCGCCGGGACGCCAGCCGCGAACCCGCAGGCCCGGGACGGTGGCGGCGATCCGCCAGGGGCCCCACTCCACCGGCTCGTGCAGGTCGACGGGGCCGCGCTCGAGCCAGAGACGGTCGTGCTCGCGCACCGCCTGGAGGCCGCCGCCGAGATCGACGCGCTTCGACCCCACCGGCGCCGCCAGCAGGTCGGCGAGGGCGGGCGGCATCGTCTCGCGCTCCTCGAGCACCCGGAGGACGTTCTCGCGCGCCGCCGGGTGGATGCGCTCGAGCGCCGGCAGCACCTCCCGGCGCAGCAGCCCGCGCACGGTCCCGTCGTTCGAGGAGTCGACCCGGAAGGCGAGGCCGTGCTCGCGGCAGTAGGCCTCGGTCTCCTCGCGCCAGACGCAGAGGAGCGGCCGCACGACCCCGTCCTCCCGCCGCACCTTCACGCCGCGGGTGCTGCCGCTCGAGACGAGCCGGAAGAGGATCGTCTCGACCTGGTCGGAGAGCGTGTGTCCGGTCGCGCGGAGCGTCCCGCGCGCGAACGCGTAGCGCAGCTCCCGCAGCGCCGCCTCGGAGAGCCCGGCGCCCGGCGCGCGCACGACCCGGGCACCCAGCGCCTCGGCGCAGAAGGCCGCGTCCCCGTCCGACTCGGCCCCGCGCAGGGAGTGGTCGACGTGCAGGGCCGACACGCGGTGGCCGAGCGCGCCCAGGACGTGCCAGAGGCAGGTCGAGTCGGCCCCTCCCGAGACGAGGCAGGTGACCGCGCCGCCCGGCTCGATCAGCCCGTGCCGGCGGATGTGCTCCGAGACCCGCTGCTGCAGCCCGTCCACGCGCACAGTCTCCCAGGTCACGCCGGCCGGCGCGCTGCGCGGCCCGCGACACGAGCGGCGAGCTCCCGCGCCGCCCAGCGGCCGACCCAGAGCAGGACGGCGACCTTCAGGAGCCGGCTCAGAAGAGCACGCTCCGGTAGTCGAGCACGTGCCGCATCCCGACCGCCTCGTAGAGGGCGATCGCGGCTGCGTTCTCGGAGCGGACGAAGAGCGTCACGACCGGCGTGTCCCGCAGCAGCAGGCCGATCAGGTCGGCCAGGCCGCGCGCGCCGTGCCCGAGCCCGCGCGCCTGCGGGTCGACCCACACCTGCTGGAGCTGGACGGCATGGGGCGTCCACGCGGACGCCTCGGCCTTGAAGAGCACGACACCGTCCTCGATCCAGGCCCAGGACCGCCCCGCGTCGATCTGCGCGACGGTGCGCTCCCGGAAGAGCTCCGGGTCGTGGGCGAGCGGGTCGAGCCCGAGCTCCAGCTGGTGCGCCGCGGCGCAGGCGGGCAGGAGCACGTCCAGGTCGCGCGTCGAGGCCGGCCGGAGGGCGGTCGAGGCGCGGCCGCGCGGAGCGACCGACGTCGCGTACACCGGCTGGCCCGGCCGGTCGGCGCGTGGCGGCGGCAGCACGTCGCGGGCCGCCTCCCACAGCGCGCCGACGGCGGCCTCCTCGCCGATGATCATGCGCGCCCGCGAGCCGGCGACGACGCCCCGGAAGGCGGCGCAGTCCGGTCCCGACGGGACGAGATTCGTGCCGACGAGGCACAGCGAGCCGAGCGTCCCGTCGGCGGCCTCGAGCGCGCTGAAGCGGCCGAGGCCGCGGCGTGCGACGTCCTCGAGGAAGACCCGCTCGATCGGCGCCCGCGCGCAGTACTCGAGCACCTGGTCACGACTCGGCGAGACTGCGTCCATCACCCGAAGTGTCCTATAGAGTCGCACCGCCATGCCGATTCACATTCGCGCCGAGCCGGGCCAGTACGCCGAGGCCGTGTTGCTGCCGGGTGACCCGCTCCGGGCGAGGCATATCGCCGAGACCTTCCTGCAGGACGTCGAGCAGCGCAACTCGGAGCGTGGGCTCCTCGGCTACACCGGCACGTACAACGGGAAGCCGGTCTCCGTCCAGGGAACGGGCATGGGCTGTCCGGGCGCGACGATCGTCTTCGAGGAGCTGATCCAGCTCGGCTGCAAGAAGCTGCTCCGCGTCGGCACCTGCGGCGGCCTGCAGCCCCACCACGCCCTCGGCGACCTGATCGTCGCGCTGACGGCGGTCCCCGCCGACTCCACCGCGATGCACCTCGTCGGCAACGAGCCGCACTGCCCGACCGCGTCGTGGTCGCTGATCCACGGCGCCGTCCACGTGGCGAAAGAGCAGGGCCAGCCGTTGCACGTCGGGCCGGTCGTCTCGAGCGACCTGTTCTACAACCCGAACGAGGGGCAGTACGAGCGCTGGTCGAAGCGCGGTGTCCTGGCGGTCGAGATGGAGGCCGCGGCGCTGTTCACGGTCGGCGCGCTGCGCGGCGTCGAGACCGGCTGCCTGCTCACGGTCAGCGACATCGTCGTCGAGGGCGTGTTCACGCGCATCAGCGACGACGAGCTGAGGGCCAGCGTCGAGCGGATGACGCGCATCGCCCTCGACGTCGCGACCGCCGCCTGACGATTTCCGGCAACGCCCCGACCTTCTTCCTCGTCAACCCCGCCTCGGGGAACGGCGCGACGGGCAAGCGCTGGCCCGAGCTGGCGCATCGGGCCGAGCACCTCGGGCTGACCGGCGAGACGCTCGTGTCGCAGCGGCCCGGCCACCTGATCGAGCTGACGCGGGAGGCGGTCCGCCGCGGCGCCGAGCTGGTGGTCGCCGTCGGAGGCGACGGCACCCTGAACGAGGTGGTCAACGGCGTCGCGGGCACGGGCGTCGAGCTGGCGACGATCCCGCTCGGCACCGGCATGGACTTCGGCCGCACCTACGGCATCCCCGGCAAGTTCGACGACGCCGTCCGGGTCGCCGTCACCGGGACGCCGCGCACGATCGACGCCGGCCGCGTGCGCTACCGCACCTGGGACGGCGAGGAGGCCGAGCGGTGGTTCGCGAACGTCGGCTCGGTGGGGATGAGCGGTGCCGTGGCCCAGCGCGCGAACGGCATGTCGAAGGCGCTGGGCGGCAAGGCGACCTTCTTCTACGCCCTCACGCGCGTCTTTCTCCAGTGGCAGAACACCGACGTCTCGGTGATCTTCGACGACGGCGAGCGGCGCGGCCCGATGCACGACGTGATCGTGGCCAACGGCCGCTGGCACGGCGGCGGGATGATGCTCGCCCCCGACGCGCAGCCCGACGACGGGCTGTTCGACATCGTCCTGATCGGCGACGTGTCGAAGGTCGACTTCCTGACGACCGCGCCGAAGATCTACAAGGGCCGGCATGTGACGCATCCGAAGGTGGAGGTCGTGCGCAGCGCCCACGTGGAGGTGCACGCCGAGGAGCGGCTGCCGATCGAGATCGAGGGCGAGCAGGTGGGGACGACACCGGCCGTGTTCGAGATCGTGCCGGGGGCGCTCCGCGTGCGGGTGCCGGCGTAGACGCCTCCCTCACCCCGCCGATCGACAACTCCGTGTCCCTGGGACGTGTCGCGCACGAGCGCGGAGCGATATATTCCGTGCCCATGAACGAGGCCGCCCGTCGGCGGAATCGACTGCGGTCGCTTGTCGGAGCCTCCGCAGTTGCGCTTGGCCTTTTGGGCTTTGTTGCGGCTGCGGTTCCGGCTCGTAGCGCAGCGACAGTGGCTTCCGCGAATCCCGCGGACGGCACGTATCAGATCAGCGTCGTCGGGAAGTATTCGTTCAAAGAAGCCTGGTTCGCGCCATCGGTCAGCTCGTCGTTCATCGTCAGGCTCAATGAGCTCCAGAAACTGTCGTGGCAGGAGTCGGTTCGCGTGGTGGTCAAGGACGGCATCATCTTTTCGAAGGATGCCGGCCCGTTGAAGCTTGAAGGCTCCCTGAAAGCGACCAATCATCAGACCGATACCGCGCCGGCGGACACGGAGGACTGCAATTACTCGGCGTGGCCCGACCCGCACACGCTCAGTAGCTACCCGATCACGGTGGCGTCGATACCGGCCGTCGAAGTGAATGCGGTGGCCGTCCACCCGACGCTTGTCGTGAGGGCTTCGATCCCGTCGCAGGCGAGCCTTCAGGTCGACCAGCACGGTACGACCACCGGCGCCTACCGCAAGGCACTCGAATGCACCAACCCGGAGAATCCAGGTTCAAGCGTTCTTCTGAGTGACGAGGACGAAGACGGAGGCGCTCGAGCCGTCTTCGCACGGGAAACGCAAGTGGAGTTCGGAGAGGACGCAGATCCAATCGCCACGTTCCCCCTCCCCAAGCTCGGCAAGCCGCAGACGTTCGCCACGGGAACTCAGCGCGCATATTACGAACTGCCCGTCCCCGGCAAGGACCCGCTCAAAGAAAGCCTGGTCAGGTCGGTAGAGACAGTGGTCACCGTGAAGCGCCTCGTGCCCTGATGCCCTCGAGTTCGGTTCGCGGGAGCAGGTAGGTCAGGCCTTCGAAGGGGGCGGCGCCTTCGGCGCAGACGGCTTGCGCTCGGACTGCGACGTGCGGGCACGCTTCGCGCTCCGCTCGAGCTTCTCGAGCCGCTGCTCGAGCTCGGCGGCCGCCAGCTCGAGACTCGCAAGCCGCTTTTCGACTCCCTGCAGACTGCGAACCTGACGCTGGAGCACGTCGACGCGGAGCTTCAGCTGCGCGAGCTTTCCGAGCGCGTCCTCCCCGAGCGACGCGAGCTGGTTGAGCGGGTTCCGTGCGATGCCAAACCGTACCCGCTCGTCGATCTAGGCTCAAGCGACATGATCGTCGCGCACCTCGATCTGGACGCATTCTTCGCTGCCGTCGAGGAGCTCGAGAACCCCGAGCTGAAGGGCGTGCCGCTGGTCGTCGGCGGCGACCCGCACGGCCGCGGGGTCGTCGCGACGGCGAACTACGTGGCGCGCGGCTTCGGGATCCGGTCGGCGATGCCGTGCGCGGAGGCGCTCCGGCGCTGCCCGCAGGCGGTGTTCGTACGGCCACGGATCTCGCTGTACCGCGACTACTCGCGCGAGGTGTGGGCACACGTCCGGGCCATGGTGCCGACGGTCGAGCAGGCCGGGATCGACGAGGGGTACCTCGATCTCGGGGAGGTCGCCCCCGCCTTCGACGACGCGCGGGCGCTCGCCGAAGCCGTCCGGGCGGTCGTGCGGGCGCGCACGCGACTGTCGTGCTCGCTCGGCGTGGCGACGTCGAAGGTCGTGGCGAAGATCGCCTCCGACCGCCGCAAGCCCGGCGGCCTGACGGCCGTGCGCCCGGGCCGTGAGGCGGCCTTCCTCGCGCCGTTCCCGATCCGCCTGCTGCCGGGCGTCGGCCCACGCGCGGAGGAGCGCCTCGCCCGGGCCGGGGTGACCACGATCGGCCGCCTCGCCGCGCTCCCGGACCGCGAGCTCGGGGCCGTGCTGCGCGGCAAGGTCGGGCTGGAGCTGCGCGACCGCGCGCGCGGGATCGACCCGCGCCCGCTCGAGGTCTCGACCGAGCGGATCTCGATCTCGAACGAGGAGACCTTCGCGCGCGACGTCGGCGACCGCGAGCAGCTGCACGACGAGCTGCGACGGATGGCGGACAGCCTGGCGGCGCACCTCGCCGCACGCGGGCAGGTCGCGCGCACGGTGACGACGAAGCTCCGCTACCCGGACTTCGCGATCCGCACCCGCTCGACGTCGCTGCCCGTCGGCACCGACGATGCCGGCCGGATCGGCGACCTGGCCTGCGCGCTGCTCGACCGGGCGCTCCGCGACCGGCCGGGCCCGCTGCGCCTCGTCGGGGTCGGTGTCTCGGGGCTCGCCGAGCACGTGCAGCTCACTCTCCCCGACACCTCCTGAGCGGTTCTGCGAGCATGCCGCGCTTGGACGGCTTTCGCTTCTCGACCCCGATCCGGGTGCGCTTCGCCGAGACCGACGCGCAGGGCATCGCCCACAACGCGAACTATGCGATCTGGTTCGAGGTCGCGCGCGTGGGCTACCTGGAGCACTACACGGGCGGCTACCAGCGGCTCCGCGAGCTCGGGATCGAGGCACTCGTGCTGGAGACGCACGTCCGCTACCTCCGTCCGGCGGTGTTCGACGACCGGCTCCTGGTGCACGCCCGCTGCACGGGCGTCTCGGGCGCCCGCTTCCGCTACGAGTACGTCGTCGAGCGGGACGGCGAGACGATCGCGGACGGCTGGACGGCCCATGCCACGGTCGACGCCGCGACATTCAGGCCGACACGCGTCCCGGGCTGGCTCGCCGAGGCGATCGCTGCCGCCGAGGCGGGCTAGAACCCGGGCGGGTACGTGAAGACGGTCGCCGGCGGCGTCTTCGCCTGCTTCTTCTTCGGCCCGACCCGCTCGAGCTTCGGCGAGGAGCGGTAGCTCGAGTACCAGGTCGCGTCGGAGCGGAGCTTCCCGTTCGGGTTGTAGACGAGGCGCCGCACCGAGGTCGCCTGCGCGGGCTGGCCGGGGTCGTCGACCACGACCTCGCCGGGCTTCAGGCTCTTGTCCACCGTTTTCTTGACGGGCGGGGGCGCGACCACTCGCAACGGCGCGGTCTCCGTGACGACCCGGCGGTGCTGCGGCGCGCCGTAGAGCGTCACGACGAGCGAGTCCGACCCGACGAACGTGCGCAGCAGCAGCCAGTGCGGCGTGTCGTTGACGAACTTCAGGTCGACGTCGGGATAGTCGACGGTGGCGTCGCGCCCGAGCGGGTAGTGCGAGATGTAGAGCGCGTGATTCGTGCGGGCCGTGATCGGCAGGCCCGCCTCGTACGCGGCGTTGAAGACGGTGGTCGAGACCTGGCAGACACCGCCGCCGAGGCCGGTCTCGACCTCGCCGTTGATGATCACGGGCGCCTCCAGGAAGCCCT
>CAYXXE010000117.1:0-7980 GCA_964468985.1 uncultured Gaiellales bacterium | reverse complement strand
CCTCGACCTTCGGCGGCAACCCCGTCGCGTGCGCCGCCGCCTGCGCCGTCGTCGAGACGGTCGACGACGACCTGCTCGCCCAGGTGCGCGCCACCTCGTCCCTGCTGCGGGACGGCCTCGCGACCTTCGGCGAGGTCCGCGGCCTCGGCCTGCTGCTCGCCGTCGAGCTCGACCGCCCGGCCGGCCCGGTCGTCGAGGCCGCGCTCGAGCACGGCCTCGTGATCGGCAGCGCCGGCGAACGCACCCTGCGCCTGACGCCGCCGCTGACGCTGTCGTCCGAGGAGGCGACCGTCGGGCTCCACCTCCTCGCCGAGGTGCTGGCGTGACGAGCACGAAGTTCGACCGCCAGGGGATGATCCTGCGCCTCGTCGAGCAGCAGCCGCTGTCGACGCAGAGCGAGGTGGCCGAGGCGCTGCGCGCGGTGGGGATCGACGCCGTGCAGGCGACCGTGTCGCGCGACATCTCGCAGCTCGGGCTCGTCAAGGTGCGCAACGCGGAAGGACGGCTGGTGTACGCGCTGCGCGGCGCCGGTGACCTGCGCCGGCTCGAGGAGCTGCGGGCCGGGCTCCGCCGCTGGGCGCTGCGATTCACGCCTGGCGGCGGCCTCCTCGTGATCGGCACGCCGCGCGGGTTCGCGGCGGCGCTGGCCGACGCGATCGACGCGGCGGACCTGCCCGAGGTCGCCGGCACGATCGCCGGCGACAACACCGTCTTCGTCGCCGCCCGCGACGGCTTCACGGGCGCGGAGCTCGAGCTCGAGTTCCACCACCACCTGGAACGGGACGCTCTCTCTTGAGCGCCATCCTCGACTCGCTTCCGGTCGGGGAGCGCGTCGGCATCGCGTTCTCGGGCGGTCTCGACACGTGCTGCGCGCTCGCCTGGATGCGCGAACGCGGCGCGATCCCCTACGCCTTCACGGCCGACCTGGGCCAGTACGACGAGCCCGACGTCGGCGCCGTGCCCGACCGCGCCCGGCGGTACGGGGCCGAGGACGCGGTGCTCGTCGACTGCAAGGACGCGCTGGCCCGGGAGGGGCTGGCGGCACTCCAGTGTGGCGCGTTCCACATCCAGACGGCCGGGCGCCGCTACTTCAACACGACGCCGCTCGGCCGGGCGGTCACCGGCACGCTGCTCGTGCAGGAGATGGCGCGCCACGGCGTCGACATCTGGGGCGACGGCTCGACGTACAAGGGCAACGACATCGAGCGCTTCTACCGCTACGGCCTGCTCGCGAACGCGTCGCTGCGCATCTACAAGCCGTGGCTCGACGCCGCGTTCGTGGGCGAGCTCGGCGGCCGCACCCAGATGAGCGAGTGGCTCGCGGCGCGCGGGCTCGCGCACGGGACCTCGGTCGAGAAGGCGTACTCGACCGACGCGAACCTGCTCGGCGCGACCCACGAGGCGAAGGACCTCGAGCTCCTCTCGACACCGATGAGCATCGTGCGGCCGATCATGGGCGTCGCCCACTGGGACCCTGCGGTCGAGATCGAGCCCGAGGAGGTGACGATCGAGTTCCGGAACGGCCTGCCGGTCGCGATCGGCGGCGTCACCGTCTCCGACCCGGTCGACGCGATCCGGCGCGCGAACGCGATCGGCGGCCGGCACGGCCTCGGGATGTCCGACCAGATCGAGAACCGCGTCATCGAGGCGAAGAGCCGCGGCATCTACGAAGGCCCGGGCCTCGCGCTGCTGCACATCGCCTACGAGCGGCTGCTGACCGCGATCCACAACGAGGCGACGCTCGAGCGCTACACCGAGGAGGGGCGCCGCCTCGGGCGGCTCCTCTACGAGGGCCGCTGGTTCGACGTGCAGGCGCTGATGCTCCGCGACTCGCTCCAGCGGTGGGTGGCGGCCGTGGTCACCGGCGAGGTGACGCTACAGCTGCGCCGCGGCGACGACTACACGATCCTCGACACCCG
Source organism: uncultured Gaiellales bacterium (assembly GCA_964468985.1). GTDB lineage: Bacteria > Actinomycetota > Thermoleophilia > Gaiellales > Gaiellaceae > PALSA-600. The sequence continues at coordinate 6,061 of CAYXXE010000117.1, read as the reverse complement.
GGGCGAGGCGGTCACCTACGACCCCGAGCGTCTGAGCATGGAGCGCAGCGCGACCGCGTTCACCGCCGCCGACCGCATCGGGCAACTGGCCGTGCAGATCAACGACATCACCGACTCGCGGCGCATGCTGGCGACGCTCCGGCACCTGCAGGTCTCACCGCCGCCCCGGCCCTCCGACCCGCTCGAGCTGGGGAGCGGGAGATGACGCGGAGTCTCCGATGACCCTGTGGTCGGGCCGCGTCGGCACCGGGCTCGACCCGGAGGTCTGGGGGTTCCTGCGCGGCGACGACGCGGCGCTGCTCCCCTACGACTGCGCCGCCACCGCCGTCCACGCCGGGCGCCTGGCGGCCGCCGGCATCCTCACCGCCGACGAGCTCGCCGAGGCGAAGCGGCGGCTGGCCGCGATCGCGGCCGGCGACGGCACCTACGGCCCCGAGGACGAGGACGTCCATTCGTTCATCGAGCGGGAGCTCGGCGACCTCGGCCGAAAGATCCACGCGGGCCGCTCGCGCAACGACCAGGTCGCCGCTGCGTTCAGGCTCTACGTCGAGGACGCCTGCCGGGAGGCCGATGCGGCGCTCGCCCGCTTCGCCCTCGCCATCCTCGAGCGGGCCGAGGCGGAAGCCTCGACACCGCTGCCCGGCTATACGCATCTGCAGCGGGCCCAGCCCGTCACCGTCGGCCACCACCTGCTCGCCTGGGTCGAGATGCTCGAGCGCGACCGGGCCCGCTTCGCCTTCGCCCGCGCACAGGCCGCCCCCTCCCCGCTCGGCGCCGGCGCGCTGGCGGGCTCGACCCTCGGCCTGCCGCTGCCGCCGAACGCGCTGCGCAACTCGATGGACGCCGTCGCCGACCGCGACTTCGCGCTCGACTACCTCTACGCGAGCGCCGTCCTGTTCACGCACCTTTCGCGGATCGGCGAGGAGCTGGTGCTCTGGACGACGAGCGAGTTCGGCTTCGCCCGCCTGCCCGAGGCCGCGGCGACCGGGTCGTCGATCATGCCGCAGAAGCTCAACCCGGACGTCGCCGAGCTGGCGCGCGGCAAGGCCGGCACCGCGATCGGCCGCCTCACCGGGCTCCTCGCGACCGTCAAGTCGCTGCCGCTCGCCTACAACCGCGACCTGCAGGAGGACAAGCCGCCCGTGTTCGCGGCCCGCCGGGATGTCGCGGGAGCGCTCGGGGCGCTCGCCGTGCTCGTCGCCGGGCTCGAGCTCGACCGCGAGCGCCTCGCCGCCGCCTGCGCCGACCCGCTGCTGCGCGCGACCGACGCGGCCGAGCAGCTCGTGCTCGCAGGCGTCCCGTTCCGCGACGCGCACGAGCAGGTCGCCGCACAGGTGCGGGCAGGCACGTTCACACCCCCGACGGCGGGCGAGCGGCTCGGCGATGTCGCCGCCGCCGTCGCTGCAGCGAAAGGACGATGGCTATGAGCACCGCGACGGGACTCGCCGGACGCAACCTGCTGAAGGTCTCCGACCTGTCGGCGAGCGAGGTCGAGCTGCTGCTCGACGTCGCGGTCGAGCTGAAGCACGAACGGAGCACGAAGCTCCAGGGCCAGACCCTCGGGCTGGTCTTCATCCAGCCGTCGACCCGCACCCGCATCTCGTTCTCGGCCGCGATGACCCAGCTCGGCGGCGTGCCGCTGTCGCTGCGCGGCGACGAGCTCCAGCTGTCGCGCGGCGAGTCGATCGCCGACACGGCCCGCGTCCTGTCGCGCTACGTCGAGGCGGTCGCGATCCGCACGCTCTCGCACGACGACCTCGAGCAGTGGGCCGAGGGCGCGTCGATCCCGGTGATCAACGCGCTCACCGAGGTCGAGCATCCGTGCCAGGCGCTCGCCGATGCCCTCACCATCCGCGACCGGCTCGGCTCGCTCGACGGTGTCCGGATCGGGTGGGTCGGCGACGGGACGAACGTGCTCGTGTCGCTCGCGGAGATCGCGCGGCTGACGGGCGCCTCGGTCGTCGCGGCCTGCCCCGCAGGCTACGAGCCGCCCGCCGGAGCACCCCTCGAGCTGGTTCGCGATCCCCGGGAGGCCGCGGCCGGCGCCGACGTGCTGGTCACCGACATCTGGGTGAGCCTCGGCCAGGAGGCCGAGAGCGAGCGCCGCCTGCGCGACCTCGAGCCCTACCGGCTCGACGTCGCCCTGCTCGCACACGCCTCGCCCGAGGCGATCGTGCTGCACTGCCTGCCCGCCCACCCCGGCGAGGAGATCGCGGCCGAAGTCCTCTACGGCCCCCGCTCGGCCGTCTGGGACGAGGCAGAGAACCGCCTGCACGTCCAGAAGGCGCTCCTCGCGCTCGTGCTCGGCGCGGCGTAGACCGCACGATCGCCGCGGAGCCCGCACGACCGCCGCGGAGCCGCTTTCATACCGCGGGTGACCGTTCTCAGGCGGCTGGCCTTCCCGCTGGCGCTTGCCGGCCGGCGGCTGCGTGCCGGCGGCGGCCGTCTCGCCCTGGTCGCGATCGGCGTCGTCGCGGGCGCCGCCGTGCTGGCCGCGGTGCTCGCGGGCCGCCTCGTGCTCGAGGATCGCTCGCTCGCCCACGCCGAGGCGGCGCTCGCACCGGGCGACACGACGGTGCAGGTCGCCTGGTACGGGGGCTACGGCGGCACGTGGCCCGCCCTCGACCGGGTCGTCTCGCCGAAGCTCCAGGCGCTCACCGGCGCGCCACCCGCGAAGGCGATGCTGTTCCGCGAGGCGTCGATCCAGGGCCGGCTCGTCAACCTGCGCGCCGCCGACGACCTCGGCCGCTGGGTCCACCTGCTGTCGGGCCGCCTCCCCGCCCGGTGCGTCCCCTCGCACTGCGAGGTGCTTCGCCTCCAGGGCACCGGGCCGATCCCGTCGACGCCCGCGCTGCGGCTGATCGAGGTGGGACGGGCGGTGCTGCGGCGTGACGCCCCGTTCGCGCCGTTCGTCCTGCCCGCGCCCCGGACGCAGCTCGTGGCGCAGGCCGTCCGCTACCACACCCCGCAGCCGTCGCCGGTCGTGATCGCGAACGGCGTCGAGGGCCTCTCCCGCAACCAGGAGCTCGGCACCTTCTTCCGCTCGTACGCCTGGTTCGTCCCCGTCGGGCGCGGCGACGTCCACCCGTGGGCGCTCGGCGCGTTCCGGTCGCGCGTCGACCGGCTGACGGCCCAGATCGAGGCGGCGTCGGCCAGCTTCCAGGTGACCGCCCCCACCGACCAGCTCGCGACGGCCGCCGCGACCGCGCGGACGGCGGCGGAGCGCCTGCTGCTGCTCGGCGGCGACGGCGCGGCGCTCCTGCTCGCCTTCACGATCCTGGCGGCTGCCGCTCTGCGGCGCGACGTGACCGCCGCCCGCCGCCGCCTCACCGCTCACGGCGCCCGCCGCTGGCAGGTCGAGCTGTTCACCTTCGGCGAGTCGTTCGCGCTGGCGGCCGTCGCGACGGTCGCAGGGTGGGTACTGGGCGGCGCGGTGGCAGCCGCGGTCGCCTCCCGGGCCGGCTCTCCCCCGGGCCAGGTCGTGTCGCATGCGCTGCTGTCGGGGGCGGGGATCGCCGCGGCCGCCGGTGTCGCCCTCGCCGCGGCGCTGCTCTCGTACGGCGCGGTGCGCGCGCCGGATCTCGCCCTGGGGCGACTCGCACCGACACCGCTCGACCTCGCCGCGGTCGGAGCGATCGGCGTGGTCCTCGCCGGGTGGGCGCGCGGCTCGATCGGCACCGGCGCCCTGAACGGAGGCGGCGGGACGGGCGTCTTCCTGCTGCTCGTGCCGGCGCTGATCGTCTTCGCCGGAGCGATGGTCGCAGCCCGCCTCCTCGTGCCGCTGCTGCGCGCGCTCGGGCGGGCCGGACGTCGCGGGCCGATCTCGCTGCGGCTGGCGACCGCCTCCCTCGCGCGCAGCCCCGGCCACGCGGCTGTCGCGGCGACGTTCCTGGTCGCGAGCCTCGGGCTCGCGCTGTTCGCCGCCGGCTACCGCTCGACGCTCGAGCGGGGCCAGAACGACGAGGCGGCCTACGCGGTGCCGGCCTCGTTCGTGCTCGACGAGGACCTCACCCAGCTCGTGCCGGTACTCCATGCGGCGCCGGCGTCCGCCGATCCCGCTCCGCCGGCTCAGGTGCTCCGCCTCTCGGGCAACGTCCCCGCCGGCGTGTCGTTCTCGCTGCTCGGGCTCGCCCCGGGGACCTTACGCGGGGTCGGCGGCTGGCGCGGCGACTTCGCGTCGCGGCCGCTCGCCTCGCTCGCGCGCGCGATCACCCCCGCCGGCGACGTCTCGCTCCGCACGGCCGCGCTGCCGGCCGGGCGCCGTTTCACGCTGCCCGTGACCGCGCAGGGCGACGACGTGTCGCTGCGCGCGATCTTCCGCTCGCCGCTCGGCGACTACGAGAACGTCCTGCTCGGCCGGACGCACGGGCGGACGCCGGTCGTGCTGGCGGCCCGAACACCGTTCCTGCACGCGACGCTTGCCCAGCTCGAGGTCGACATCCTGAGCCAGGGGCTCCACGGCTCGGCGAACGGCGGCACCGGGCTGCAGCCGAGCGCGCGCGGCGTCCTGACACTCGGAACGCCCCGGGTCGATGGCCGGCCGGTGCCGGGCGCCCTCACGGGCTGGCTCGGCACCGGCGGCCTCTCGATCTCCGGCCGCCGCATCGGCTACCTGCTGACGCCCGACCGCACCGGCATCGCCCGGCCGCCCCAGCCGACGGACGGACGCGCGCTGCCGGTGCTGGCGACCCCGGGCATCGCCGCAGCGGCAGGCCCGGACGGGCTGGTCCCGCTGGCGATCGAGGGCGAGCAGATCGTCGCGCGCGTCGTCGGGGTCATCCACCGCTTCCCCTCGATCGACGGCGAAGCGGTCGTCGCCGACCGCACCGAGGCGGCGACCGTCCTCGACACGCGCTCGCCCGGCCTCGGCATCACGAACGAGCTGTGGCTGAACGTGCCGCGCGCGGCTGTCGCCGCCACGGCGGCGCGGCTCGACCGGGCCCCGTTCACGGCCCTCACCGTCGCGTCCCGGTCGGCGACGCTCGCCGCGCTGCGCGCCGACCCGCTCGCGCGCGGCGCGCTGCTCACGCTCGCGGCGACGGCGCTCGCCGCGCTCGCCCTGGCCCTCGTCGGCCTGCTGCTGGCGGTCGTCGGCGACAAGCGGGACGAACGCGGCGAGCTGTTCGACCTCGAGGCCCAGGGGGCGCCGCCGGCGACGATCCGCGCCCAGCTGCGCCTGCGGGCGGGGCTCGTGGCGGCGTTCGGGATCGGTGGCGGCGTCGCCCTGGGGGCGATCCTGTCGGCGCTCGTCGTCTCGCTCGTCGCGGTCACAGCAGGCGCCGCCTCGCCGCAGCCACCGCTGCAGCTCTCGCTCGGCCTGGCCCTGCTCGCCGCCGTCGGGGGTGGCTACCTGGCCGTCGCCGTCGCCACCGTCGCGGCGGCGACCCGGCTGTCCGGCCGTGCGCCGTCGCGCGCGGCGGAGGCCGGCGGCTGACCCCCGTGATCGAGCTACGCGACGTCTTCCGCGTGCACTCGACGCGCGAGGGCGACGCCGCCGCTCTGCAGGGCCTCTCCCTGAGCGTCGGCGACGGCGAGGTGCTGGCCGTCCTCGGCCCGAGCGGCTCGGGCAAGTCGACGCTGCTGCGGCTGCTGGCCGGGCTCGAGCGGCCGTCGGCCGGCCAGGTGCGCGTCCACGGCGAGGATCTCGCCAAGCTCGGCCGGCGCGGATTGGCTCGCTACCGGTCGACCCTGCTCGGCTACGCCGACCAGCACTACGGCCGGGCGCTCGCGCCGGAGCTCCCGGCACGCGAGCAGGTGGCCCTCCAACTGGGGCTGCACGGCCACGCGCGCGCCGGGCGGCTGCGCCGCGCCGACGAGCTCCTCGAGCGCGTCGGGCTCGCCGACAAGCGGCGGCGCCGACCCGGCGAGCTGTCCGGCGGCGAGCAGCAGCGCGTCGCGCTCTGCGCCGCGCTCGCGCACCGCCCGAAGGTGTTCCTGGCGGACGAGCCGACCGGCGAGCTCGACCACGCGACGGCCGATCGGGTGTACGACCTGCTCTCCGAGCTGGTGCGCGAGCACGGCTGCACGACCGTGCTCGTGAGCCACGATCCCGAGTCGACGC
>CAYXXE010000116.1:0-8016 GCA_964468985.1 uncultured Gaiellales bacterium | reverse complement strand
TGCCGATCGACTCGTGGCCGTGCCACACCAGCCAGCCGCCGTAGCCGAGCACGACTCCCGTCGCGGCCGACGAGAGCAGGTCGACCACAGGGAAGTAGGTGCCGCTCAGCACGACCGTCTTCATGTTCGAGACGCGATAGGCGTCGCTCACCCGGCGGAAATTCTCCTGCGCGGCCCGCTCGCGGGTGAACGACTGCAGGACGCGCATGCCGGCGATGTCCTCCGCCAGCGTTGCCGTGACCGCACCGATCGTCTCGCGGACCGCGCGATAGGCGCGGCCGGAGCGCTTCCGGAACCAGGCCGTCGCGAGCGTCATCGCCGGCATCACCGTCATCGTCGCGAGCGCGAGCCGCCAGTCGAGGACGAACAGGATGACCGCGGTGCCGACGAGCGTGAGCGTGTTCTGGACGAGCGACGTGACACCGTCCGTCACCAGCTGATCGAGCGCCTCGACATCGTTCGTCAGCCGGCTGATCAGCACGCCCGCCCGGTTACGCTCGTAGAAGCCGAGCGACAGGCGCTGCAGGTGCCGGAAGAGGTGGTTGCGCAGGTCGGCGAGCATGCGCTCGCCCGTCCAGCCGGTGAAGTACGTCTGGGCGTAGGAGAAGACGATCCCGAGCACGCCGGCGGCCACGAATGCGCCGACCAGCCAGCCGAGCGCCGCCGTGTGCCCGCCCTTCACCTCGTTGACGGTGCGGCCGACGAGGTACGGCGGGGCGAGCGAGGCCGCGGTCGCCGCGAGCAGCGACACGATCGCGAGTGCCGTGCGGCCGCGATACGGCCGCGCGAGCCGGTAGAGCGCGCGCAGGCGGCGCTTCGTGCGGGCCCACGACCAGTCATCGATCGACGCGCCTCGCCGGTCGGTGAGATGTGAGCCCGCCTGGTGGACCTTCACGCGACCTCCTCCTTCAGGTAGCCCTCGAGCCGGCCGTGCTCGTAGATCTCGCGATACACGTCGTCGGTGCCGACCAGGTCGTCGTGCGTGCCGCGGGCGGCGACCCGGCCGTCGGCGAGCACGACCACCTCGTCCGCCAGCGCGATGGTGGAGAGCCGGTGGGCGATGATGATCGTCGTCCGGCCCTGCATCGCCTCGCGCAGGCCGCTGCGGATCCGCGCTTCGGTGGTCGCGTCGACCGAGGCGGTCGCATCGTCGAGGATCAGGACCCTCGGGTCGACGACGAGGGCGCGCGCGATCGCGATGCGCTGCCGCTGGCCGCCGGAGAGCGTGATCCCGCGCTCGCCGATCACCGTGTCGTAGCCGTCCGGGAGCGCCTCGACGAACTCGTGTGCCTGGGCGAGGCGCGCGGCGCGCTCGATGTCGGCGCGGGTCGCGTCGGGTCGGCCGAACGCGATGTTCTCGGCGACGGTCGCCGAGAAGAGGAACGGATCCTGGGCGATCACGCCGATCTCGCGACGCAGGGAGGAGATCGTGACGTCGCGCACGTCCGCGCCGTCGATCAGGATACGCCCCGCCTGGGTGTCGTAGAAGCGTGGTACGAGCGACGCGAGCGTCGTCTTGCCCGAGCCCGTGTGTCCGATCAGCGCCACGATCCGACCCGGCTCGAGCTCGAGCGAGATGTCGTGGAGGACGGGCCGGCGTGGGTCGTAGCCGAACGTGACCCCGTCGAAGACGATGCGGCCGGGGCCTGGGGGGAGTGCGCGGGCGGCCGGAGCGTCGCGGATCTCCTCGGGCTCGTCGATCACCTGGAAGATGCGCTCGCCGGAGGCGGTCGCCCGCTGCGCCTGGCCGATCCACATCCCGAGCGACCGCAGCGGCACCTCGAGCATCGCGAGGTAGAGGTTGAACGCGACGAAGTCGTCCAGCGACAGCGACCCGTGGGCCACCATCGCGCCGCCGAACAGCAGGATCGCCGCCTGCGCGAGGAGCGGCAGGAACGAGAGCAGCGGGATGTAGAAGGCGCGCTGGCGGTTGGCGCGGACGCTCTGGACGAACACCGCCTCGCTCCGGCCGACGAACTTCGCCTGCTCGGCGTCCTCCTGGGCGAAGGACTTCACGACGTGGACGCCGACGATGTTCTCCTCGGCCACGGTCGCGACGTCGGCGAGCTTCTGCTGGACGTCGCGGAGGAGCGGGTGCGAGACGTGGCTGTAGCGGTAGGCGACGAGAACCAGCAGCGGCGCGATCGCGATCGTGACCAGCGCGAGCTTCCACGAGAGCACGAACACGACGATCCCGACGCCAAGCACGGTGAAGATGTGCTGGAAGAAGAAGATGAGCCCGTAGCCGAGGAAGAACCGGACGCCCTGCAGGTCGACCGTCGCCCTGCTCATCAGCTGGCCGGTCTGGTGGCGGTCGTAGAAGCCGAACGAGAGGCGCACGAGCTTCGCGTACACCGCCGTCCGCAGGTCCATCTCCACCGCCAGCGCCTGCCGCCCGGCGATCAGGCGGCGGCCGAGCATCATCGCGGCGCGTGCGAGGCCGAGCCCGAGTACGGCCGCGACCAGCCATGGCAGGCGCCCGAGGTGGTCTTGGCGTAGCACCCCGATCACGCTGCGTGTGAGCAGGATCGCCACGAGCGCGGTCGCCTGCGTCCCGATCGCGAGCACGATCGAGACGGACATCGACGCCTTGTACGGTCGTAGGAAGCCGAGCAGCCGGACGAACGTCGTCCGGTAGCGCGGAGTGGATGCCGCCATGGCCATGTCCCTTCGAGGGTAGCGGCGGCCCCCTCCGCTCTCAGAGAGGTCTCAGACACGTCTCAGAGACGTCTCAGAGCCAGGTTGAAACAAATGCCCTGCTCAGCCGCCGGTTTTGGGGAGTGCGCGACGACGAGGCGGCGACCCTCGCTCGACACCGGGCCATGGCCGGCGCGGACGGGCCTCGAACCGCCGGTTGAGCGCCCGGGCACGCCGCCGGCTTCAGTCCTCGGGCACGAGCCTAGAGTACGGCTCGTGCGACCCCTCGAATCGGTCCCGAACTTCAGCGAAGGGCGCGATCTGTCGACGATCGACGCGATCGGGGCTGCACTCGGACGGCATGCGCGGCTCGTCGATGTCCACGCCGACGCCGACCACAACCGCTCGGTGTTCACCCTCTTCGGCTCCGAGCAGCAGCTCGCGGACGCTCTGCTCGCGGGCGTCGGAGTCGCCGTCGAGCGCATCGACCTGCGCGCGCACGAAGGGGCGCACCCACGGATCGGCGCCGCGGACGTCGTCCCGATCGTGCCCCTCGAGCCGGAGGACCTGCCGCGCGCGCGGGCTGCCGCCGAGCTCGTCGCCGCGCGGATCGGGCGGGAGCTCGGCCTGCCCGTCTTCCTCTACGCCCCGCCCGAGCGAGGGCCTGCGTTCTACCGGCGGGGCGGCCCGCAGGAGCTACAGCGCCGCATCGCCGACGCCGAGCTCGCCCCGGACTTCGGCCCGCCGACGCTGCACGAGTCGGCAGGCGGGGTGATCGTCGGCGCGCGGGCGCCGCTCATCGCGTTCAACGTCAACCTGCGCGGCTCGCTCACCGTCGCCAAGGAGGTCGCAGCCGTCGTGCGCGAGCGCGGCGGCGGGTTCACCGGTGTCCGCGCGCTCGGGCTCGCGCTCCCGAGCGCCGGCCTCGTCCAGGTGTCGATGAACGTCGAGGACTGGCGGGCCGCGCCGCTGCATGAGCTCGTGGCGCGGATCGGAGCGGAGGCGCAGGCGCGTGGGGCGGAGGTGGTCGGGTCGGAACTGGTCGGCCTCATGCCGGCAGGTGCCGCGGCCGCGACGGCCGGCGCGCTGCTGGGCCTCGCGGGCTTCGACGCCTCCCGGATCCTCGAGGCGCGACTGGCCGAGCCGCGTCAGATGCGTCGTGCGCCGACGTAGTTCTGCGCGTACCAGCCGCTGATCGTCTCGATCTTCACCACGTCGCCCGTGTGCGGCGCGTCGACGAACTCGTTGCCGCCCAGCGAGATGCCGACGTGGTCGAGCCCGTCGAAGAAGACGAGGTCGCCGGGCTGCAGCTGGTCGCGCGGCACGGGAACGCCGTAGCCGTACTGGGCCTGGGCGAAGTGCGGCAGCGGGACGCCGAGCTGCGCGAAGACATACATCACGAGGCCGGAGCAGTCGAAGCCCGCGGTCGGCGAGGCGCCTCCCCAGAGATACGGGACACCGAGATACTGCATCGCGATGGTCGCCGCCTGGGGGTGGCCGGGCGCGGTGACGGGCGTCGTCGGGTCGACGACGGTGGTGGGCGACGTGGACGTCGTGGTCCCCGAATCGGTCGTCGTGCCCGGGGCAGGCGTCGCCGGAGCTGTCGTGACCGTGGTGGTCGTCGCGACCGTCGTCGTACCGGCGGGAGCCTGCTTCGCCCGCGCGGCGGCAGCGGCTTTCGCGGCGGCGGCTGCGGCCGCCTGCTGGGCGGCCCTGGCCGCGGCCGCCTGCGCCGCCTTCGCGGCTGCCGCCTCGGCGGCGAGCCGGGCGCGCGCCTGGGCGGCGAGCAGAGCCTGGCGCGCCGCCTCCGCCGCCTTCAGCTTCGTCACCTCGCCCTGGATCGTCGACAGGAGCTGCTGCCGCTTGGCGAGCTCGCCCTCGATCTGCTGCCGGCGCTGGGCCAGCTCGGAGACGGTCTGGGCCTTCCGCTGTCGTGCCGCCTCGAGCGCCTGAGCCCGCCTGAGCAGATTCGCGCGCTCGGTGTGGACGTCGAGGATGAGTCTCCGGTCGAGCTCGGAGGTGGCCCGGACCGTCTCGATGCGGTCCATGATCTGCGAGAGGCTCGTCGCACCGAGGATCGCGTCGACGATCGTCGGGTCATTCGACTCGTAGAGGGCCACGAGACGGGCGGCCGCCCGCTGCTCGGCGATGCGATAGCCGTGCCGCGCCCGGCGCAGCGCGATGGCATTGTGCGCCTCCTGGACGCGGATCAGCCCGAGCTCGTACTTGGCGCCGTTCCAGGCTTCGACCGCCCGGCTGGAGCTCAGGTCGAGTGCCTGCACCTGGGCGAGTACGGCGCGCGCCTGGGCCTCCTTCTGTTTGACGGTCGGCGGAGCAGCCGCGCTCGAGGCGACGATCGCGAGCCCGACCGGCACGGCGACGGATAGCCCGGCCCAGGCCGCACGCGACAGGCGGCGGCGAAGGCTCTCGTGAAGCCCCATATGGGGGTTTTCGCGACCCAGGGCGCGAACCCTACGTGGCGCGACGACGGTCCCGGCGTGGAGCACTACACTCGCGAGCGTGGCCACGCTGCAGCCGCTCACCGGCGACGATCTCACGCTCGACGGGGTCTGGGAGGTGGCGGTCGACGGCGTGCCCGCGGAGCTCTCGGAGCGCGCCCGTGCCCGGATGGCGGCGGCCCGAGCGGTCGTGGAGCGGGTCGCGCACGGCGCGAGCGAGCACACGTACGGCGTCAACACGGGGTTCGGTCGTTTCGTCTCGAAGCAGATCCCCGAGGAGCAGACCGAGGAGCTGCAGCTGCGGCTTCTGCGCTCGCACGCGTGCGGCGTCGGGCCGCCGTATCCCGACGAGGTGGTGCGCGCCGCGATGCTGCTGCGCGCGAACGCGCTCGCGAAGGGCAACTCCGGAGCCCGCAGCGAGACCGTCGAGCTCCTGCTCGAGTGTCTCAACCGCGGCCTGCTGCCGCGCGTCCCGGCGCGCGGGTCGGTCGGAGCCTCCGGCGATCTTGCGCCGCTCGCCCATCTCGCGCTCCCGCTGGTGGGCGAGGGCGAGGCCTTCGTGGCAGGCGAGCTCCTCGACGGGGCGGCAGCCCTGGCGCGCGTCGGGCTCGCTCCGACCCGGCTCGTCGCGAAGGAAGGCCTCTCGCTGATCAACGGGACGCAGTTCATGGCCGCGCAGGGAGCGCTCGGCCTGGTGCGGGCCTGGCGGCTCGCGCGGATCGCCGACTGCGTGTGCGCGCTCTCGCTCGAGGCGCTCCAGGGGTCGCGCAACTCGTTCATCCCGCAGGTTCACGCGCTGCGGCCGTTGCGCGGCCAGGTCGCGAGCGCCCGGAACGTCATGCGGCTGCTCGAGGGCTCGGCGATCATCGAATCGCATCGCTGGTGCGACAAGGTGCAGGACGCGTACTCGCTTCGCTGCGCCCCGCAGGTGCACGGCGCCTCACGCGACCTCCTCGACTACGTCGACTACACCGTCTCGACCGAGCTCAACTCGGCCACCGACAACCCGCTCGTGCTCGTCGAAGAGGACATGCTCGTTTCGGCCGGGAACTTCCACGGGCAGCCGCTCGCGTTCGCCCTCGACGCGCTCGCCATGGCGGTCGCCGAACTGGCGAGCATCTCGGAGCGGCGCGTCGAGCGCCTCGTCAACCCGAGCCTCAGCGGCGGCCTGCCGGCGTTCCTCACGCTCGACGGCGGCCTGAACTCCGGCTTCATGATCCTCCAGTACGTGGCCGCCTCGCTCGTCTCCGAGAACAAGTCGCTCTGCCATCCCGCGTCGGTCGACTCGATCCCGACGAGCGCCGGCCAGGAGGACCACGTGTCGATGGGGAACGCCGCCGGCCTGAAGGCCTGGCAGGTGCTCGCGAACGCCGAGCGGGCGCTCGCGATCGAGCTGCTCGCCGCGACCCAGGCGGTCGAGTTCCTGGCCCCGCTCGAGCCGGGCGCCGGGACGCGCGCCCTGCACGCTGCCGTGCGTGGTCATTCGGCGCGCGTCGGCGACGACCGGTCGCTGAGCGCCGACATCGAGGCCGTCGCGGCCGCCCTCCGGGACGGGTCGCTGCTGGCGACCGTCGAGGCCGCGGTGGGGGAGCTCGAGTGACGCGGGCGACTCGCTACCTCCAGTGGCGCGCGCCCGAGTCGCCGCTGCCGGCACACCCCTATCGCGACACGCTGCTCGTCTACGGCGCGCTTGCCGGCGCGATCGTCGTGCTCGCCTGGCTCACGGGCGGCTCCGTCGGGAAGGCGGTCGTCGTCGCGGCGTTCTTCTACGTCGCGGCGAGCGCCTGGAGCGCGCTCCGGATTCGACGCCGCATCCGGGCCGACGCGGCCGCGAGGCGGGCCTCGTGACCGATATGGCTCTCGACTCGCTCGTCGAGTCGCTCTGTGGCGACCTCTCCGCGGTTCGCGCGCCGCGCGGGCCGGCGCTCACGGCGCGGTCGTGGGCGACGGAGGCGCCGCTCCGCATGCTGCTGAACAACCTCGACGCGGAGGTCGCCGAGCATCCCGAGGAGCTGGTCGTCTACGGCGGCTCGGGCCGCGCGGCGCGCTCGCACGACGCCCTGCGGGCGATCGTGCGGGAGCTGCTGACGCTCGCCGAGGACGAGACGCTGCTCGTGCAGTCCGGCAAGCCGGTCGCGGTCTTCCGGACGACGCGCGAGGCGCCTCGGGTGCTGATCGCGAACTCGCTGCTCGTGCCGCACTGGGCGACCTGGGACGAGTTCCGGCGGCTCGAGGCGGAGGGTCTGACGATGTTCGGGCAGATGACGGCCGGGTCGTGGATCTACATCGGCACCCAGGGGATCCTCCAGGGCACCTACCAGACGTTCGCAGCGGCCGCACGCGAGCACTGGGGCGCGGCCTCGCTGGCGGGGCGCACGATCCTCACCGCGGGGCTCGGCGGCATGGGCGGCGCCCAGCCGCTGGCCGGCACGCTCGCCGGAGCGGCGATCCTCTGCGTCGAGGTCGATCCGTCCCGACTCGAGCGGCGGCTGGAGACGCGCTACCTCGACGAGGTCGCGGATTCGCTCGACGACGCGCTCGTCAGGATCCGGTCGGCGGCGGCCGAGGGACGCCCGCTGTCGGTCGGGCTCCTCGCGAACGCGGCCGACGTCGTGCCCGAGCTCGCCGCGCGCGGCGAGCACTTCGACCTCGTGACCGACCAGACCGCGGCCCACGACCCGCTCACCGGCTACATCCCGCAGGGCCTGACGGTGGACGAGGCCGCCGCGCTCCGCGCCGCCGATCCGGGCGAGTACCAGCGCCGCGCCCGGGCGTCGATCGTCCGGCACGTCGAGGGGATGCTCGAGTTCGTCCGGGCCGGCAGTTATGTTTTCGATTATGGCAACAACTTGCGAGGTGAGGCCCAAGACGCAGGCGTAACGGAGGCCTTCTCATACCCGGGCTTCGTCCCGGCCTATAT
>CAYXXE010000115.1:0-8141 GCA_964468985.1 uncultured Gaiellales bacterium | reverse complement strand
CGCCGACGGTGAGGCGTTCCATCCGGCAAACCCTACCACACTCGTGTGAAGGTTGGTCGGGCCGCTGCTGTGCGAGAGCCTCTTACGGCGCCGAGGTGCCTTCGCGGCCGTACGCGTCCTCGAGCCGGACGACGTCGTCCAGGTGCGGTGTCGAGACCTCGAGGATCGTCGTGTCCTCGATCGCGGTGACGCGATGCACCGTGCCGGGGACGTAGTGGAACGCCGCGCCGGCCTGAACGACCTCGTGCATCAGCACGCCCTTCCCCGCCTCGCCGAGCTCGAGCTTCGCCCGCCCCGACTGGACGAGCCACGACTCGTCCTTCTCGTTGTGGAACTGGAGGGACAGCGACTGGCCCGCCCGCACGAAGAGGACCTTGCCGCAGTACACGTCGGTGAGCGCCCAGATCAGCTCGTAGCCCCAGGGCTTCTCGACCCGCCGGACGTCGAAGCTCCAGCGCTCGAGCGACTGGATGTTCGGGGAGTCGATCGACACGTCGCCGATCCTCTCACACCCGGAGCCCGTCCCACAATCGCCGCCGGGCCGCGCGGCGGTCAGGCGAGCCATTCGGGGTGCGCCGCCACGTGGTCGGCGGCGATCCGCAGCTCCTTCGGCGTGTTCACCGTCAGCCACAGGCCGGCGTGTCGGAACGCGCGCAGGCGATCCTCGGCCGCGAGCTCCGGGAACGTCGTCGACTCGTGGTCGCCGCGCTCGGGAAACCGGCCCACGGCCGCTTCCGAGAGGACGTAGGTGCCGCAGTTGACCCAGTAGGGCACGAAGCCGGCCTCCTCGAAGCCGCGCACGCGGTCGTCGTCGTCGATGTCGACCAGCCCGAACTGCGACTTCGGCCGCGCCACGGTGATCGTCGCAGCGCCTCCACCGGCCTCGTGGCGCGCGACCAGCCCGGCGAAGTCGACATCGAGGAGCTCGTCGCCGTTCAGCGCGAGCACGTCGCCGGTGGTCTCGCGAAAGCCGGCCGCGAAGCGGATGCCGCCACCCCGGCCGAGGCGCTCGGGCTCCTCGGCCGCCACGATCTCGGCGCCGAGGCCCGAGAGCGCGTCGACGAAGAGATCGCCCTGGTCGAGCGCGCAGGCGAAGATGACGCGCCGGACGCCGGCCCGGGCCAGTCGGCCGACCTGGTACGCGGCGAGCGGCCGCCCGGCGACCTCCACCAGCGACTTCGGGCGGCCCGCGGCGGCGGCGCCGAGCCGTTCGCCCTGGCCGCCCGCGAGGATGATCGCTTCGAGCGGAACGGGCACTACGTTGTCGGTGCGGCGAGGAGCGCCGGCACCGCGTTCGCCGCAGCCGGCCGGCCGATGGCCTCGTAGACGAACCCGGCGCTCCGGACGGCTTCCGGGTCGAGCAGGTTCCGGCCGTCGACGATGAGCGGCGTCGACATGGCATCGCGGATCTCGGCGGAGGCGAGCCCGCGGAGCTCCGGCCACTCCGTCACGATCACCGCGGCATCGGCACCGCGGACCGCCTCGAGCACCGAGCCGACGACCTCGACCTCGCGCGGCAGCGTGCCGGCGCCGTCGGTGAGCGGGTCCCAGGCCCGGACGATCGCGCCTTCGGCGACCAGCCGCGAGGCGAGCACGATCGACGGCGCCTCGCGCATGTCGTCCGTGCCCGGCTTGAACGCGAGGCCGAGCAGGGCGACCGTGCGACCGCCCAGGGAGCCGAGATGGCGCGTCAGCTTGCCGATCACGCGCCGCTTCTGGAGCTCGTTCACCTCGATCACTGCCGCGAGCAGCTGGAAGTGGTAGCCCGAGTTCGAGGCGAGCTGCTTCAGGGCGAGCGAGTCCTTCGGGAAGCACGAGCCGCCGTAGCCGATTCCGGCGCGCAGGAAGTGCGGGCCGAGCCGGTGGTCGAGGCCGACGCCCTCCGCGACCTTCACCACGTCGGCGCCCGTCGCCTCGCACACGTTCGCGATCTCGTTGATGAACGAGATGCGCGTCATCAGGAAGGCGTTGGCGGCGAGCTTGATCATCTCCGCCGAGTTGACGTCGCAGCGCACGATCGGGCCGTCGATCGCCGCGTACAGACCCGCCACGGCGTCGGCATCGGCGTCGTCGTACGCGCCGATCACGATCCGGTCGGGCGCCATGAAGTCGCGCACCGCGCTGCCTTCGGCCAGGAACTCGGGGTTCGAGACGTAGCCGACATGGCCGAGCCCGCGCTGGTCGAGGCCCGCGCGCACCTTCTCCCCCGTCCCGACCGGCACCGTGGACTTCATCACGATCACCGCGCGGTCGGGGAGCGCGGGCAGCTCGTCGATGACCGTCCAGACGCCCGACAGGTCGGCGTCGCCCGACGACGTCGGCGGCGTCCCGACGCAGACGAAGAGAAACTCGCAGTCGGCGACCGCCGCGACGTCCAGCGCGTACGTGAGCCGCGCCGCGTTGCGGACCAGCAGCTCGGGGATGTCCTGCTCGTGGAAGGGAAGCCGTCCCTGGCGCAGTCCCTCGATCCGCTCCGGGACGACGTCGCGGACCACGACGTCGTGGCCGAGCTCGGCGAAGCACGCACCGGTGACCAGGCCGACCCAGCCGGCGCCGAAGATGCCTACCCTGCTCACGGCGGGATACTAACGCGCCACTGTTAGGGGTTTGAGACCCTTGGCGATCGCCAGCATCGTCTCGTTGGAGAGCGAGTCGCGCAGGGTGTTGACGACCCAGTAGCTCGCGCCGTTCGCGTGGAGCACGACCATGTGCAGGTTCGACCCCGAGTAGTAGAGGTCGAACTCGCGGCCGCCGAGATCGTGCCGGAAGCTGCGGTCGGTGAGCACCGGCGCCCCGCTCCAGTTCGTCTCCTCGATGCCCCAGTACTCGTTCCCGCCGGTCCGGAAGACCATGCGCACCGCCTTCGCCTTGACGGCGATGGCATACAGGCGCACGGCCGTGTCTCCCGGCGTCAGGTCGGGGTAGGAGTTCCGCTCGAGAACGGTCGGCAGCTCCAGCTTGAACGGCACCTTGTGCACGAGCGGGCCGAGCAGCTGCAGGCCCGGCGCCGAGTCGCTCCGCACGACCGGCGGGACGTGCACGGGCACCGTGTGGACGATGGCGGGGGCGAGCGTCCCGTGGAAGGTCTGACCGAGCACCACGACCACCTGGGAGCCCGGATCGAGCGCGCGGAGCTTCGGAGCGCGGGCCCGGGCGGGCAGGGGCAGGACGTCGGCGGGTGCGACGAGCTTCGCCATCGCGGCGGCGGCGGCCTTCGCCTGCGGCTGTGCCGGGTCGTAGTAGAGCTTCGTGTGGAACACCTGGACCGGCGCATTCGGCTGCGCGCCCGCGGGCGGCAGGATCGTCTTGTACCCGAGCGTTGCCAGCAGGTAGGCGGCGTTGCTGGCCGCGCCGGCGACGCCGTTGCCGTTCAGGACGGTCACCGTCACGGTCGACGGCGGCGGTGTCGTCACCTTGGGCTTCTGGCCGAGCGCCGAGGCGTTCGCGACCTTCGACGAGGAGACGTCCGGGCTCGTGAACTGCTGCACCGCCGCATCGATGTCGGACTGGGCGGCAAAGCACTGGTTCTGACACTGGACGTTGCCGATCTTGTCCTGGAACACGTGCCCGGGCGGCAGCCCGTAGGCGAAGAACGCGTACTTCTCGATCTCCGACAGCTGCAGCTTGTGGCCGCCCTCGCCCACCTCGACGTTCGACGCGATCGCGTTCACGAGCGCGGGCACCTTCTCGACCGAGAAGTTCGCCGCCACCTGCTCGCGGAAGGCGCGCACGAACTCCTGCTGGCGCTCCACGCGGTAGAGGTCGGAGTCGGTGTGCCGGAACCGGACGAAGTCGAGCGCCTGCTCGCCGTCGAGCCGCTGGTACCCGGGCTGCAGGTCGATGTTCGCGTAGTCGGTGCCGGCGGTGCCGACGTTCCGGTTGTAGTAGCGCCGGTCGACGTCCATCCAGACCCCGCCGAGCTTGTCGACGACCTCCTTGAAGCCGTGGAAGTCGACCGTGATCAGGTAGTTGATCGGGAGGCCCGTGAGATGCTTGACGGTGAGCACCGTGCCCTTCGGCCCGCAGATGGCATAGGCGGAGTTGATCCGGTTCGTCCCCGACGGGGTTGGGCCGCAGTAGATCGGGACGGTCAGGTCGCGCGGGAACGACAGCAGCGAGATCGTCTTGTTCGTCGGATCGGCGCGAACCAGCATCAGCGTGTCCGAGCGTGAGGTGGAGCTGGCCTCGACGCCGGCCCGCTGGTCGTAGCCGATGATCAGGGCGATCGCCGGCTCGTGGGCGACCGGGATGTCGAGTGCCTTCTGGGCCTTCACGACCGCCTTCGTGTGCGCCTGCAGCTGCGTCACGGTGGAATGCGTCCAGAGGTACGTCCCACCGGCGACTCCGGCCCCGCCCGCGACCACGAGCAGCACGAGCCCGATCACGACGCGCCACACGGGGCCGAGGCGGCGCGGCGCGGGCGGCTGCTCGTACCGTGTGATCGCGGTGACAGTGGCCGGCGGGAGCACCGAGCGGCCGTTGCCGTTGAACTGCGCGCCGCGCCCGACGCCTCTCTTCAGTGTTGTCCGCATCGAAAACAGCTAAGCGCCCCGCGAGAGGCGCCTGCGCGGGGGAGGATAGCCGACGAGAAGGTTGGCTTCCGGTTAACCGAGGTTCGGCGACAGCCAGCGTTCGACGGCCGCGAGGGGCTCGCCCTTCCGCCCTGCGTAGTCGGCGAGCTGGTCGCGACCGATGCGCCCGATCGCGAAGTAACGCGACTCGGGATGGGCGAAATAGACGCCGCTGACGGCGGCGGCGGGCGTCATCGCGAAGCTCTCGGTGAGCCCCAGGCCGCGTTCCTCGGCGCCGAGCAGCGCGAACAGCTTCCGCTTCTCGCTGTGGTCGGGACAGGCCGGGTAGCCGAACGCGGGCCGGATCCCACGGAACCGCTCGCTCTGCAGGTCGCTCCGCTCGAGCACTTCGTGCGGGGCGTACCACTCGCGGCGCACCTGCTCGTGCAGGTACTCGGCGAACGCCTCGGCCAGCCGGTCGGCGAGCGCCTTGACGATGATCGCGCGGTAGTCGTCGAGGTCGGCTGCGTGCCGGTCGGCGAGCGCGTCGGCACCGTGGATCGCGACGGCGAAGGCGCCGAGGTGGTCGCCCGCGGGCGCGACGAAGTCGGCGAGGCACCGGCTCGGGCGCCCGTCGCCGTGGTCGGCCTGCTGGCGGAGGAAGCAGAAGCGCGTGTCCGCAGCGACGACGACGTCGTCCCCGTCGGAGCGGGCCGGCCAGTAGCCGTGCACGCCGCGCGCCTCCAGCAGGCCGCCCGCCACGATCTCGTCGAGCACCGCGCGGGCGTCCTCGTACAGCTCCCGCGCCGCCGGCTGGTCGAGGATCGCGGGGAACTTGCCCTTCAGGTCCCACGCGTGGAAGAAGAACTGCCAGTCGACGAACGGGACGAGGTCGCCGAGCGCGGGCGCGGAGTCGCGCGTGCCGAGGAACGGCGGCGCGGGCAGCTCGTCGTAGCGCAGGCGTGGTCGGCCGGCCCGGGCCGCGGCGAGCGAGAGGAGCGGCCGGCTGAGCTTCTCGGCGTGCTGGCGCCGCAAGCGCTCCTGCTGCTCGCGGTTGTCGAGATCGAGCGCGGCGCGCCGCGCCGGGTCGAGCAGGCTCGCGACGACGTCGGTCACGCGGCTCGCGTCGAGCACGTGCACGGTCTCGCTCGAGTACTCCGGCGCGATCCTGACGGCGGTGTGCTGCCGCGAGGTGGTCGCGCCGCCGATCAGCAGCGGCAGCTCGAGCCGCCGCCGTTCGAGCTCGCGCGCGACCTCGACCATCTGGTCGAGGGACGGCGTGATCAGCCCCGACAGCCCGACGATGTCGACCCGTTCGCGTTCCGCCGTGTCGAGGATCACCTCGGCGGGGACCATGACGCCGAGGTCGATCACCTCGTAGTCGTTGCAGCCGAGGACGACGCCGACGATGTTCTTGCCGATGTCGTGCACGTCCCCGCGCACCGTCGCCAGGAGCACCTTCCCCTGCGCCGGGCGCCCGCCACCGCGCTCGGCGTCCATGAACGGCTCGAGGTAGGCCACCGCGCGCTTCATCACCCGTGCCGACTTGACGACCTGCGGCAGGAACATCCGCCCCGACCCGAAGAGGTCGCCGACGACGCGCATGCCGTCCATCAACGGCCCCTCGATCACCTCGAGCGGACGCTCGAACAGATGCCGCGCCTCCTCGGCGTCGGCCTCGACGAAGTCGACGATGCCGTGGACCAGCGCGTGCTCGAGCCGCTTCGCGACCGGCGCGTCGCGCCAGCGCACATCGACCTCGCGCCGCGTCCCCTCGCCGCGCACGCGATCGGCGATCTCGACGAGCCGCTCGGTTGCGTCGGGGCGGCGGTTGAGGATGGCGTCCTCGACGCGCTCCTTCAGCTCGGGGTCGAGATCCTCGTACACCGCCAACTGGCCGGCGTTGACGATCCCGAGGTCGAGCCCGGCGCGGATCGCGTGGAACAGGAAGGCGGAGTGCATCGCCTCGCGCAGGACGTCGTTGCCGCGGAAGGAGAAGCTGAGGTTCGAGATGCCGCCCGACGTGAGCGCGCCCGGGCAGCGCTCCTTGATCAGCGGAAGCGCCTCGATGAAGGCGCGGGCGTAGTCGGCGTGCTCCTCGATGCCGGTCGCGACCGCGAGCACGTTCGGGTCGAAGATGATGTCCTCGGGCGCGAAGCCCGCCTCGTCGACCAGGAGCCGGTAGGCGCGCTCGCAGATCGCGACCCGGCCCTCGACCGTCGTCGCCTGGCCTTGCTCGTCGAACGCCATCACCACCACGGCCGCCCCGTAGCCGCGGATCGCCCGGGCGTGCGCGAGGAACTCGGCCTCGCCTTCCTTGAGCGAGATCGAGTTCACGATCGCCTTGCCCTGGCAGCACTGCAGGCCTGCCTCGAGCACCGGCCACTGCGAGCTGTCGATCATCAGCGGCAGCCGCGCGACCTCGGGCTCGGTGGCGAGCACGTTGACGAACCGCCGCATCGCCGCCTCGGAGTCGAGGAGGTCGGCGTCCATGTTCACGTCGAGGAGATTGGCGCCGCCGCGCACCTGCTCGAGCGCGACATCGACCGCGGCGCCGAAGTCGCCGCCTTCGATCAGCCGCCGGAAGCGCGCCGACCCGGTGACGTTCGTCCGCTCACCGACCAGCACGAAGCCGGTGTCCGCGGTGATCGAGAACGGCTCCAGCCCGCTGAACCGCGGCACCGCCCTGCGGGCGGGCACGACCCGCGGCTCCAGGTCGAGCATCGCCGCGGCGATCGCGCGCGTGTGCTCGGGGGTCGAGCCGCAGCAGGAGCCGGCCACGTTCAGGTAGCCGCTGTGGGCGAACTCGCGCAGGAGCCCGGAGGTCATCTCGGCCGACTCGTCGTAGCCGCCGAAGGCGTTCGGCAGGCCGGCGTTCGGATGCGCCGCGACGAGGCACGGGGCGATCCGCGCCAGCTCGGCGACGTACGGCCGCAGCTCGCGTGCGCCGAGCGAGCAGTTGATGCCCACGATCAGCGGCTCGGCGTGCTCGACCGAGGCCCAGAACGCCTCGATCGTCTGGCCGCTGAGCGTGCGGCCCGACAGGTCGACGATCGTGGCCGAGAGCCACAGCGGCAGGCCGGGCGCGACCTCGCGGGCGGCCGAGATCGCCGCCTTCGCATTCAGGGTGTCGAAGATCGTCTCGATCAGCAGCAGGTCGGCCCCGCCGTCGGCGAGCCCCCGGATCTGCTCGGCGTAGGCCGCCTGGACTGCGTCGTAGCGATGCGTCCGGTAGCCGGGATCGTCGACCTTCGGGCTCATCGAGAGCGTGATGTTCAGCGGCCCGACGGAGCCGGCGACGAACCGCCCGCCTGCGGCGTCGGCCGCCGCGCGGGCCAGCCGCGCCCCGGCGAGGTTCAGCTCGTAGGCGTGCTCGGACAGCCCGTAGTCGGCCTGGCCGATCGACGTCGCGGTGAACGTGTTCGTGGTCGTGATGTCCGCGCCGGCGGCGAAGTAGGCGTCGTGCACCTCGCGGACGATCTCGGGCTGCGTGATGTTCAGCAGGTCGGGGTCGTTGTGCAGCGGCCGCGGGTGGTCGCGGAAGCGCTCGCCACGGAAGTCGGCCTCGGTCAGACCCCGCCCCTGCAGCAGGACGCCCCAGGCGCCGTCGAGCACGAGGATGCGCTCCCG
>CAYXXE010000114.1:0-8379 GCA_964468985.1 uncultured Gaiellales bacterium | reverse complement strand
CCACCGACCTTCGGGTTATGAGTCCGACGCTCTAACCAGCTGAGCTACGCCGCCAGGCGCCGCACATCCTATCGTCCGCCCGGTCTCCTACCCTCGCCGGATGGATGCGGAGCGGTGTTGGCGATGCCCGACGCTGATGGAGTGGCGGCACGGGACGTGGCAGTGCCCGCGCTGCCGGTTCAAGCTCGGCTGCTGCGAGGGGGACGCGCAGACGAATTGCGACGCGGGCCGGGACGTGCCGCTACGAGATGATGCGCTCGCGCAGCGCGACCGCGACCGCCTGGGTGCGGGTGTCGGCGTCGAGCTTGTCCATCGCCTTGCGGATATGGGTGCGCACGGTCTCGGCTGAGATGTAGAGCCGGCGGCCGATCTCCTCGTTGGTGAGGCCTTGCGCGAGGTAGCGGAGGACGTCGCGCTCCCGCTGCGACAGCTCAGGCAACGTGCTGCCGACCGATGAGACGGCCAGCGTGCCGGCCAGTACCGGGTCGACATACGTCCCGCCGGCCGCGACGGAGACGACGGCGCGGACGAGGTCGTCGAGCGGTGCCTCCTTCAGCACGAAGCCGCGGACCCCGACGTCGAGCGCCTCGGTGAGGAGCGCCCGGTCGCCGAAGCCCGTGTAGAGCAGCAGCGCCGTCCCGGGAGCCGACCGCTGCGCCGCGCGGGCGACCTCGATCCCGTCGAGCTTCGGCATCCGGATGTCGACGAGCGCGACCGCCGGGTGGCGCTGCTCGATCTTCGCGAGCGCCTCGACGCCGTCCTGCGCCGTCCCGACGACCTCCACACCCCGGGCGGCGAGGAACGTCGCGACCGCATCGAGCACCGCCGGATGGTCGTCGGCCACGACGCACGTGATCGGCGCCGCGGAGCGCTCGTGGCTCACGGCCGGACCGCCGATCGTGGCGACGAATGTGGCAGCACGTACCACGGTTCTACAGCAACCCGGGGCGAGACTCCACCCCCGTTCGGCAAGCTGCCCGCGATGGGACGCGTCATCCCGCCCCTGCTGGCAGGCAACACGGGCTTCCGCCGCTTCTGGATCGGGCAGACGGTCTCGCTGTTCGGCGACCAGATCACCCTGATCGCGCTGCCGCTCACGGCCGTCCTCGCGCTGCATGCCGATGCCGCCCGGATGGGGTATCTGACCACCGCGGCGCTCGTGCCGAACCTCCTGTTCTCGCTGCACGCGGGCGCCTGGGTCGACCGGCTCGGCCGCCGCCGGGACGTGATGCTCGCCGCCGACGTGGTGCGGGCGCTGCTGATCGCGTCGATCCCCGCCGCCTACGGCCTCTGGCACCTCACGTTCGCCCAGCTGTACGTGGTCGCGTTCGCGACCGGTACGGCCAGCGTCTTCTTCTCGGTCGCCTACGGGTCGCTCTTCGCGCTGACCGTCGGCCGCGACGACTATGTCGCGGCGAGCTCGCTGCTGAACGGCAGCCGGGCCGCATCGTTCGTGGGCGGCCCGAGCGTCGGCGGCCTCCTCGTACAGCTGCTGCGCGGCCCGTGGGCGCTGCTGGTCGACGCCGCCACCTTCGTCTGGTCGGCGGCGTTCCTCGGTCGGATGCGTGTCGCCGAGCCGGAGGGTGACACCGGCGGCGGCGACGTGCTGACCGGGGCCCGCTGGCTGGCGCGGTCGCCGCTGATGCGCGCCGAGCTGCTCGCGACGACGACGATCAACTACTTCAACTTCGTCTTCTTCGCCCTCTTCATCCTCTTCGCGACCCGCTCGTTGCACGTCTCGCCGGCGGCGCTCGGGCTCGTGCTCGGCGCGGGAGCGGTCGGCGGCCTCGTCGGCTCGGTGATCACGGCACGGGTGACACGGCGGCTCGGCGTCGGGCCCGCCCTCCTGCTCGGCTGCATCCTCTTCCCCGCCCCGCTGCTCCTCGTCCCCGCCGCCGCGGGCCCGCGGTGGCTGGTGTACCTCTGCCTGTTCACGTCCGAGTTCGGCTCGGGGCTCGGCGTGATGATCCTCGACATCGTCGCCGGGTCGATCAGCGCCTCGCTCGTCCCGGCGCGGCTCCGCGCGCGCGTCTCGGGCGCCTTCATGGTCGTGAACTACGGCATCCGACCGCTCGGGACGATCACCGGCGGGCTGCTGGGCGCCTGGCTCGGGCTGCGCCCGACACTGTGGATCGCCACGGCGGGCGCCTGCGCGGGCATCCTGTGGCTCTTGCCGTCGCCGGTCCGCACCCTGCGCGAGCTGCCCGACGTGGCCGAGTGATCGGCCCGGGGACCGATCCGCTCGCGCTGTTCCACGAGTGGATCGAGGGTGCCGAGGTCGCGCTCGCCACGGCGGGCGCCGACGGACGCCCGACCGTGCGGATGGTGCTGCTGAAAGGAGCCGACGAGCGCGGCTTCACGTTCTTCAGCAACTACGAGTCGCGCAAGGGGAGCCAGCTCGCCGAGAACCCGCAGGCGGCGCTGCTGTTCCACCGGCCGAACCTGCAGGTGCGCGTCGAAGGCGCCGTCGAGCGCGTGACGGCGGCGGAGTCGGACGCCTACTGGGCGACCCGCCCGGCCGGCTCGCGCCGGAGCGCCGCCGCGTCGCGGCAGTCGCGCCCGATGGGCGCTCGCGCCGAGCTCGAAGCCGCGGTCGCGGCGCAGCCGGCCGAGCCGCCGAGGCCCGCCGCGTGGGGCGGCTACCGGCTCGTGCCCGACCGGTACGAGTTCTGGCGGCACCGGGACGACCGCCTGCACGAACGCCACCTTTTCGAGCGAGGCGACGGCGGTTGGGACGTGGTACTCCTGCAGCCGTGAAGCTGCTCGCCGCCGCCGGTGCCGGCCTGTTCGCCGTGCTGGCGCTGACCGTCTCGGGCGCCGCCGCCCCGGCCGCCGCGCCGACGATCGCCGGCTGCCCGATCTTCCCCGCGTCGAGCGTGTGGAACCAGCGGGTCGACTCGCTGCCCGTCGCCGCCGACTCGGCGCAGCTGATCGCCTCGATCGGGCTCGGCAGCGGCGTCCATGCCGACTTCGGCTCGGGGCTCTGGGACGGCTCGACGATCGGCATCCCGTTCGTCGTCGTCCACGGCAAGACGACCCCGAAGTCACGCGTCAAGTTCGACTACGCCGACGAGAGCGACAAGGGCCCGTACCCGATCCCGACGAACGTCCCGATCGAGGGCTACCCGAAGACCGGCGACGGCGACCGCCACGCGCTGATCCTCGACCGCGACTCCTGCAAGCTGTACGAGCTCTACGCGCTCCAGCGCGCCGGCTCCGGCTGGTCGGCCGGGTCGGGGGCGATCTGGAACCTGCGCTCGAACGCGCTCCGCCCGGCGGGCTGGACGTCGGCCGACGCGGCCGGCCTGCCGATCCTGCCCGGGCTCGCGCGGTGGGCGGACGTCGCCTCCGGCCAGATCGACCACGCCCTGCGCTTCACCGCCTCGCGCACCCGGATGGCGTACATCTACCCGGCCCGTCACTACGCCTCCAGCGACTCCGACCCGGCGCTGCCGCCGATGGGGCTGCGCGTGCGGCTGAAGGCGAGCGTCGACATCTCCGGCCTGCCTCGCCAGGCCCGCATCGTGGCGCAGGCGATGAAGACCTACGGGTTGATCCTGGCCGACAACGGGTCGCCCTGGTACGTCTCGGGAGCGCCCGACCCGCACTGGTCGAACGACCAGCTACACGCGCTCGGGGCGCTGCACGGCTCCGACTTCGAGGTCGTCGACACCTCCACCCTGCGGCCCTGAGCCGACCGGCAGCGTGACGACGAACGTGGCGCCCGACCCCGGCCTGCTCTCCACGCGCACGTCGCCGCCCATCGCGCGCGCCAGCTCACCGACGATGGCGAGGCCGAGGCCGCTGCCGACCGGCCGGTCGCGCCCGAACTTGTCGTAGAGGTAGAAACGGTCGAAGGCGTGCTCCTGGTCCTCCGTGGCGATGCCCGGGCCGGTGTCCGCGACCGACAGCCTGCCGGGGCCGACGGCGACGACGACCGACCCGTCCCGGGGCGTCTCGCGCAGGGCGTTCTCGACCAGGTTCGAGGCGACCTGGAGCAGCCGGTCGTGGTCGGCGGTCACCCAGTGCGAGCCGCCCTCCTCGCGCAGCTCGACCCCGAATTCCTGCGCCGCCGCCTCGTGGCGGGCCACCGCCTCGTGCGCGACGTCGAGCAGGTCGACCGGCTCGCGCCGCACCGAGAACTCCGACCGGTTCATGCGCGCCAGGTCGAGGAGGTCGAAGACGAGGCGCTCGAGCCGCCGCGACTCGATGCCGATCGTGCGCGCGGCATCCGCCGGGTCGAACGCCCCTTCGGCGAGCCCCTCAGCCCAGCCGCGGATCGCCGTCAGCGGCGTCTTCAGCTCGTGGCTGACCGAGAGCAGGAAGGCCCGTTCGGCCTCGCGCGAGGCCCGCAGCTGCTCGGCCATCTCGTTGAAGGCGCGGGCGAGCCCGGCCAGCTCCTCGGCCCCCGTCTCGGGCAGCGGCTCGTGGGTCTCCTCGGCGGCAACCGCGCGGGTCGCCGCCGCCACGCGGCGGATCGGACGGCCGATCGAGCGCGCGACGATCAGCGAGAGCAGCGCCGCGAGGGCGACGCCGGCGGCCGCCGAGAGCAGCAGGTCGCGCAGGAACGGGCGCCAGGCGGCGGAGGGACTGGCCGGGGCCAGCAGCAGCAGGCCACGGGCCGGCAGCGTGCGGTAGGAGTAGAGATCGCGCTCGCCGGCGTAGTGGGTGACGCCGTCGCTCGAGCGGTTCACGTCCGGGACGTAGGCGCCGAGCTGGGAGCGCGGCGCGACGACCTCGCGCACGGTGCCGGAGACGACGTTCAGGTTGATGTAGCTGACGGAGCTGCGCCGCTGCGCGGCCAGGCTGTCGGCGCGCAGGCGGAGCGCCGTGGCCTGCGAGTGGTCGACCTGGCGGCGGGTGAGCACCGCGCCGATCGAGATCGTGAGGGCAAGGGTGAGGGCGAGCGCCGCGAGCGTCGAGGCGAAGAGCCTGCCGCTCAGGCTCCTCACGGCACGACGGCCTTGTATCCCGCCCCGCGCAGCGTGCGGATCAGCTCGGGCCGGCCGAGCTTGCGGCGCAGCTGCGCGACATGGACGTCGACCGTTCGCGTGCCCCCGGGATACGTGAGCCCCCAGACCCGGTCGAGGAGCAGGTCGCGTGAGAGCACCGAACCGGCGTTGCCGATGAAGTAGGCGAGCAGGTCGAACTCCTTGGCGGTCAGCTCCACGGTCCGACCGGCGACGGTCACGTCGTGCGACTCGCGGTCGAGCACGACGTCGCCCAGCTCGACGATGTCGCCCTGCTGCTGGTGCTCCGAGCGGCGCAGCACGGCCTTCATCCGGGCGACGAGCTCGCGCGGCGAGAACGGCTTCGTGACGTAGTCGTCGGCACCGAGCTCGAAGCCGACGATGCGGTCCGGCTCCTCGTCGCGGGCGGTGAGCATCATGATCGGCACCTGCGAGCGCGCGCGGATCTCGCGGCACACGTCGAAGCCGTCCTTGCCGGGCAGCCCGATGTCGAGCAGCACGAGCCGCACCGGGTGGCGGCCGATCTCGACGAGCGCGTCCTCGCCCGTGCGCGCCCAGACGACGCTGTAGCCGTCGCGGGCGAGATACCCGCGGACGAGCTCGCCGACCGAAGGCTCGTCCTCGACCAGGAGAACAGTTCCGGTCATCGTGTGACTCTAGGGACGAAGAGTGACGGCACGGAGACGCACCACCCCGAACGCACGCACGCGCACGGCCGCACTCGCGAGGTTGTCGATCCGCATCGTCGCGGCGATCAGCCCGCGCCCGAGGTCGGCCGACGTGGCCGGCTGGCCGTTCAGGATGATGCGCGTCGTCGGGGCGAGCGCGACGGTGACGAGGCTCCCGTCGCTCTCGCGCAGGACGAGCTGCGACGGGTCGGCGAGGACGACGCGGCCGAGGTCGAGGATGAGGGTGTGCGGCTGGCGCGCGATGCGCACGTTGATCTCGGCGTGCGACCAGCCTGCCCCGAGGTTCGGGAACGGCGGCGGCTGGCCGACGAGCTTCGCCGAGGCGGCGGGAACCGCCACCGCGAGGAGAGCGAAAGCGACGAGGAGCGTGCGACGCATGTGCTCATGATCGGCGAGGTCGGTCACCTGCCGATAGCCGGAGCGTAAAGCTCGCGTAAAAACACGCCCCGCCGCAGGGGACCCGTCGCGCTGTGGTCGGTGAGCCAGTTGGCACCTCGGCCCGGCTTCACCCGTCAATGTGCCTTCGACCCTGCGCTCGGGGGGTTCGAGTTCTAGCGATCTCGATCTGTTCGCGCCAGATCATGCGGCACCTGCGCGCCGGCCGCAACTGGCCGAAGGTCGCGGCCGCGAGCGACGTCGGGACGCAAAGAAATGCACCGAGCCGGTCGCCGTTGTCCGGTGTTCCGACTGGCCCTCCGCCGAAGCGGTGTGTCACTCGGATCGCCATCAACCTTCGACGTCCAACTCGGTGCAAAGCGCAACCTAGAGACGTTCTCCGGGCGGCGCAAGGACACGTCGAGTGATTCTGTCGCAAACTGCGCGAATCTCGCTGCGACCGCGGTCCGGGTCGATCAGGTATCCCTCGGGCGTGCGCCTGTTGCTCCTGTCACGACACGGCCGGTCGGTGCAGAACGCGGCCGGCACGGTGAACGGCGACCCGAGGCTCGACCGAGGGCTCGACCCGGACGGCGTGGCGCAGTCCGATGCGCTCGCCCCCCAGCTCGCGGGCATCGAGATCGACCTCTGCGTGACCTCCGAGTTCCCGCGGGCCCGGCGGACGGCCGAGCTGGCACTCGCCGGCCGGCCGGTGCCGACGGTGGTCGACCCCGACCTCGACGATATCCGGGTCGGCGATCTCGAGGGCCGCACGCTCGCCGCCTACCGCGACTGGAAGCATGGCCGGACGCGGGACGAGCCGTTCCCGGGCGGTGAGAGCCTGGACGACGCGGCGCGGCGCTACGCCGACGCATTCGAGCGGCTGCTCGCCCGCCCGGAGGAGATCCTGCTCGTGGTCTGCCACGAGATCCCCGTCCGCTACGCGCTGAACGCGGCCGCCGGCACGGACGACCTCGACCGGCCCCTGCACGACATCCCGAACGCGACGCCGTATCTCTTCGACGCCGGGTCGCTCCGCCGTGCGGTCGACGGCATCCGCGCCCTCGCGGGACGCGGCTAAACGGGCGTCTCGGACCGGCCCAGGAACGCCAGCGCACGGAGCGGGACGCGCGCGAGGCCGCGCTGCTCGCCGGGATGCGCCAACTCGCCGAGCAGCAGCCGCTCGATGCTGCGCCACAGCAACTCGGTGCGCGCGATCCGCCACGAGGCGCGCGGGAAGCGGTCGAGCGCCAGCTTGAGCCGCCACGACGCGTTGTGCAACGGCATCAGGGCAGTGTCGACCGCCGCGCCGTACGGCTCGAGCGTCGACGCCCGCCCGGCGAGCAGATCGAGGATCGCCGCGGCCGCGAGGCGGGAGGAGACGAAGCACTCGAACATCCCGTCGCCCGAGACGGGGTCGATCAGACCGGCGGCGTCACCCACCAGCAGGCCGCGCCCCGAGGCGATCGGCGTCCCCGGCCGCCGCAACGGCAGCCGGTGCCCGCGGAGGCTCTCGAGCGCCGCCTCGTGGATGCCGTGCGCGGCGCACACGCGAGCGAGGTGCTCGCGCAGGCGCGGGCCTTCGCTCTGCCACGCCCCGACGCCGACGTTGACGTGATCGCCCTTCGCGAACACCCAGCCGTAGCCGCCCGGGATGTCGGCCAACTCGACAACTGCGCGTCGGGCATAGCGCTCGCGCGAGACGCTCGTCCGTGAGTCCGCGCCGTAGGGGACGTTCCCCTCGTAGGCGACGCCGTGGACGATGCCCTCGCCGAGGCCGAGCGCCTTCGCCGTCGTCCCGTTCGCACCGTCCGCGCCGACGACGACGTCGACCTCGACCGGTTCCCCGTCGATCGTGATCCGGTCGCCGAGCGAGACCCGGGCGCCCTCGCGAACGTCCACCCCGGCCCCGCGCGCGGCGTCGAGCAGGAACGCATCCAGTCGACGGCGCTGGGTCATCCGGATCACCGGCCGCGATGAGCGCCGCACCACCGAGTCGCCGTAGCGGAAGCGCAGCTCGACGATGTCGACCTCCTCCTCGACGACCGGGGACGGATCGACCGGGCACTCGCGTACCGCCCGCGCCGTCATGCCGCCGCCGCACGGCTTGTCGCGCGGGAAGCGCGCCCGGTCGGCGAGCACCACGGAGGCACCCGCCGTCGCGAGCCGATAACCGGTGGTCGAGCCGGCCGGCCCACCTCCCACCACGAGGACGTCGAAGCGCTGCACGACATGAGGCTACAATCCGCGAGCTTCAACGGGGGTGTGCCCGAGCGGCCAAAGGGAACGGGCTGTAAACCCGTCGGCTCAGCCTACGGAGGTTCGAATCCTCCCGCCCCCATCGT
>CAYXXE010000113.1:0-8406 GCA_964468985.1 uncultured Gaiellales bacterium | reverse complement strand
GACGGCCAGCAGCAGACGACCTCGTCCCCCGGGTCGAGGATCGCCTGGCTGAGCATGTCGATACAGCCGTCGGCGCCGGCGCCTGCCGAGACCTGGTCGAACTCGACCCCATGGTGGGTCGCGAGGGCCTCGTGGAGCGCGTGCACACCACCGTCGGGGTAGCGGTTCAGCTCGTGGACGCTGCGCTCGATCGCCTCGAGCGCGGTCGGGAACGGCCCGAACGGGCCCTCGTTCGACGCCAGCTTGACGACGCGGGCCAATCCGAGCTCCCGCTGCACCTCCTCGACCGGCTTCCCCGGCTGGTAGGGCGCCAGGCCGAGCACGCTCGGCCGGAAGAGCGCGTCGCCGGGACCCGGCCGGCCGCTGCTCGCCCCGCTGCTCGCCCCGCTGGTCACAGCAGGACCCTATCGCGGCCCCACGACGGCCGACGGGTGCGAACCGGGTGACCGGCGACGTAAGGTTCTGCGATGAGGCGCCTGTGGGTCGGACTGTCGGCGGCCGTCATGCCGATCGCGACACTCGCGGCCGCCGCGACGGTCGCCGCACGACCGGGGACATTCGGCGTCGCGCAGACCAAGGCGTGTCTGATGCGCCGCGGCGCATCGTTCCAGGCCCCCGGAACCGCGAACGGCCTGACAGCGGCGCAGCAGTCGGAGACCCTCGTCGGCACGCTGCCTGCAGGAGGCGCTCCCGCGTTCCTCTATCTCGCGATCGGACGCGATGCGGCCGACGCGATCGCGATCCGAAGCCGCTTGCTGAAGCAGATCGTCCCGGTCCCATCGGCTGCGAACTCCCGCTCGGCCAGTGAGGCCAACGCTGCGTGGGTGATCGTCTCTCTGGCCGGCGCCCGGCCTCCGGCCGCACTCGAGAGCCTGGTCGCCTCGTGCCTCGTGACCGGCGCCGCCCCGACGGGTGTCGCTCCGTCGCCGGCTCGTTACGTGCCTGCGACGATCTCCCTTTGCCTGCAGGCGAACGGCCGCGCGACGGCGATCCCCGCAAGTGACCTGAGGAGCACTCGCGTCTCGGGGGCACTCTTCGGCCGCAGCGTTCCGGCCGCAATCCTCCCCCGCCTGCTTGTCGTCTACACCTCGACGACTCCGGCGACAACCGACGGGATCGGCCTCCTGATCCTCTTCGGCCGGAGCCGCGCCGACGCACTCCGTCTCCGCTCCCGCCTTCTCAGCTCACTTCACCTCGCGGCTCACGCCGGCACCTGGCTCGGCGCGAAGCGGAACGTCGCTTGGTACGGCTTCCACAGCCGGCACACGACAGCCGCAGGCGCCGCCGAAGGGCGCCAGACGCTGCTCTCCTGCCTCATGAACCCGTAGGCTGCAGCTTGTGCCGGAGCCGCTGGGCCTCTTTCCGCTCCCTCTCGTCCTCGTCCCGACGGAGCGAGTCCCGCTCCACATCTTCGAGGAACGCTACAAGGAATTGATCGCGGAGTGCCTCGAGGAGCGGACGGAGTTCGGGTTCGTCCTGGCGACGGGCGACGGCGCGGTGCACGAGATCGGCACCCGTGCGCTCGTGATCGAGGTCATCGAGGAGCTCGACGACGGCAGGCTGAACA
Organism: uncultured Gaiellales bacterium; assembly: GCA_964468985.1. Taxonomy (GTDB): domain Bacteria; phylum Actinomycetota; class Thermoleophilia; order Gaiellales; family Gaiellaceae; genus PALSA-600. The sequence continues at coordinate 6,839 of CAYXXE010000113.1, read as the reverse complement.
TCGTCGTCGAGGGCCGCGACCGGTTCCGCCTGCTCGAGCTGTCGAGCGGGCGGTCCTACGCGACCGGCCTGGTCGAGCCGGTGGTCGACGACGACGATGCACCATCGCCGGTCGATACCGCCCAGGCGCTCGTCCGCTTCCGTGAGCTCGCCGAGCTGTCGGAGACCGAGATCGAGACGCCGGAGCCGGACGACCCCGCCCTCGACTTCCAGCTCGCCGCCCGGGTCGACTTCGGGATCGAGGCGAAGCAGGAACTGCTCGCCCTGACCTCACCGCACGCCCGAATGCACCGGCTGGTGGGGCTCCTCGAGCAGGCGATCGAGGCCGTCCGGGCCGAGAAGACGATGCGTGAGCGCGCCGGGCTGAACGGCAAGTTCACGCACGGCACCGGGCACTAGACGCCGACGACGATCCCGGCGCCGCCGCGCCGGACGTCGCCCGCGGCGGCGAGCGAGCCGCCGGGCAGCAGCTCGACCGCGTTGGTGCCGCCGAAGAAGAGGTTCCGCCGACGCCAGCGGACGACGTCGTAGCCCAACGCTTCCAGCTCGTCGAGCGTCGCTGTGTCGAAGCCGCCCTCGCAGTGCACGTGGGGCTCGTCGAGATGGACGCGCGGCCGGTCGATCGCCTCGGCGACGGGCAACCCGTGCTCGACCACGTTCACGATCGTCTGCATGATCGCGCCGCGCAGGCGCACCGAGCCCGCGCTGCCGACGACGAGCCGCGGGCCGCGCTCACCGAGAACCAGCGTCGGGGCCATCATGCTCGTCAGGCGGCCGCCGGGCGTGGCCGAGCCGCCCGCGGCGAGGTCGTACTCGCCGAGCATGTTGTTCAGGTGGATCCCGGTGCCCGGGACGACGACCCCCGACCCGGAGCCGGTCGACGAGGAGAGCGCGGCGGCGTTCCCAGCGGCGTCGACGACCGAGATGTGGGTGGTCCCGCCGAACGGCGCGTGCTCGACGAGCCCGGGCGCACGGCTCGAGATCCGCTCGAGGGCGGCGGCGAGGCTCACCTCACCGAGCAGGCGGCGCGCGAGGCCGCCGCGGGTGAGACCGGACAGGAACCGCGCGTCCCGGGCGCGCGTCTGCTCGCGCATCACCTCCACGAGCGCCGCCACGGCCCGCGGCGTCCCGGCAGCCCCGTCGGCGAGGCGCTCGAGCAGCGCCAGTCCGTAGAGGATGAGGACGCCGCCCGACGAGGGGGGCGGGTTCGACAGCACCTCGTAGCCGCGGTAGCGGATCCGCACCGGGCTCCGCCAGCGCACCCGGTAGCGACGCAGATCGTCGAGCCCGAGCTGCCCACCGCCGTCGGCCACCGTCTGCGCAATCACGGTGGCGAGCTCACCGCGTGCGATCGCAGCCGCGCCTTCGGCGGCGATCCGCTCGAGCGTGCCGGCGAGGTCGGGCAGTCGGAGCACGTCGCCGGCGACCAGGCGCGAGCCGTCGGGCCGGCTGTAGATGCGGCGGCCCTCGTCGCCGTGGCGCAGGATCAGGTCGAGGATCGCATGCAGGTGCGCCTGTTGACGGGTGAGCTCGACGCCGCCGCACGCGAGCTCGATCGCCGGGCGCAGCAGCTCGGGCCACGGCAGCAGCCCGTAGGCGCGGTGCAGCGCCTCGAGCCCGGCCGTCGCGCCTGGGACGGCACACGACGGCTCGCCGATGTGGAAGACCTGTGTCGCCTCACCGCCGAAGCCGACGTCGACCGCGTGCATGTCGGCGCCGTCACGCTCGTCCAGCCCGCGCCCGGGGGTGGCGACGAAGAAGTCGGCGATCCGGTCGGGCCGCCCGTCGGCCGAGTGGACGAGCGCGAAGCCGCCGGCGCCAGGCCCCGTGAGCGGGCTCTCCGCGACCCACGAGGCGAACGCGGCGGCGACGCACGCATCGACCGCGTTGCCGCCCTCGGCCAGGACGCGCGCCCCGGCCTCTGCCGTCAGCGGATGCCCTGCGCCGATCGCGCCTCTCATCGTCCGTTCACGACCACGGAGGAACCTGCCGGTGCAATGGCTCTGTCCGGTCTCTCGTCATGACCGCATCTTCACCCTTTCGGAACGACCTGGTCGCCAGGACGGAGCCCCGCGGGCTGGAACGTCTCGGCATGACGCGCGTCCGTGGCCGTGCCACCGGAGTGCTCGTCTCCGTCGTGCTCGCGGTGGCGCTCGTGGCGGCCGCGGCGTCGTCGAGGATGATCCAGGGTCGCGTCGGGTCGGCCCTCGACGCACTCGGCGGGGCCGATCCGAACTGGCTCGCCGCCGCCGGCCTCGGCTTCCTCCTCGCGTTCGCCTGCACCGTCGCCGCCTGGCGAGCGGCGCTTGCGGCCTCCGGCGGGACCATCTCGCCGCGCCAGGCCGCAGCGCGGCTCGGGGTCGGCTCGCTCGTCAACGCCGTCGCTCCGGCGAAGCTCGGCGACGCGCTGAAGATCGCGCTGTTCGCGCGCGCGATCGACGCTCCCGGCCGCCTGCGAACGGCCGGCGGCGTCTACACGGCGCTCGCCGGAGCAAGGGCGCTCGCCCTGGCCGCCGTGGTCGTGGCCGCCTCTGCCACCGGGGCGGTGCCGCTCTGGCCCGTGTTCGTACTGTGCGGCGTCGTCGCCGTGGTGGCCGGCTTCGCCGCAGGAACCTCGCGCCGCAACGGCGGCTCCTCCGCCGGCCGGGTGCTCGACGGGCTCGCCGCGCTGGTCCGGTCACCGCGCGCGCTGGTCGCCGTGCTCGGCTGGACGTTCGCGATGGCCGGCATGCGCCTCGTCGGCGCGGCTGCGATCACGGTCTCCCTCGGGTTGCCGCACCCCGTGCTCGCCGCACTCGTCGTCGTGCCCGCCCTCGACCTGGCAGGCATCGTCCCGCTCACGCCCGGCAGCTTCGGGATCGGCAGCGGCGCCGTTGCGGTCGCCCTCGCCGCACGCGGCATCAGCGGCGCCCAGGCGCTCGGGGTCGGGATCGCGATCCAGTCGGTCGAGACGGCGGTCAGCGTTGCCGTCGGCACGGTCGGATCGATCTACCTGCTGCAGCCGAACGTCGCATTCAGGCGTTGGTCGGCGCGTCTCGCGACGGCAGGCGTCTCCGTCGGCCTCGCAGCGGCCGTCGGGCTCGCGGTCTTCGACCTCGCGTAGCGATCAGAGGTCGCGCAGGAACGACGGCGTGTCGAACCCGCCGCCGCGCCGGCTGCTCTTGCCGCCGAAGCCGGTCGCCACGACGGTGATCCAGATCTGGCCGTCGAGCCGATCGTCGATCGTCGCTCCGAAGATGATGTTCGTGTCGTCGGTGGCCGCGGAGCGCACCGCCTCGGCCGCCTCGTTCACCTCGTACAGCGTCAGGTCGTCGCCGCCGGCGATCGAGAGCAGGATGCCGCGCGCGCCGGCGATCTCGGCCTCGATCAGCGGGCTGTTGAGCGCCCGCTCGGCCGCCTCGCGCGCCCGGTTCTCACCGGTCGCGTACCCGATGCCCATCAGGGCCGACCCGGAGTCGGCCATGATCGTGCGCACGTCGGCGAAGTCGAGGTTGATCAGGCCCGGGTTGGTGATCAGGTCGCACACGCCCTGCACGCCGTGCCGCAGCACGTCGTCGGCGATGCGGAAGGCGTCGAGCATCGAGGTCGACTTGTCGAGCACCTCGAGCAGGCGGTCGTTCGGGATGGCGATCAGCGTGTCGCAGGCCTCGCGCAGGGCGGCGATGCCGTCCTCGGCCTGCTTGCGGCGGCGGCTCCCCTCGAAGGAGAACGGCATGGTCACGATGCCGACCGTCAGCGCCCCCAGCTCGCGCGCGATCCGCGCAACCACGGGCGCGGCGCCGGAGCCGGTGCCACCGCCCTCGCCCGCCGTGACGAACACCATGTCCGAGCCGCGCAGCGTGCGCTTGAGCGCGTCGTAGCTGTCCTCGGCCGACCGCCTTCCGATCTCGGGGTCGGCGCCCGAGCCGAGCCCTTCCGTCAGCTCGCTGCCGATGTGGATCTTGGTGGCCGCGTCGCTCATCTGCAGCTGCTGGATGTCGGTGTTCACGGCGATGAAGTCGACCTGCGTGATCCCGGCGTCGATCATGCGGTCGACGGCGTTCAGGCCGGCGCCGCCGACCCCGACCACGCGGATGACCGCCGCATACGAGACGCTGTCGCCGGCCCGCTCGAGACGGGGCGGCTGCTCGGGCAGCGGGTCGAGCCAGCGCGCGACCGGTCGCGGTTCCGGCCGCGCACCGGCGGGCGCGCGATCGCGCGGGCTGTCCTTCGGCTTCGGCTCGGGCTGCGACTTGACGGCGCGCAGCGGCACGACCTCGGGCTCCGGGGCGCTCGCAGGCTTCACGGCGCGTGGGGCGGCATCGTCGCCACCGCCGCGCTGCGCAGCCTCGGTCGCGCGGAACAGGTCGGCCAGGGGGCCCTCACGCATGCTTGCGCGATTTCTTGCCATTGAGCACCTCCTTCGCCAGGTCGCGATACAGCTCGGCAGCCTCGCCGGTCGGGTCGTAGGCGAGCACGGAGGTCCCGCGCACCGGCGCCTCGGCGAAGCGCACCGTCTTGCGAATCCGGGTGTTGTAGACGAGCCCGCCGAAGTTCTCGCGCAGGATCTCCTCGGCCTCGCGGGAGTGCGTGAGCCGCTTGTCGTACATCGTCGGCAGGATCCCGATGATCTCGACGGCGGGGTTCAGGTTCTCCCGCACCATCGACAGCGTGTTCTCGAGCTGGACGAGGCCGCGCAGCGAGAGGTACTCGGTCTGCACCGGCACGATCACGCCGTCGGAGGCGACGAACGCGTTGATCGTCAGCAGGCCGAGCGACGGCGGCGTGTCGATCAGGATGAAGTCGTAGCGCTCCTTGACGGGCGCGAAGGCCTTCTCGAGGGCCCGCTCGCGGCCGATCTGGCTCGAGAGCGCCATGTCGGCGCCGGCGAGGTCGATCGACGAGACGGCGATGTCGACCTCGCGATGCTCGATCACCTGCTCGATCGGCATGCGGTGCACGAGCACGTCGAACATCGACCGCTCGATCGTGTCCGGGTTCAGCCCCTGCGACATCGTCAGGTTGCCCTGCGGGTCGAGGTCGACGAGCAGCACGCGATGGCCCTTCTCCGCGAGCGCGACACCCAGGTTGAGGGTGGTCGTCGTCTTCGCGACACCGCCCTTCTGGTTCGCGAACGAGATCACGTCGGCGGTGGCCGGCGCGGCCTCGTGCAGCGGCCTGATGTTCGGGCGCGGGAGCAGGCGTGCGAGTCCCATGTACGACGCCAGTTCGGTTCGCGTCAATGCATTCCTTCTGCCCCCTCGCGAAGTTTCGAGACAGCTGCGTCCGCCCGCGTGTCGCCCTCCTCGCGAGCCCAGGCCTCGGCCTCGCGGATGAGCGCGCGGAGCTCACCGAGCAGCACGGGCTGCGTCACGACGGCCGGGTCGAGCGCCTCGATGCGCGCGATCCGGGCCAGCACGGCGTCCGCTTCGACCATGCACCGACGCTAGCGCGAGGATTGGAACGCGTCTCTGCCGAATGTGTCGCGGTTGCGAGACGCTGCTTGCCGGCCTCTTCGACCGACGCGAGCCATCCGGCTACCGCGCCGCCGTCACCGCCGTCGACGATCGTGCGTCCTGCATCGTGACGACCGCAACCACGTCGGAGTCACGGTCGTAGGCGTAAACGATCAGCAACCAGCGCCACGGCCCGAGCAGGAAGCGAAAGTCGCGCCACCGGCCGTCGAGGGACGCTCCGAGCAGCGGAAAGTCGGCGAGCGGCTCGATCGACTTGCGGACGCGGACGGGAGTGTCGGCCGGGAGAGTGTGCGTGGCGATCAGTCGCTCGAGGTCGTCGAGAGCCGCCGGAGCGACGAGGATGCGGCTCAAGACAGGTCGGTGAGCGGTCGCCCTTCGCCGGCGTGAACCTGGGCGAGACCGGCCGCGGCGCGCTCGAACGAGCCGTCGATGCCATCGAGAAGCTCGGTGACGTTCCGCGCGTCCGGATCCGCGTCGTCGAGCGCAGTCATCAACAGTGACCGGGCGATCGTCCCTTCGTTCACGTGCGTACGCTCGGCGAGACGCCGGAGCTTGGCGCTGTGAACGTCGTCGAGCGTCACGTTGACCCGGTTCGGGTTCGACGGCCGCGCCACATCACCGAATGTAGCACGTCGCAACACGCCGCGTGTAGGACGGCGGGATGGTGGTGAAGCGTGGGCTACGCGACGCGCAACATCGAAGCCGGCCGTGCCCGCAGCCCGAGCATCGTGTCGTCGAGCGCGGCGATCAGCTCCAGGCGGTTGCCGTGCAGGAGCGTCTCGACCAGCGCGCGCCGGACCGCGTCGCGCGCGTCGCGGCGCAGGCGCTCCTCGCGCAGCGACTCGAGCAGCTCGGCCCGCTCGCGGGTCTTGTCGGTGAGCAGCACCGCCGTTCGCATCGCCGCGCCCCAGTACCCGCCGTCGCCGCCGAGCAGGCACTCGAGCGACTCGCGCACCTGCGCGGTGCGGAAGGGCTCCTCCGAGAAGAGCGACAGCTCCCAGCGGTCGAGCGACTCCCCCAGCCCGCGATCGGCGTCGGCGAGCAGCAAGCGCTCGCGAAGGTCGGCCGCGAGCTTCGCGCGTACCCGGTCGAGCCGCGCCGCCTCGCCCCGCGGCTGCGTCGCCGCGATCGGCAGGATCGGCGCCACGCGCAGCGGCCGGTAGTCGAGGCGCTCGAACACCACCGGCCCGGCTGCGATCGCACCGGAGGTCGCAAGCCGCAGCGCGGTCACCGCGTCGGCGAGCTCGGCAGCGGCGTCGGGCGGCTCGGCCTCCTCGGGAGCGAGCTCGCGGCGCAGCTCCAGAACCAGCAGCCGGTCGACGTCGCGCCCGAACTCGGGCGGCATCAGACCGCGGGCCTCGGGCCAGAGCTGCGAGATCTCGCC
>CAYXXE010000112.1:0-8458 GCA_964468985.1 uncultured Gaiellales bacterium | reverse complement strand
CAGAGCCAGCAGAAGAAGGGCGCCTACGGCGGCGTCGTCGGCCAGATCGTCACGCACGAGGGCTACGGCGCGGTGTTCACGAAGGACAGCAAGCTGATCCCGAGCGTCAACAAGGCGATCGCCGCCCTGCGCGCGAACGGGACGATCGACAAGCTGCAGAAGCAGTGGCTGCCGTTCACCCGGGTGCCGATCCTGAAGTAGCGGGACACTGAACGGCGGAGGTCGAGATGGGGCGGTTTCTCCATGCATTCTTCAGCCCACTCGGCCTCCGCCGAGCAGTCCCGCAGGTCTGGGACGGGTTCCAGACCAACCTGAAGCTGATGGTGATCGCGGAGGTGCTCGTGCTGGTGCTCGCCCTCCTGATCGCGATCGTGCGCGGGCTGCCCGGCCGCCCGAGCTTCCCGCTGCGGGCGCTCGCCGTCGCCTACACCGACTTCTTCCGCGGAACGCCGCTGATCCTCGTCGCGTACGTCGTCGCCCTCGGCCTGCCGTCGCTGCGCATCGCCGTCGTCTCCGACCAGTCCCTGTTCGTCTACGGGATCGCGTCGCTGACGCTGGTCTACACGGCCTACGTCACCGAGGTGTACCGGGCGGGGATCGAGTCGGTGCACCCGAGCCAGCGGATGGCGGCCAGGTCGCTCGGCCTCACCTACGCGCAGACGATGCGCCACGTCATCCTGCCGCAGGCGATCCGGCGCGTCGTGCCGCCGCTCCTGAACGACTTCATCGGCCTGCAGAAGGACACGGCGATCATCACCGTGATCGGCCTCACCGAGGCGCTCGCCCAGGCCGGCTTCTACTCGAACGACTTCTTCTCGTACGCCGGCTACATGGTGGCCGCGGCGTTCTTCGTCGTGCTCACCATCCCGTTCGCGCGCTTCACGGACAGCCTGATCAAGCAGCGCGAGCGGCGCGAGCGGGCGCAGCTCGGTTGAGCGACGCGGGCCATTTCGTCGACGTCGTCGGAGTGAACAAGCGCTTCGGCGACAACGAGGTCCTGCACGACATCCACCTCGGCGTCGACCTCCATCAGGTCGTCTGCCTGATCGGCGCCTCCGGCTCCGGCAAGTCGACGCTGCTGCGCTGCCTCAACCTGCTCGAGACGGTCGATGCCGGGACGATCGCGATCGACGGGCAGGTGATCACGAACGGGCCGGTCGACGTGAATGCCCTGCGCCGGAAGATCGGCATCGTCTTCCAGGCCTTCAACCTGTTCCCGCACATGACGGTGCTCCAGAACATCACGCTCGCTCCGCGCAAGACGCGCAACCTGTCGAAGCGGGACGCCGAGGCCGAGGCGCACGAGCTGCTCGCCCGCATCGGGCTGGTCGACAAGGCGCACGAGTTCCCCGACCGCCTCTCGGGCGGCCAGCAGCAGCGCGTCGCGATCGTCCGCGCGCTCGCGATGGAGCCGAAGCTGATGCTGCTCGACGAGATCACGAGCGCCCTCGACCCGCAGCTCGTCAGCGAGGTGCTGGGCCTCGTCCGCGACCTCGCCGAGTCGGGGATGACGATGATCCTCGCCACGCACGAGATGTCCTTCGCGAAGGAGGTCGCCGACAAGGTGTGCTTCCTCGACGCGGGCGTGATCTGCGAGGAGGGCTCGCCGGAGGAGATCTTCACCGCGCCGAAGGAAGCACGGACCCGCGAGTTCCTCTCGCGCGTGATCGAGGCGGGGCGCCTGTAGATGGGCAGGCTCCTCCACCGCCTGCACTCGGCCTCGCGGGCGCCGCTCGCGGTTGCGGGCATCCTGGCGACACCGCTCTTCGTCGTCGCGCTGATGGCGATGTCGCTGGCCGAGGAGAAGCCCGGCGTGCGCCACACGCTGAGGCACGGCAAGCCCGTGCAGGTGCTCGGCGACCCCACCGGCTCGACCGAGGCGCGGATCTGGCTGCTCGCGGCGCTGCCGGCGGTCGTCCTGGTGCTGCTCGGCACGGGCTCGATGCTGCTCGGACGCACCGGAGTCGTGGTGTCATCGCTCGGCGCGATCGTGCTCACGGCGGTGTACCTCGTCCCGCTCGACGGCTGGAGCGCCGGCCACACGCGGCGCTACCCGATCGGCGTCGACCTGATCCCGCCGTCGGCCGGGTCGCAGGACATCTACCTGCGCGGCGAGTGGGAGGGCACGGCCCGGACGACGGCCTACGAGCTCGGCGCCGCGACGATCGTCATCGCGGTGCTCGCGATCGCGGTCCTGGCGCTGCTCGAGGTGCGCCGACGGCGCGGGCTCACGTCTCCTCCGACCGCGCCGCCGCCGATCAGTACGAGCGGCCAGGTGCGCTAGGGCTTCTTCTTCGGCTTCCGGACGGGCGGCGGCAGCCGTTTGAAGACCGCGCGGATCGTGAGCGGCGCCTGAGTCGACGGTGCGCAGCGCACCGCCGGCCCGGCGCAGGTGCCGCCGCCCCAGCCGGCGAACCGCCAGCCCTTGGCGGGCACGGCCCGCACGTGCAGGGCGGCCCCTTCGGGGAAGGCCGCCGAGCACCTCGGCGTGCAGACGACAGAGCCGCGGCCGACGACGGCGACATGGAGGGCGATCGTGGGCACGCCGAAAACGGCTGTCACGCTCTGGGCCGCCGAGAGGGTCAGCGTGCAGTCGCCCTGACCCGTGCAGGCGCCCTGCCAGCCGAGGAACGACTTGCCCGGCGCCGGCGCCGCGACGAGGGTGACGGCGGCGCCCGGGTCCCACTGCGACGTGCAGGTCGCGGAGCAGTCGACGCCCGGCAGATCGCTCGTCACCGAGCCCGCCCCGGTCAGCGTCAACGCGAGCGGGACCTGCGCCACCTGAAGCAGGTGCAGCCACGGCGACTGCTGGATGTCGGGCCAACCCGGCGCGTGGGCGTAGTAGTCGTCGTGGTTGAAGTCGAGGTACAGCGAGGTGAGCGGCTGGCCCGAGGCGTACGGGTAGAGCACGTCGAGCGAGTTGTCGCAGACGTGCGCCGCGTCGCCCGAGCAGTGGTTCGGGTCGCCGGCCGGCACCGCTCCGAGCGCATGCAGCAGCTCGTGCGCGGCGATCGTGTCGGTGGGGACGCCGGGACAGCCCTGCAGCCACACGACGGCGTAGCCCGGCCCGACGCCCAGGTCGCCGGCGCCCGTCCCGCAGATGTTCGCCTCCGGTGCCGGCCCGTCGTAGTAGGCGAGGTAGTCCTTGTAGGTGCTCCCGAACCCTGCCTGCCCGAGGGCGTTTGCGACAGCGTCGAAGGCGTTGCTCGCCGAGCCCTGGAGCTGCGCCCCGGTCTGGGCGAGCCGGAGGAACGAGATGTCGAGGCCGGTGCAGCCGGGGAAGAGCGCCTGGTCGAATCGGGGGTTGCGGGTGGGGTCCTGAGTCGCCCACCAGGTGTCGATCGACACGGTGTCGTCGGACAGCTGGTTGGCGACGGCGGCGAAGTTGTCGGCGCCGTCGCTCGGCACCACGTAGACGGCGTGCACCTGCTGTGCGGTGACCGCGTCGGGCAGGTCCTTGGTGCTCTCGCCCGTCCCGCACCAGCTCGCGAACGCGCCGGGCGCCAGCCAGAGCGCGGCGGCGCACACCGCCAGGACGAGGGTGAGCCTACGACGCATTCGCGGCGCCCCGGAGCCGGAACCGGCTCTCGGTGCCGGCGCGCAGGCGACGGAGGTTGCCGCGATGCAGGAACAGGATCGCCCCGGCCGCGACGACCCCGAACACGACGACGGAGTCGGGGTAGCCGTAGGCCGCGGCGGCGATCGGGAGCGTGAGGCCGGCGACGATCGAGGCGAGCGAGGCGTAGCGGGCGACGAGGAACACGGCCAGCCAGGCGAGCCCCGCCGTGAGGGCGACCCAGACGGCGACCCCGAAGAAGACGCCGCCGCACGTAGCGACCATCTTGCCGCCGCGCGCGAAGCGCAGGAAGAGCGGCCGGCTGTGGCCGACCATCGCGGCGGCGCCGGCGACGATCCCGCAGAAGTGCGAGACGAGCAGCACCCCGGCCAGCGCCGGGATGAAGCCCTTCAGCGTGTCGAGGACGACGACGGGCGCGCCGAGCCACCGGCCGTAGGTGCGCCAGACGTTCGTCGCGCCGATGTTGCCGCTCCCGACCTTGCGGATGTCCTCGTGCTTGACGAGCCGGACGAGCCAGTAGCCCCACGGGCACGACCCGAGGAGGTAGCCGAGGACGCAGAGCCCGGCGAACGTCACCTGCGCAGAGTAGACATGGCTACGGGCGGATGCCGTAGCGCTGAACCCAGTCGTTCACCACGTCGTAGTCGAGGTTGTTGAAGAACGCCTCGATGTAGCCGGCGCGATCGGTGCCGAAGTCGATGAAGTAGGCGTGCTCGTACACGTCGAGCGCCACGAGCGGCGAGGCGTTCCACACGGGGAACGTGTTCTGCGCGTCGCCGATGTAGTTGAACAGCCGGCCCTCGTCGAAGTCGTACGCGGTCCACGCCCAGCCGCGCCCCGCGAGGCCCGTCGCCTTCAGGTCGGCCTTCCACGCCTCGACCGAGCCGAAGTCGCGCTTCACCAGGTCGCCGAACACGCCTGCCGGGTCGCCGCCCGTGCCACCGAGGTGCTCGAAGTAGATCTCGTGGTTCTTCACGCCGCCGACCGCGAAGGTGAAGTCGACCTTCAGCGCGCGAACGTCGGAGTAGACCTGGTTCGCGCTGCCGAGATCGACGTCGGCGAGCTTCCGCAGGATCTCGTTGCGCTTGTTCACGTACCCCTGGTAGAGCTTGTAGTGCGCCTCGACCGTCTCCCGGGAGATCCCGTCGAGTGAGAGCAGCGCGGGCTTCAACGCGCGGGGCGTGATCTCGTCGTGGTTGTAGGCAAGCGCCATGGTCGAACTCCTTCGTTATGTGTCGGAAACCCCGGGACCGGCGTGCGTGAGCATATCCTCCAAGAGACGACGGACCGACACCGAAGGAGACCTTGACATGCCGTTCGAGCTTCCGCCCCTCCCCTACGACTACGACGCGCTCGCGCCGACGATCGACGAACAGACGATGCGCATTCATCACGGCAAGCACCATCAGGCCTACGTCGACAACCTGAACAAGGCGGTCGAGGGCACGGACGTGGCCGACCTGTCGATCGAGGAGCTCGTGCAGAACCTCGACCGGGTGCCGGAGGATCGCCGTGCCGCCGTGCGCAACAACGGCGGCGGCCACGCCAACCACTCGCTCTTCTGGACGATCATGAAGCCGGGCGGTGGCGGCGAGCCGTCGGGCGCGCTCGCCGACGCGATCGCCTCGACCTTCGGCGACGTCGCCGCGCTGAAGGCCCAGGTCAACGACGCAGGCGTGAAGCGGTTCGGCTCCGGCTGGACGTGGCTGGTCGTCGACGACGGCGCGCTCGCGGTCGTCTCGACCCCCAACCAGGACAGCCCGCTGACCGACGGGAAGACGCCGATCCTCGGCATCGACGTGTGGGAGCACGCCTACTACCTGAACTACCAGAACCGCCGCCCCGACTACCTGGCGGCCTGGTGGGACGTCGTCGACTGGGACGAGGTCGGCAGGCGTTTCGACGCCGCGTAGCGGTTCTACAACCCGAGCTCGTCGAGCGCGTGCCGGAGCAGGTACGCCGACCCGAACACGACCAGCGGCACTGCAAGCTCGCGCGCGCGGCCGAGGCCGGCGCGCGTTGCCGTGCGCGGGTCGGCGACGGCCTCGCCGCCGACCGCGCCCGCGAGCTCGGGCGCGCCGACCGACCGGCCCGGCCAGGCGCACGTGGCGACCACCGCAGCCGCGCCGCGAAGCGCCGCACGCAGGCCGGCCAGGTCCTTGTCGGACGACACCGACACGACGGCGACGAACCGCTCCGGCAACTCGTGCGCGAGGGTCGCCCACGCCTGCTCGTTGTGCCCGGCGTCGAGGATCACCTCGACCCCACCGGCCCGGAGCCGCTGCATCCGCCCGGTCACGCCGCCGAGGTCGGCCGCCGCGGCTCCCGGCAGCACGCGGGCGGCGACCGTCCGGGCCAGAGCGGCGTTCCGCTCCAGGAAGGTGACGCCCGGCAGCTCGGGCCAGACGATCCCGAAGCCGCCCGCGGCCGCGAGACGCTCGGCGTCGGCCACCAGCTCGGGGCCGAGCGGCGCCGACACCACGAGCGAGCCGGGCGCGGCGACGCCGAGCTTCGCCGCCAGGATCGAGCGCTCGTCGGGACCGAGCAGCTCGGTGTGGTCGAGACCGATGCCGGTCAGCGCGACGAGCTGCGGGCGCAGGAGCCGCGTCGCGTCCGTCCGGCCGCCGATGCCGGCCTCGAAGACCGCGACGTCGACCAAGCTGTCTGCGAAGACCTGAGCGGCCGCGAACGTCAGCAGGTCGAAGAACCGCACGTCGAGGCCGATTGCGACCGCCGACAGGGCCTCGACCCGGTCGGCGAGCTCGACGGCGGAGATCTCGGCCCCGCCGACGAGGACGCGCTCCGACCAGCGGCGCAGGTGGGGCGAGACGGTGAGCCCGACCTGCAGGCCGCCGGCCTGCAAGGCCCGCGCGAGGAACGTCGCCGTGCTCGTCTTCCCGTTCGTGCCGACGACGACGGCGGCGCGCGCGGGCAGCGGCACGCCGGCCCGCGCAGCGAGCTCCTCGGCCCCGGCCAGATCCGTCCGCGGCCGGCGCCGCGGCAGCGAGGCTGCAACCTGCTCGAGCCGATCGTCGGGGCTGCGCATGCGCGTGGTTGTAGCCGACTGCGACCAAACCGAGCGACGATGCTGCCCGTATCGTCGACAATGAGCGCAATCGTGGTGGCCCGGAGCAGCGATCTCGTGACCGACGGCGAACTGATCCAGCGCATCGCGCTGCGCGACCGCTCGGCCTTCGACGACCTCTACCGCCGGTATGCGCGCGCCGTCTTCGGGCTGGCGCTCCGCCGCCTGGGCGACCGCGGCCGGGCCGAGGACGCGGTGCAGGAGACGTTCGCCGCGATCTGGCGCTCGGCGAGGACCTATCGCCCGGACCGCGGGCCCGGCGCGCCCTGGCTGTACACCGTCGCCCGCAACGCGACCACCGACCGCGCCCGCGCGCGGATCGAGACGCCCGCCGAGATCCCCGACGAGCCGGCGACCGACGGTGGGCCGGCCGACCGGGCCGAGGAGAGCTGGGTCGCCTGGCGCGTGCACAGCGCGCTGCAGGAGCTGCCGCCCCGCGAGCGCGAGACGATCGAGCTCGCCTACTGGAGCGGGCTGTCGCAGAGCGAGGTCGCGGAGTTCCTCGGCATCCCGCTCGGTACGGTCAAGACACGCACGCGGTCGGCGCTCGCCCGGCTGGCCGACCTGCTGGACGACGATCTCGGAGGCGAGCGATGAGCGACATCGGCGATCTGATCGACACGGACGATCTCGATCCCGGCGAGGAGGCGCGCCTGGCCCGCGTCCACGACCTGCTGCTGCGCGCCGGCCCGCCCGCCGACCTGCCGGTGACGTTGTCCCGACCGCCCGGCGAGAAAGCGGGTGCCGAGGTGCTCCCGTTCCCGTCCCTGCTGCGGCGCCGTGTGGCGGTCGGGGCCGCGCTCGCGGCCACGCTCGCGGCGGCCGCGTTCGGGGGCGGCTATCTGTTCGGCCACGCCAAGGCCAGACCGGCCGCCTTCAGCGCCGAGCGGATCGTTCCGATGCACGGGACCGGGCCTGTTCGCGGCGCGGCCGAGATCGGGCTCGTGAAGGTCGCGCCCGCGGACTCGGTCGGGAACTGGCCGCTCGAGGTTCAGGTGAGCGGCCTGCCCAGCCAGCCCTCGGGCGCGTACTACGAGCTCTGGCTGACCAGGGACGGGCGGCCGTCCCTGCCGTGCGGGACGTTCCGGGTGCACGGTGAGACGACCACCGTCCGGTTCACGGTGCCGTACGCGCTCGGCCGCTACGCCGGCTGGGTCGTGACCGCGGTCGGCGCGGGCAGCGCCGAGCCGGGTCACGTCGTGATGACGACCTGAGGATGCCTACGCGGCGTCGGCGAGGTCTTCGTTCTGCGCGAGGCGGCGGAGCGCCTCGGTCTCGATCTGCCGCACGCGCTCGCGCGTCAGGCCGAGCTGCTTGCCGATCGCCTCGAGCGATGCCGGGCCGTCACCGACGAGACCGAAGCGGAGCTCGATCACGTCACGCTCGCGGTCGGGCAGGCTCGCGACCGCCTGGCGGACCGCCAGGTCGCGCAGCGAAGCCGACGCCTCTTCCTCGGTCGACGGGCCGGTGCCGGCGATCAGGTCGCCGAACGACGCGTCGCCGTCGTCGCCCACGGGCATGTCGGTGGACGCGACCGCGCGGGCCGCCTCCTGCACTTCCTGGACGTGGGCCAGCGGCAGCTTCGAGTGCTCGGCGAGCTCCTCCGGCGTCGGCTCGCGCTCGAGCGTCGCCAGCAGCTCGCGCCGGGCGCGCGCCACCTTCTGCTCGCGCTCGACGACGTGCACCGGGATGCGGATCGTGCGTGCCTTGTTGGCGACGCCGCGCTGCACCGCCTGGCGGATCCACCAGGTCGCGTAGGTCGAGAACTTGAAGCCCTTGCGCCAGTCGAACTTCTC
>CAYXXE010000111.1:0-8543 GCA_964468985.1 uncultured Gaiellales bacterium | reverse complement strand
CGGCTCGCGCCTGAACTGCCGAGGACCGGTCAGACGAGCTCGAAGGCGGCGCGGATCGACTCGGCGAGCTCGAGCTCCTGCGCAGGTAGCAGGTGTCCGATGCGCCGCCCGAGGGTCGAGGCCGGGACGGTGAGGACGTTGTCGCAACTCACCACGCTCTCCTGTTCGAGGCCGTTGGCCACTCCGACGCGCACCTCGGTCGAGAGGCCCCGAACCGTCGTCGTGATCGGTGCGACCGTCACGCGCGCGAGGTGCGGCCGGACGAGCTCCCGGGTGAGGATCAGCACGGGCCGCTCCTTGTCGAGGTGCGCGAGATGGATCGGCCGCATCAGCCGAGATCGGGCAACGCCGTGCGAGCTGCGTACGCGGCCAGTTCGTCGAGGTCGTCGCCTTGCGCCGTCTGGGCCAGGATCGCCACGTCGCGTTCGGCGATCGCCCGCCGACGCTCCCGGTCGACCGCGGCCGCGACGACCGCAGCGCGACTCGGCGCCTTTCCGTCCTTGATGCGCCGGTCGATGAAGTCGACGAGATCGTCGGCGAGCCGAACGGTCAGCTGCTTGCTCATCCCAACATGGTATCGAACTGGGATGCGCAGAACTGGGATGCGCAGAACTGGGATGCGCAGACGACGCGCCCGTGGCCGGGTGAGGTCAGGGCTGGCGGCTCGGACCCTCCGATCGCTGCCCCACGCCCCCGGCCGCCTGCGCAGGCGCTCCCGGCACGGGGCGCGGCGGCGGCTTCGAGTCGACGAGGACCGCCGCCGCGAGCAGGATCGCGACACCGACCATGCTCTCGCCCACCAGGCTGCGCCCGACGCGGTCCGCGAACAGCGGGCCGCGCCGCTCGAGCCGCGGACGGACGAGGAAGTGGTGCACGGCGCCCCACGCGAGCGCGATCGCGACGAGGGCGATCTTCACCAGCAGCACCTGGCCGTACCCGGCCGTCCAGAGGTCGTGCAGATGCGGCAGCCGCACGATCCCGAGGTAGGTGCCGGCGACGAGCACGGCGCCGACGAGCACGGTCGCGAGGCGCGAGAAGCGCACGAACGCCTCCTTGCGGAGCTCCCTGGCGCCGAACCAGACGAGCCCGACCATGGTGGCGAGCCCGCCGATCCAGAGCGACGCGCCCACGAGATGCACCCAGTCGGCGAGCTCGGTGAGCCACCAGGAGCCGGGGTCGAGCGCGTCGTGGCCCGACACCGACAGGCCGCCGGCCATCACCACCGCCAGGACGAACGCGGGGACGAGCAGGTCGACGCGGTCGAGCAGCCAGGAGAGGAAGATCAGGGCGAGCACGACGGCGAGGCCGAGCGTCATCGTGATGAACGCGTGGCCGAACCGGGTCTGGGTCATCGGCGACAGGTCGCCGTAGAGGAACCGGCCGAACGACAGCTGGAGCGCGTCCTCGGCGCGGAGCGAGAACGCGGCGATGCCGACCTGGAGCCCGACAACGACGCCGAGGCCGGCGGCGACCGCCAGCCGCCGCTCGAGCGCGCGCGGCACGGCGAGGCCCCGCAGGCAGATCAGCCGGAAGCCGAGGGCGCCGATCGTGAGGGCGAGCGACAGGAACCACAGCCAGCGCACGACGTGCTCGGTCGTCGTCGGGCCGCCGGCGCCGTAGGCCTCCGTGACCGGCAGCGCCGGCACGCGGACGCCGAACGTCCACACGCCCGAGACGACGTGCGAGTCGGCCGAGATGGCGTGCCAGCGGACGGTGTACGCGCCCGCGGGCAGCTCGCGGACGCTCGCGATCATCTCGGTGCCGACGCTCCTCGACACCCCTGCGAAGTTCCTGCCGTGCGTGTCGAGGACCTCGACCGAGCTCGCGAGCACGCGGACCGGCTGGTCGAAGCGGAAGACGATCGTGCCGGGGCTCTGCCGGATCTCGGTGGCGAATCTCGGAGTCGTCTTCAGCAGCGTGGCGTGAGCTGCGGCGGCCGCCGGGAACGCCAGCGCGAGGAGCGCGACGAGAGCGAGGCGTCTCATCGGTGGGGGATCCCGGCCGAGGTCGAGAGGTGCCCGAACACCGGCGCGACGTCGCGGTCGCAGTAGAGCATCGCGGCCAGGACGACGAACGTCAGCGCGAACGCCGACCGGAAGAACGGCGAGCGCGGTCGCAGCGCAACTCCGAGCGGGAAGACGGCCGCGATCAGGAACGTCCAGCCGAGCAGGTGGTGCAGGAACGCCGAGCGGGCGAAGAACCAGGTGTTCTGCTCGTGGACCAGGAAGGCGGTGCCGGTGACGACGAAGGCCAGCGGCATCGTGAGCCGCCACCAGCGCGACTGCAACCTGCCGTGGACGAGGCCGAGCTCGGCGCCGCCCGCGAGCATCAGCACCTCCGCCCACGAGCCATGCGCGTACATGTGGATCGCCGAGTTCGTGTAGAAGGTCATCACGGGCCACATCAGGACGCCCATGCCGAACGCGAGCCCCGGCCAGAGGTAGCGGCGCCAGGGGCGCTGCCGCCAGACCTCCTCGCCGACGATCGACTCGCAGACCAGCGTCAGGCCCAGCAACAGGAGCCCGGTCGCGAAGAACCAGTGCACCATCTCGGCGTGCGGCTTCATCCCCCGCCTCCGGCCCGCTTCGCCTCCAGGTCGGCGAGCAGCGGCCGCGCGACGACCAGCGAGAACAGGATCCCGGCTCCGATCACGAGCAGCGGCGGCTCGGCGACGAGCCACCAGAAGCTCTGGTGTGCCGGATGGAGCAGCGTGATCCGGTACGGCTGGAGCACGGCCCAGCCGAAACCGGCCGCTGCGGTGAGCGGGCCGAGCAGCGACACCAGATAGGCGCTTCGGCTCCGGGTGCGTGGTCTGTCGAGCGAGATGCTCGAGGCGTGCGACGACATGGTCCCTCCTGACTTCGTGACGGGCGCAGCGAGGTGCGCGCCCGCGAACGGCCGGAATCAGGCCGTCAGAGGAGGCGGGCGCGAGTCGAGCGAGAGGCCGAAGCGGCGGCGCGGCTGGAGCTCGTCGGCCGGACGGGGGCGAGGACGGGCAGGCCGCGAGCGCGCACCGAGGATCCGGCGGGCGCGATCGAGGGTGCTGACGGCGTATTCCTCGGCGTCGCGCAGCCACCGGCGGGCGCCCCAGACGAGCGCGACGCCGACGGCGAGCACCGCATAGACCGGCAGCGCGTAGGTATGCAGCCACGGGTCGAAGCCCGGCAGGTGCCGCGCCGACACGCGCTCGCCGTTCAGCTGCACGAGGTAGGCAACGGACATGGCGAGGAACGAGACGAGCCAGGCCGCGGGCGAGAGGGTCGTCCTGAAGCGCGGCAGCCGCCGCGTGCCGCGCTGCCCGGCCGCCGCGAGCAGACGCTCGCCCGCATCGGTCGCGGCTCGCAGCCGCAGCATGCGCGCCGCGAGCGCCGCGAGCGCGAGGGCGCAGACGACCTTCACCGCGACGAGCAGGAACGGGTAGTACGACGCGTGCGAGGACGCGAGCGGCACGACGTGCAGCCAGAGGTCGATGCGGTGCGTGAAGCTCCGGCCGACGGCCTCGGCGACCACGACCAGCAGCGCGAACCAGGCGACGCCCTTCACCCGAGCCGGGGCGGTCCAAGCGAAGCGCGTCCCGGACGAACCGCCCCGCTGTGGACGCCTGATCATCGTCTCGGCAATCCTACTCCCGGGGTATCGGCTTGCGAAGGACGCCGGCCGCGTATCCCCGCCCGGCGCGCCCGTGGTGTCAGGCCGGCTCGATCCGGCGAACCGTCGCCACCCGATCGATGCCGAGCGAACGACACTCGGCAACGCGCGGGCGTTCGACGCGGTAGGACGATTCGAGAACGTCGACGACCTCGGCGACCACGAGTCCGCGAGCAGCAACTCGTCGGCAGCTGCGGCCAAGGCCGTCGCGCGCCGAGCCGGCGCCGGCGGGTCGCCGGTCAGGTGGCGGATCAGGACGTTCGGTCCGCGACGCGAACGGCAGCGTCACCAGCGCCGGCGCCGGCCACGGCTCGCGGTGGCAACCTCGACCGCCTCGCCGCGCGGCATGAAGCACGTCCAGCAGATGCCGAGGATGTCACGGTCGTGACCCTTGAGGCACTTGCGGGCGCGGTAGGGCGACGGGCTGCGGGCACGCAGCGGCGGCGCCGAGCACCCGGTGGTCTCCTTGTGCGTCGACCACACCCGGGTCTCGAGCTGCTCCGACCCGCAGATCGCGGCCCAGCCACATTCAGGACACGCGATCATCCCGCATTGTTCCCTGCGAAGTGGCCGACGCGCGGACTCGCGCTCCGCCGAGCCCGGAGCCGCGGCTCTTGCTAGCGTCGCGACGTCGACGGACTGGAGGCCGCACGATGCGCTTCACGCTCAGGTTCACAGTTCTCGCTCTCGCCGCTGCGGCGATCGCCGCAGCTGTGGTTGCCGGCGCGGCGCGATCTGCAGGCGCGTTGGCGGCGCCGGGCCACAATCCGTGCGAGTTCCTCGATCCGTCGAAGCCGCAGCAAGTGGTGAAAGACGACACCCTCTTCACCACGGTGATCGGGAAGTACTCCGGCTTCCGCGCCGTGCATGTCGAAGACGTCGCAGGGCCCGACTTCCAGGACGGGATCTGCACCGTCACCGGCGGGCCGACGTACGCCGAGCCGGCCTCGGACTGCGGCGGCAAGTCGCCGTGCAGCCCGGTCTACGGTGAGCTCCTCTTCGCGATCCATCCGGCGGACGAGATGTTCGCCCAGCTCGCCGACTCGCACGTGGAGGTGATCTTCCCGAGCCGCCGGCACATCTCGGGCGCCGGGCCGAACGGCACGGTCGCCTGCGACAGGCCGGGCACCGGCTGCGCCGCCTGGTTCACGAAAGGGTCGAAGTTCGTGCTCATCACCGAGAGCAACCTGCACGAGCCGAAGTCGCAGGTGCTCAGCGGCACGACGTACGTCAACATCGAGTTCGGGAAGAACGGCTCAGCCGACCCGCGCCGGACGCTCGAGCTGGCGGCCGACATCGCGTACGACCACGCGAGCCCGTGGTCGACCGCCGAGAAGCCGCACTGAAGCACCGCGATCTCGCGGCAGCTGCTCCACCGACGACCCCGCGAGCCCCAACTGCGTTCCTTTGCCGCTCGGGCGAGGAGCGTAGGATCGCCCCGTGTCCACTCCACGGAGCCGGTCTTTGACGGCCGGATCTGCGTCACTCGTCTTGCTGGCGGCGGGGATCCTCGCGCCACCGGGATTCGCGGGCCCGGCGCCGAGACCACCCGTGATCCGTGAGCTCTTCACGCCGCTGCCGTGCCCTGCCGATCCTCAGACGACGCTGGGCCTGGAAGGGTGTGCAGAGAAAGCGATCCTGCGCACAGACCGGGCCATCGACTCACAGGTGAAGGTGGTCTTCGGGCTGCTCGGGTCGGAGGCGGCCCGTCGGTCCTTCGTCAACGGCGAGCGATCGTGGCTCGCCTACCGCGGCGCGTCCTGCACCGCTCAGGTCTCGAACTCTGCGGGCGGCTCACTCCAGCCCGTGGTCTACGGCGACTGCATCGCGGCGCGCAACGAGACCCACCTGACCGATCTCACCGGCATGCGGAAGGCGCTCGGCCGGCACTGAGAAATCGGGGTGGCGTGCAGGGGAAAGAGCGCCGAGTCGCGCTCGATCAGCGCCGGTGGCGACGCTCACTTGCTGCGGCACGGGTGATGCGGGTTGCAGCCCGCCCGTAGGCGATCAGGTCATCCCGCGGCCCGAGCGACCAGATGCGGACAAGGCCGGGGGCTCCGTCGAGCGGCTCGTTGCGGTAGACGAGCCGGTAGCGCGGCTTGCCCTTCCAGCCGGGCAAATCGAAGCGGAGCTTGCGGCAGTCCTTGATCGCACGCAGGTTGTAGCGCTCCCGAAGATCCTCACCGGTCCAAGGGTCGTCGCGCAGCGCAAGCATCAGCCGGATCGCCACATCGACGAGTTCCTCGTCGACCGCGGCGAGCCGGCGGAGATCGTCGCTGACCTCCGGCTCGATCGCTACCCGGTAGGGCTCACTCGGCAAGCAGGTGCTCCCGACCGAACTCGCGCGCGAGCTGCTCGATCGGGATCAGGCGCTCGACCGGAGTCGGCTCGGCGAGCCGCTCCTGGGCAAGCAGGATGATGCCCAGGTCCTCAATCTCGTCCAGCAGCGCTTCCCGCTCGCGCTTGGCCTCCTCGATCCGCGCGACCGCCGCAACCGCGTCGATCTCCGGCACGAGCATCAACCCGCCCTTGCGATACGGCCCGACCGAGTGCGCCCGGTCGAGCAGCGACCGGCTCGGCTTCTTCAGCCTGCTGAAGCTGGTGGCGAGCTTGTGGAGCTGCTGGCGACCTTCCTCCAACGTCAGCGACGGCACGGCCGCACCGCCGCCGCGCTTCATCCGCGGCTGCGCCGCCTGCGAGCTTCCCGCACCTTTCCCGCGTGCCATCTTCGACCTCCAAACTCGTACGAACTTTCGTACGACACTGTAGCACGCGCGCGGACGCCCAGCCGGAAGTCCCCCACACGCAGAAGCCAGAGGGGGACACTCCGAGCAGGTCTTCGAGAGAGCCGACGCGCGGATTCGAACCGCGGACCCCTTCATTACGAGTGAAGTGCTCTACCAGCTGAGCTACGTCGGCGTGCCGTACGGACGGCGGCGCCAGTCTAGCCGCCTCACGAGCCCGCGAGCTCGTCCGCGAGCTCCACGAACAGCGCCTCGAACGCGAGCTGCGGCGCCAGGTTGAACTCCTCGAGCTTCCGCCAGCATTCGCGCACGTGCTCGGCGGCGCGCTCGGCGCCGATCAGCCGCTCGCGCGTCGCGTCCTCGCGCAGCGCGGAGAGCTTGTCGAGGTGGATCGCCGCGGCGTCGGCGCCGACCGCCACCGCCACCAGGTCGCGGTACCAGGCCGCCAGCTCCTCGAGCGAGGCGAGCAGCTCCTCGCGCTCGGCGCCTCGGGCGGCGCGCTTCACCTGCTGCTCGGCCTCCCGGGCGGGCAGCTCGAGGTTGGCGATCCGCGCCTCCTCCAGGCCACGCGCCTCGTCCGAGCGCGCCTTCGCGTTCGCGATCACGACGGCCGCCGCCGTGGTCGGGTCGAAGGCAGGCTCGCGGTAGACGGCACGTGCCTGGTCGAGCAGCTGCCGGCGCCGCTCGACGAACTTCGGGTCGAGCAGCCGCTCGAGCCGGTCGAGGCGACCGGCCGCCACCCGCGCGAGCGACGCCCGCGCGTCGTCGGGCAGCTCGGGCGCTCGCGCGTCGACCCGCGCCCTCACGGTCCGCTCGCTCAACCTCCCGAACGACACCGGCTGGCACCGCGAGCGGAGCGTCGCGGGCAGCGAGCCGAGGTCGTCGGCGACGAGCACGATCACGGCGTACGGCGGCGGCTCCTCGAGGTCCTTCAGCAGCGCGTCGGCCGCATCCTCGTTCAGCAGATTGGCCCCGAGGATGAGGTACACGCGCCGGTCGGCCTCGAAGGGACGCATGTGGAGGTCGCGGCGCAGCTCGCGGATCGCGTCGATGCGGATCATCTCGCCGAGCGGCTCCAGCTCGTACAGGTCGGGGTGGAACTCGCGCTCCGTGCCGAGGAGCGCCCGCGCGAACGCCCGGGCCACGTCGCGCTTGCCGACGCCGGGCGGCCCGTGGAAGAGGTACGCGTGCGCCGGCCCCTCGCGCAGCGCAGCGTCGAGGAGCCGCGTCGCGGCGGCGTGGTCAGAGAAGGACGCGAACGTGCTCACGGATCGTCTCCTGGATCTCGGCCGGCGGCAGCGACCCGTCGAGCGCGACGAACCGCGCAGGCTCCGCCGCCGCCAGCGCGCGGTAGCCGGCGTCGACACGCTGCCTGAACCCGGCGGCCTCCTGCTCGATCCGGTCCGGGCCGTCCTGCCCACGACCGAGCGCGACGTCGGGATCGACGAGCAGCAGGAAGGTGCGGTGGGGCAGCAACCCGTCCGTCACCGTCAGGCTCAGCTCGCGCACCCGCGCAGCGCCGAGGCCGCGGCCGATCCCCTGGTAGGCCACCGACGAGTCGAGGTAGCGGTCGCAGACGACGTGCCGGCCGGCCGCGAGCGCCGGCCCGATCGCGCGCGCCACGTGCTCGGAGCGCGCCGCCGCGAACAGGGCGGCCTCGGTCCACGGCTCCATCGAGTCGCCGTGCAGCAGCAGCCCCCGCACCGCCTCGCCCACCGGCGTCCCGCCCGGCTCCCGCGTGAGCAGCACGTCGTGGCCGGCGGCTTCCAGCCAGTCGACGAGCAGCTTCGCCTGCGTGCTCTTGCCCGAGCCGTCGACTCCTTCAAAGGTCACGAACATTCGCGGCCTACGATACGGCCAGATGCGGGCAGTCGTGACAGGCGGCGCAGGCTTCATCGGCTCGAACCTCGTCGAGACGCTGCTCGCGCGCGGCGACGACGTGCTGGTCGTCGACGACTTCTCGTCCGGCAAGCGCGAGAACCTCCACGCGGGTGCCGAGCTGCTGGAGCACGACATCCGCGAGCCGTTCTCGGTGGACGCCGACGTCGTCTTCCATCTCGCGGCGCAGGCCGACGTGCAGACGTCGATGAAGCGCCCGGCCTTCGACGCGCAGGTGAACGTCGTCGGCACCGTCAACGTGCTCGAAGCCGC
>CAYXXE010000110.1:0-8548 GCA_964468985.1 uncultured Gaiellales bacterium | reverse complement strand
GCCGACCGCTGGACGACCGTCAGTGTCTCGCTCGACGAGGGCATCGCGTGGGTCGCGCTGAACCGGCCCGACAAGCGCAACGCGATGAACCCGACGCTGAATGCGGAGATGGTCGAGGTGCTGCTCGCGCTCGACGCCGACGACGCGTGCGGTGTGGTCGTGCTGACCGGCGCGGGGGAGGCGTTCTCGGCGGGCATGGACCTGAAGGAGTACTTCCGCGAGGTCGACGCGCAGCCCGAGCACGTGCAGCGCCGGGTGCGTCGCGACGCGGCGTACTGGCAGTGGCGGCTGCTGCGCACCTACGCGAAGCCGACGATCGCGATGGTGAACGGCTGGTGCTTCGGCGGCGCGTTCACGCCGCTCGTCGCGTGTGACCTCGCGATCGCCGCCGACGAGGCGATCTTCGGACTGTCCGAGATCAACTGGGGCATCCCGCCCGGCAGTGTCGTCAGCAAGGCGCTCGCCGACACGGTCGGCCTGCGCGCCGGGCTGCTGTACGTCATGACCGGGCGCACGTTCGACGGGCAGCAGGCGGCGGCGATGGGGCTCGTCAACTCGAGCGTTCCGCTCGTGGAGCTGCGCGGCGAGGTCGAGGCGCTCGCCCGCGAGCTGCTCACGAAGAACCCGGTCGTCCTGCGCGCGGCGAAGCTCGGCTACAAGCACACGGGCGCGATGAGCTGGGACCAGGCCGAGGACTATCTGTACGCGAAGCTCGAGCAGTCGCAGTTCCTCGACGCCGAGCGGGGCCGCGAGCAGGGGCTCGAGCAGTTCCTCGACGAAAAGCGCATCAAGCCGGGGTTGCAGAGCTACGAGCGCTGACGGGCAGGTCAGCCGAGGCCGACGTAGTTCTCGGCCAGGCTCCGCGCCGCCGCCTCGGACGAGGTGACGTAGCGCAGCTGCGACTCCTGCAGGCGCAGGTCGAACGGGTCGCCGCCCTCGGGGCGGTGCAGCATCGTGGTCATCCACCACGAGAAGTGCTCGGCCCGCCAGACGCGGCGCAGGCAGGCGTCCGAGTAGGCGGCGAGCAGCGCCTCGTCGCCGCCGTGCGCCCAGCCCGCGATCGCCTCGGCGAGCAGGCGGACGTCGTGGATCGCCAGGTTCAGGCCCTTGGCGCCCGTCGGCGGCACGATGTGGGCCGCGTCGCCCGCCAGGAAGAGCCGTCCGTACTGCATCGGCTCGGTGACGAAGCTCCGCATCGGCGTGATCCCCTTCTCGAGCACCGGCCCCTCGACGAGCGTCCAACCGGGCAGCCCGAGCCGGAGCTGGAGCTCCTCCCAGATGCGCGCGTCCGACCACTCGGCGATGTCCTCGTCGGGCCGGCACTGCACGTAGAGGCGGCCGAGCTCGGGCGAGCGCAGGCTGAGCAGGGCGAACCCGCGCTCGTGGTGGGCGTAGATCAGCTCGTCGTTCGACGGTGCGACCGCGGCGAGGATGCCGAGCCAGCCGAACGGGTACTCGCGCGTGAACGTGCGCAGGACGCCCGAGGGGATGCTCGGCCGGCAGATGCCGTGGAAGCCGTCGCAGCCCGCGACGAGGTCGCACTCGAGCTCGTGCGCCGCGCCGTCGTGGGTGAAGAGCACCCGCGGCCGCGGCGAGTCGAAGTCTTCCAGGCGCACCTCGTCGACCTCGAAGAGCAGCGGCCGGCCGGTGGCGAGGCGGGCCTCGATCAGGTCCTTCACCACCTCCGTCTGGCCGTACACCGTGATCGACTTGCCGGTCAGCCCGGTCATGTCGATGCGGTGGCGCTCGCCGGCGAACTGCAGCTCGATCCCTTCGTGGACGAGCCCCTCGCGCGCGAGCCGGTCGCCGACGCCCGCCTCGGTGAGCAGCTGGACGGTGGCGTGCTCGAGCACGCCGGCCCGGATGCGCGCCTCGACGTAGGGCCGGCTGCGGCTCTCGAGGATCACCGAGTCGATGCCCTGCACGTGCAGGAGTTGCGCGAGCGCGAGGCCGGCCGGCCCGGCGCCGATGATCGCGACCTGGGTGCGCATCAGCGTTTCGCCCGCTCGAACAATGCGGCCTGGCCCTGCCCGACGCCGATGCACAGCGTCGCGAGCCCGTAGCGGCCGTCGCGGCGGCGCAGCTCGTGCAGCAGCGTCGTCACCAGGCGCGCGCCGCTCATGCCGAGGGGATGGCCGATCGCGATCGCGCCGCCGTTCACGTTCACCTTCGCCTCGTCGAGGCCGAGCTCGCGGATCACGGCGAGGCTCTGCGAGGCGAAGGCCTCGTTCAGCTCCACCAGGTCGAGGTCGGCGACGGCGACGCCGGTGCGGCCGAGCAGCTTGCGGACGGCCGGGATCGGGCCGATGCCCATCACGGCCGGGTCGACGCCGTTGACCGCCGACCCCACGAAGGCGCCGAGCGGCTCGATCCCGAGCGCGCGGGCCTTCTCCTCGCTCGCGATCACGAGTGCCGCGGCGCCGTCGTTGATGCCGCTCGCGTTGCCGGCGGTCACCGTCCCACCCGCCCGGAACGCGGGCTTCAGCGTCGCGAGCTTCTCGGGGGAGGTGTCGGGGCGGGGGTGCTCGTCGTGGTCGAGGTCGCCGATCGGCAGGAGCTCGTCGGCGAACCGCCCCGCCTCGTGGGCGGCCGCCCAGCGCCGCTGCGACTGCAGCGCGAACGCGTCCTGGTCCTCGCGCGACACGCCGAAGCGCTCGGCGACGTTCTCGCCGGTCTCGCCCATCGCCTCGCGCGAGTACCGCTCCTCGTAGCGCGGGTTCACGAAGCGCCAGCCGAGGGTGGTGTCGTAGAGCGTGCGGTCGCCACGGGCGAAGGGCTTGTCGGGCTTGGCGGTGACGAGCGGCGCCCGCGTCATCGACTCGACGCCGCCGGCGACGAACAGGTCGCCGTCGCCCGCGACCACCGCGTGGCAGGCGGCGACGATCGCCGACAGGCCCGAAGCACAGAGGCGGTTGACGGTGACGCCTGCCACCGAGTCGGGCAGCCCGGCGAGCAGCGCGGCGAAGCGGGCGACGTTGCGGTTGTCCTCACCCGCCTGGTTCGCGCAGCCGAGCCACACGTCCTCGATCTCGCCGGCGGGCACGCCGGCCCGGGCGACCGCCTCGGCGACCACTGCCGCCGCGAGGTCGTCGGGCCGGACCCCGGCCAGGCCGCCGCCGTAGCGGCCGACCGGCGTCCGCACCGCCGACAGGACGACCGCGCGTGTCATGGCGCCCCTTCCTCGGCGAGCACCCGCTGCGCGACCGCGAACGCGGCGTTCGCCGCCGGCACGCCGCAGTAGACCGCGCACTGCAGGAGCACCTCGCCGATCTCGTCGGGCGTCAGCCCGTTGCGCAGCGCGGCTCGGACGTGGAGCGCCAGCTCGTGCTCGTGGCCGAGCGCCACCAGCGCCGTCAAGGTGACACAGCTGCGCGTGTGGCGGTCGAGACCGGGCCGCGACCAGATCTCGCCCCAGGCGTAGCGGGTGATCAGATCCTGGAAGTCCTCGGTGAACGGTGTCGTGTGCTCGATCGCACGGTCGACGTGCGCATCGCCGAGCACCTCGCGCCGGGTCTTCATGCCGTCGGCGTGCAGATCGGTCATTGCTCTCCCTTCAGGTGGCCGAGCAGGGCTGCGGTGAACGCGTCGGCCCGCTCGACGTTCGCGATGTGGGCGGCGCCCGGAATCGCGTGGTGCCTGGCACCGGGGATCGCCGCGGCCAGCCGCTCACCCGTCTCCGGCGTCACGACCGGGTCCTCGGCGCCGGTGAGCACCAGCGTCGAGGCGGAGATCCCGCCGAGCGCCCCGGTCAGGTCGGTGGCCGCGACCACCTCGCAGCCGACGGCATAGCCCTCGCGGTCGGTCGCCGAGAGCATCGCCCGGAACTGCTCGACGACCTCCGGGTGCGAGTGGTGGAACGCGGGCGTGAACCAGCGGGCGAGAGCGCCCTCCGTCACCGTGCCGAAGCCTTCGGAGCGCACCGTCGCCGCGCGCTCCAGGTAGGCCTGCCCGGCCGGGAACGACGGGGCCGAACAGGCGAGCACCAGCCGGTCGAGGCGCGCGGGTGCGCTCGTGGCGAGCCACATCCCTTCGAGGCCGCCGAGCGACAGGCCGCAGAACGCAACCGTCTCGAGCCCGAGGTCGTCGAGCAGCTCCAGCAGGTCGGCGCCGAGGTCGTCGATCGTCGCCGGCCCTGGCGCGACGGGCGACGAGCCGTGGCCGCGCCGGTC
This sequence comes from uncultured Gaiellales bacterium, assembly GCA_964468985.1. GTDB lineage: Bacteria > Actinomycetota > Thermoleophilia > Gaiellales > Gaiellaceae > PALSA-600. Next base: position 4,379 of record CAYXXE010000110.1, on the reverse strand, counting down.
GTAGCGCACGACCCGGTAGCGCTCGGCGAGCGGCCCGACCTGCGGCTCCCACATCGCGAGCGTCGTCCCGAGCGACGGCCCGAGCACGACCGCGGGCGCGTCCGCAGGCCCGTCGAGCGCCCGGTGGAGCCTCACGAAGCCCCCTCGACGAGCGCGAGCGCCCGGTCGACGAAGGCGCCCGCCGAGCCGAGGTACGTCGTCGGGTCGAGCAGCGCCGCGATCCGGTCAGCCGCGAGTCCGGGCCGTTCGGCCTCGACGGCCTCGGAAAGCGAGCTGCCGTCTGCCGCGGCCCGCGCCGTCGCGGCGCGCACCAGCTCGTGCGCCTGCTCGCGGCCGAGCTCGGCCGCCAGCTCGACCGCGAGACGCTCCGCGACGACGGCGCCGCCGGTGAGGTCGAGGTTCGCCCGCATGCGGGCCACATCGACGTGGAGGCCGTCGAGCGAGCGGCGGATCGCGGCGGCGGCGCCGCCTGTGAACGCGAGCGCATTCGTGAGCGCCGCCCACTCGGAGTGCCAGGCACCGGCGGCGCGCTCGTGCTCGCCGACGACGCTCTCGGCCAGGATCGCAGCCTCGGCGCGCACGCGCCGCTCGCAGGCGCGGGCCAGCACCGCTCCGACCGGGTTGCGCTTCTGCGGGAGCGCCGACGAGCCGCCGCTCGAAGCCTCGGCCACCTCTCCGACCTCCGTCTGCGCGAGCAGCACGACGTCGAGCCCGATCTTCGCGAGCGAGCCGGCGGTGAGCGCCAGGGCCGAGCCGAGCTCTGCGACCACCGAGCGGCTCGTGTGCCACGGCAGCGCCGGCTCGGCCAGCTCGAGCTCGGCGGCGAACAGCCGCACGACCTCGAGCGCGTCGTCGCCGAGCGGCGCGAGCGTGCCTGCCGCGCCGCCGAGCTGGGCGGGGAGCGCGGCCGCCAGATCGGCGAGGCGGGCGCGCGATGCGTGCACGGCCAGGAGCCAGCCGGCCGCCTTGTAGCCGAACGTCGTCGGCACGGCCTGCTGCAGCAGCGTGCGCGCCGCCAGCGGGGTGTCGCGGTGCCTGCGCGCGAGGCCGGCGCACAGCCCGATGACCGCGCCCAGCTCCTCGTCGACGAGGGCGAGCGCGTTGCGCGCGACGAGCATCGCGGCGCTGTCGACGACGTCCTGACTCGTCGCCCCGAAGTGCACGTAGCGGGCGGCCTCGGGCGACACACGGCCGCGCAGCTCGCGCACCAGCGGCTCGGCGGGGTTGCCCGGCAGGCGCCCCGCTTCGACGAGCGCCTGCACGTCGAACACTCCGCCGCTGCAGGCGTCGGCGATCTCGGTGGCCGCCGCCGCGGGGATCACGCCGGCGAGCGACTCGGCGTTGGCGAGCGCGCGCTCGACCTCGAGCATCGCCTCCACCCACGCGGCGTCCGAGACGGCGTCACGGAGCGTCGCGGGCACGAAGATCGGCTCGAATGTCGTCAATGCGCGAAGAAGACCGTTTGGCGCTCGCCCTGCATCCGGATGTCGAAGCGTAGGCCCTCGCCGGTCTGCTGCGCGACGAGCGTCGCCCGGTCGGCTTCGGACAGCGACAGAAGCAGCGGGTCGGCGGCGTTCGCGACCACCTCGTCCGGGAAGTACAGGCGCGTCAGCTGGTGGCGGAGCAGGCCGCGGGCGAAGACGACGACCTCGTAGTGCGGCGCGGACGCACCCGCCGGCGGCGGCTTCGCGACGACGAAGGCGAACTCGCCGTCGGGCGCCGTGCCGCTGCGGCCCCAGGCGCCCGCGGTGGCCGACCACAGCTCGACGAGGCCGTCCCGGATCGGCTCGCCCTGCCCGTCGAGCAACAGGCCGCGCACGGTCACCGCGCCGACCGAGCCGGGCTCGGCGAGGGCGTGTGCCGGCCGGCGGTCGAGGCCGATCGCGTAGTAGGGCCCGACGGTCTGCGAGGGCGTCCGCGTGAGCGTCAAGGCGCCTCCTCCAGCGGCGTCGCGCCGGAGCCGCGCCCGAGCACGATGTCGAAGCGGAACCCGAGTGCCCATTCGGGCTCGGTGGTCGCGAGATCGAAGCTCGACACGAGCAGCGCCCGTGCCTTCGGGTCGCGTACCGAGGTGAGGATCGGATCGAACGCGAACAGCGGGTCGCCGGGGAAGTACATCTGGGTGACGAGGCGCTGGGTGAACGCCCGCCCGAAGACCGAGAAGTGGATGTGGGCCGGCCGCCAGGCGTTGTCGTGGTTCCGCCAGGGGTAGGCGCCCGGCTTGATCGTGGTGAACCGGTAGCTGCCGTCGTCGCCGGTCAGGCAGCGGCCGGCGCCCGAGAAGTTCGGGTCGAGGGGCGCCGGGTGCCGGTCGACGTCGTGGCGGTAGCGGCCCGCCGCGTTCGCCTGCCAGATCTCGACGAGCGAGTTCCGCACCGGCCGGCCGTCCTCGTCGAGCACGCGCCCCGAGACGATGATGCGCTCGCCGAGCGGCTCGTGGTCGTGCCCGAGCGTGAGGTCGTCGTCGTGCTCGTCGAGCGCGGCCTCGCCGAACACCGGCCCGGCCGGCGAATGCAGCTCCTCGGGCAGCGTCACCAGCGGCCGCGCGGGCGCCCGGAACCGCGTCGAGCGGTAGCCGGGGTAGTCGACCTGCACCTCGGGGCCGAACGACGGGTCGTCGGGCAGCACGATCGGCGAACGCTCCTCGCTCATGCCTCCCCTTTCGTCTTCAGGCTGCGCAGCGCGGTCAGCTCGGCGTCGGTCGGCGGCTCGGTCTCGGCGAGGTCGGCCGAGACGCGCAGCGGCCAGCCGGTCGCCTCGCGCACGGCGCCGACCGAGACGCCGGGGTGGAGCCGCGTCAGGGTCAGCTCGCCGTCGACCGGCTCCAGGATGCCCAGGTCGGTGACCACGACCCGAACGCGGTCGCCGAGGCTGGTCGTGAAGTCGAGCCGGTCGACGAATGCCCGCGGCGTCTGGCGCAGCAACACGAACACGTCCCGGACGCCGGTCGCGATCTCGGGCGCCCCGCCGCCGCCCGGCAGCCGCACCTTCGGCCGGTCGTAGGGGCCGATCACCGTCGAGTTGAGGTTGCCGTGCCGGTCGATCTGGGCCGCGCTCAGGAAGCCGACGTCGATCCGGCCGCCCTGGAGCCAGTACGCGAACATCTCGGGCACCGAGACCACCGCATCGGCCGTCTCGGCCAACTCGCCGTCCCCGATCGACAGCGGCAGCACGACGGGCTTCGCGCCGATCGTCCCGCTCTCGTAGACGAGCACCGAGCGAGGCGCGTGCGTGCGCCGCGCGAGGTTCGCGGCGAGGCTCGGCAGGCCGATGCCGACGAAGACGACGGTGCCGTCGGCGAGCCGGCGTGACGCCTCCACCGCCATCATCTCGTCCTTCGAGTAGGCGATCACGCTGGTGTCCCGGCCGCGATGCTGCGACGGTACTCGCCGACGTCCGCCGTCCCGAGCACGTGCCGCTCCATCCAGCCCACGAACGTGTCCCGGTCGCGGCTGACGGCCTCCCACGCGATGTAGAAGTCGTTGTCGCGGTCGTAGTAGCCGTGCGCGTAGGAGGGGTGGGCGCCGCCCGGGACGACCGCCACGGCGTCGATCACCCAGCCCGGGACGACGACGCCGCCGGGCCGGAGCTCGAGCTCGTCGACGACCTCCTCGACCGTGACGAGCGACCGGGCCGAGGCGAGCACGACCTCCTTCTGCACGCCCGTGATGCCCCAGAGCTGGACGTTGCCGTGCCGGTCGGCCTGCTGGGCATGGACGATGCCGACGTCGGGCCGGTGCGCGGCGACGGCCGCGAGCTCTTCGCCGGTGAAGGGGCAGGTGACACGGCCCACCCGCGTGTGCGCCGGCAGGTCGGTGCCCGTGTAGCCGCGCAGCGTCCCGAACGGCAGGTTCGCGGCGCCCGCCGCGTAGGCGGCCGCCATGCCGGCGTGCGAGTGCTCCTCCAGCTCGAGCGGGGAGGGCCAGTCGTGCTCGACGGCGTCGCGGAGGCGGTGCAGCGAGCCGACGCCGGGGTTGCCGCCCCACGAGAACACGAGCTTGCGCGCGCAGCCCATCCCGATCAGCTGGTCGTAGACGATGTCGGGCGTCATGCGGACGAGCGTCAGGTCGCGCCGGCCCTGGCGGATCAGCTCCTGGCCCGCCGCCGTCGGGATCAGGTGCGTGAAGCCCTCGAGCGCGACCACGGCCCCGTCGTGGACGAGCTCCCGGACCGCTTCGCTCAGCTGCACGATCTCCGCCATCTGACGTTCCTTCGCCGTGCCTAGAAGGGATACGGATGCGTGCCGCTCTGCACGGTCACCCAGTGGATGTCGGTGAACTCGTCCACGACCGCCTGGCCGCCGAAGCGCCCGAAGCCCGAGCCTTTGACGCCGCCGAACGGCATCTGCGGCTCGTCGCCCACCGACTGGTCGTTGACGT
>CAYXXE010000109.1:0-8557 GCA_964468985.1 uncultured Gaiellales bacterium | reverse complement strand
GAGAACGACCTGTTCGGGGTGATGTTCGACGAGGAGTACGGCGGGATCGGCGCGAGCGCGCTCACGACGTTCGTCGTGATCGAGGAGCTCGCGAAGGTCTGCGCGACCTCGGCGGTGATCATCGCCGTGCAGGAGCTCGGCTCATTGGCGATCAAGCTGTTCGGCAGCGACGAGCAGAAACAGCGGTTCCTGCCGCGGCTCGCGACGGGCGAATGGCTCGCCGCCTACGCGCTGACGGAGGCCGGGTCGGGCTCCGACAGCGCCGCGATGCGCACGACGGCCCGCCGCGACGGCGACAGCTACCTGCTGAACGGCGACAAACGGTTCATCACGAACGCCGGCGTCGCCTCCCTCTACCTCGTCTTCGCGAAGACCGCACCCGAGCTCGGCCACGCCGGCATCAGCGCGTTCGTCGTCGAAGCCGACACACCCGGCTTCCAGGTCGGCCGGATCGAAGCGAAGCTGGGCATCAAGGGCTCCACGACCGGCGAGCTGCTCTTCGACGACTGTCGGATCCCCGCCGCCAACCTGATCGGCCCCGAAGGCGGCGGCTTCAAGGTCGCGATGAGCGTCCTCGACCGCTCCCGCCCCGGCATCGCCGCCCAGGCACTGGGCATCGCCCAGGGCGCCACCGACTACGCCCTCGACTACGCCCGCACACGCGAGACGATGGGCAAACCGATCGCCGAGCACCAGCTGATCGCCGCCATGCTCGCCGGCATGGAAACCCGCTGCGAAGCCGCCCGCAACCTCCTCTACAAGGTCGGCCAGATGATCGACCAGGGCAACACCGGCCCCGAGCTGACCAAACTCTCCGCCATGGCCAAGCTCTTCTGCTCCGACACCGCCATGGCCGTCACCACCGACGCCGTCCAGATCCTCGGCGGCTACGGCTACATCCAGGAATACCCCCTCGAACGCATGCTGCGCGATGCCAAGATCACCCAGATCTACGAAGGCACCAACCAGATCCAACAACTCGTCATCGCCCGCGAAATGCTCCGCGAGAGCCGCGCGTAGGGACGAGTCCTAGTCGACCACCGCCAGCTCGAGCCCGAGCAGGTCGGCGATCTTGCGGATCCGGCCGAGCTGATGGCCGACGCCGAGGGCGACGTGGTGGGTCGGCCCCTCGAGGCACCAGGCATCCATGAACTCGCCCGGCCCGAGCCGGAACTTGATGCGCGAGTTCGTGTTCCCGATCCGGAACGTCGGGCCGGGGATCGACTCGCCCTCGGCGGCGAGCAGCTTGAGCCGGCCGTCGGCGGTCTGCGAGACGCCGAGGATGGTGACCGGGCCGAGGCGCACCTTGAACTCGACCGACAGGCCGGCGCCCGCCTTGCCGTGGAACAGCTTGAGCGCGCGCAGGACCGGCCGCTCGTCCGAGATCGCGACGTGGCCGGGGCCGTCGTGGCCCATCAGCACGAACTCCTCGTCGAAGTCGAGCCCGTAGAACTCCGTGTACGAGCCGCCGGCTCCCAGCCGGTCGAGGAGGTACATCGCGACGTTCGTCTTCAGGTCACCCTCGCCCGCCGCGGGGATCCCCCGTGCGGTGAGCAGCGAGTTGCCGACGATCAGCCCGGCACCGACCCGCTCGTTGACGTTGCCGTCGACGCCGCGGTAGTAGTAGGTGAGCCCGTCGAGCGCGAAGTCGGCGACGAGCCGGTCGAGGCCCGCGGCGACACGGGCCGACCAATCGAACCGCTCGGGGGTGATCGCGTCGGCAATCGGGTCGACACCAGGGTCGGCCAGGTCGAACAGCCCGCGGATCTCGTCCGACTTGCGGGCCAGCTCGTCGGCATCGACCGCCTCGACGCGCTGGACGAGGTCGTCGATCTCGAGCACCTCCACGTGCAGACCTGCCTGCGCATGCAGCTGTGTGAAGTCGGAGTACATGTCGAGCATGCCCGGGTAGTTGTGGCCGAGGAAGCCGAACCGCGCCACGTGCAGGCTCTGGACGGCGTGCGTCGCGTCGACCCACTCCGCGATCGCGCTCCAGGCACGGTCGCCGGGCTCGAGCGTCCCCGTCACCGTGCGGTACGGCACCCGGGCGCGCGTGAAGGCGCCGGCCAGCTCCGGGACGCAGCAGGCCGAGCAGTTCGCGAGCCACTCGCCCGTGGTCATGCCCGCGTAGTCGAGCGTCCGGGTCGGCTGCAGGTTGAGGATGACGACGGGCGCCCGGGCGGCCTGCACCACGGGCAGCACCTGCGACGAGGTCGCGTATGTCGCGGTGTAGACGAGCAGCAGCTCGACTCGCGCGGCGGCGAAGACCTCGCCGGCCTCGCGCGCGCGCTCGGGTGTGTCGACGAGCCCGGCCGACGTGACGTCGGCGCCCATCGCGGCCAGCTGCTCCTCGAGCCCCCGCTGGTAGCCGACGAGCCGGTCGTGGAGGCCGTCGAACTGCGGCCAGTACGCGGCCAGGCCGATCCCGAAGATCCCGACGCGCGGCCGGGCGCCCTGCCGCTCCGCGCTCAACTCTCACCGCTTTCCGCCGCCAGCACCCCGCGTCGGCGTCGGCGGGCCAGCTCGCTGTTGAGCCGGGAGCTCGCGCGGCCGTACAGCTCGGACGCGCTCGGCACGATCACGCTGGCGATCAGCAGCACGCCGGTGACGATGTGCTGCTCGTCCGGCGAGATGAGGTCGAGCGTGAGAGCGCCCTGCAGGCTGGCCAGCACGGCCGCCGCGAGGACGACGCCGAAGATCGTGCCCTTGCCGCCGAAGATCGAGATGCCGCCGAGCAGGACGACGGTGACGACGTCGAGCTCGAGGCCGGTCCCGGAGTCGTACCGGGCCGCCGCGAACCGGAGGGTGAACAGGATGCCGGCCAGGGCGCTGATCAGCCCTGCCGCCACGAACAGCAGCAGCTTGATCCGCTTGACGCGGATGCCGGCGAAGAACGCCGCCTCCGAGCTGGCGCCGATCGCGAAGATCGAGCGCCCGAGCGGCGTCCAGTGCAACACCACGGCGGTGATTGCTGCGAGGACGGCGAAGAACGCCATCGAGTACGGCACCTGGGTGCCGGGGATCGGCACGATCCCGATCTTGGTGAGCGACTCCGGGAAGCCGCCGATCGTGTTGTTCGGCAGGATGATCTGGGCGATGCCGCGGAACAGCGTCAGGGTGCCGATCGTCACCGCGAGAGAGGGCAGACCGAAGCGGGTGACGAGGACGCCGTTCAGCGTGCCGCCGGCGAGCCCGACGAGCAGCGCGGCCCCCATCGCGGGCCAGATCGACCAGCCGTGGGCGAACAGCGACGCCATCACCGTCCCCGACAGGCCGAGCATCGAGGCGATCGACAGGTCGATCTCGCCGGTGACGACGATCAGCGCCACCGGCAACGCCATGATCGCGATCTCGCCGAAGTTCAGCCCGATGTAGAAGAAGTTGACGGGCTTGAGGAACTCGGTCGTGAGCGACGAGCCCAGCACGACCGTCCCGATCAGCAACAGGAGGAGCGCGCTCTCCCAGCGGACGAGCGAACGGGCGAGCTCACGGCGAGCGGCGGCGTCAGGCACGTGCCCGTCTCCTTCCCCGCAGCGCCGGCGCGACCTTGACCAGCACGAGCCGGTCGAACGTGATCGCGACGATCAGCAGCCCGCCCTGGAACGCGAGGCTCCACGAGGAGGCGATGTTCACGATCACGAGCGCGCTGTTGATCGTGTAGAGCAGCAGGGCGCCGAGCGCGGCGCCGTACACCGACCCGCTGCCGCCGAAGATCGCGACGCCGCCCACGACGACGGCGGCCACCACCTGGAACTCGTAGCCGGTGCCCGCGGTCGAGTCGACCGAGCCGAAATACGAGAGCCAGAAGACTCCCGCGAGACCCGCGATCGCGCCGCTCAGCGCAAAGGCCGTGAAGACCCGCCGCGCCACCGGGATCCCGGCGAGCGTCGCGGCGAAGGGGTTCGAGCCGATCGCGTAGAGGTCGCGCCCCGGCCGGAATGTGCGCATCGCGTAGCTCGCGATCACCACCGCGACGATCGAGATCAGCGCCACGTAGGGGACGCCGAGGAACGTGCCGTACCCGATGACGTTGAACGAGTTCGGCAGGCTGTACGAGTTCACCTGGTTGCCGCCCGACCACGTCGCGTCGATGCCGCGGATGATGTAGAGCGTCCCGAGCGTGACGACCAGGCTGGGCACGCGCACGAGCGTCACGACTGCGCCGTTCACGACGCCGCAGACGAGGCCGAGGCCCGTGCCGGCCAGCATCACGAGCCAGATCGACGCATGCGGGTAGTGGACGTAGATCTCGCCTGTGAGGTAGGCCGACAGACCCAGCACCGAGCCCAGCGACAGGTCGACGTTCCGCGTGATGATGACGAGGGTCTCGCCGATCGCGAGCAGGGCGATGATCGAAGCGCCCGACAGCAGCTGCTGCACGCTCGTCGTCTCGATGAAGCGGTAGTTGTCGATCGTCGTCGGCACGACGACGAGGATGAGCGCCAGCACGATGCCGAGCTCGCGGAACCGGAACAGCAGCTCCGCGATCCCGGCGCCGCCGCCCTCGACCTCGTCCGGCTCGACCGCTGTGGTCGTCATGCGACGGCCTCCTCGGCGACACCGGTGGCGGCGCGCATGATCCGGTCCTCGTTCGCCTCGGCGCGTTCGAGCCGCGCCGACACGCGACCCTCGAACAACACGACGACGCGGTCGGCCATGCCGAGCACCTCGGGCAGCTCGGACGAGATCATCAGGATCGCGACGCCTTCGCCCGCGAGATCCGAGAGCAGCCGATGCACCTCCGCCTTGGTGCCGACGTCGATCCCGCGCGTCGGCTCGTCGACGATCAGGAGCGCGGGATGCCGAGCGAGCCACTTCGCCAGCACGACCTTCTGCTGGTTGCCGCCGGACAGCGACCAGGCGGGGTTCGAGAGCTTGCCGTAGCGGAGCTGGAGGCGCGTGACCCAGTCGGAGGCGAACCGCCGCTCGCTGCCACGAGGGATCAGCCCGAGCCGGCGCACGACCTCGAGCGACGCGAGCGCGATGTTCCGCTCGATCGAGAAATCCATCACGAGGCCCTGCTGGCGGCGGTCCTCGGGGACGAGACCGATACCGGCGGCCATGGCGGCGCTCGGCGAGCCCGCGGGCAGCGGCTGGCCCTTGATCCGGACCTCGCCCGCGTCCCAGCGGTCGATGCCGAAGATGGCGCGCGCCACCTCGGTCCGCCCCGCCCCGACCAGCCCTGCCAGCGCGACGATCTCCCCCGCCTTCACGTCGAAGGAGACGTCGGTGAAGACGCCTTCACGCGTCAGGCGCTTCACCTCGAGGACGGTCTCGCCGACGGGCGCGACGACCTTCGGGAACAGGGTCTTCATGTCGCGCCCGACCATTGCGCGGATGATCGACTCGGTCGTCGCCTCGGTCGTCGGCTGCGTGACGACGTGCCGGCCGTCGCGCATCACCGTGACCCGCTGGCAGAGCGTGAAGACCTCTTCGAGGCGGTGCGAGATGAACAGGACGGCGGCGCCGGACGCGCGGAGCGTCTCGACGACCCGGAACAGCCGGTCGACCTCGTTGTTCGTCAGCGCGGCGGTCGGCTCGTCCATCACGATCACCCGCGCCTGCGACGACAGCGCCTTGGCGATCTCGACGATCTGCTGGTCGGCGATCGAGAGCCCGATCGCCAGCCGGTCGGGGTCGATCTGGACGCCGAGCTGCTCGAAGAACGCCGCCGCCTCGCGCCGCATCCGGCGGCGATCGATCCGGTGGCCGGAGCGGAGCGGCTGGGCGCCGACGAAGATGTTCTCGGCCACCGACAGGTCGGGGAACAGCGTCGGCTCCTGGAAGATGATCGCGATCCCGGCGGTCTGCGACTGCTTGGCGTTGTCGAAGACCACCTCGACTCCGTCGAGGACGACGCGCCCCTCGTCGGCGCGCTGTACGCCCGCGAGGATCTTGACGAGCGTCGACTTGCCCGCGCCGTTCTCGCCGACGAGCGCGTGCGCCTCGCCGCGATAGAGCTCGATGCGGCCGTCGTCGAGCGCCTGGACGGCGCCGTAGGCCTTGCGCATGCCCTCGACGAGCAGCAGCGGCCGGCCGGCCGCCGCGGCGTCGGTGCTCGGCGTTCCGGGCGACGGCTCAGTCAAGGTGGAAGATCTCGCGGAGCTCGGCCAGTCCCTCGTCCGGGCGCAGCCCGTCGAGGCCGACGAAGAACTCGGCCATCTCGGCCTGCCAGCGCGCGTTGACATCGGTCTGCTCCATCGCGGCACGTGCGGCGGCGAAGTCCTCGCACTCGACGTAGCCGATCACCATCCCGTCGTCGGTGGTGAAGAGCGAGTAGTTGTGCCAGCCCGTCGCGGCGAGCGCGGCGCGCATCTCGGGCCAGACGGCGGCGTGGCGAGCCTCGTACTCGGCCAGCCGGTCGGGTCTCACCTGGAGTCGGAAGCAGATTCTCTGGAGCGGCATGAGAGTCGGATGATGACGCTTCGGGGGCACCCGTGCGGGTGCCCCCGTTGCGTCGGCGGTACGTCGATCCGTCGCTTAGAAGTTGAACTTCGCGACGTTCGTCTTGTCGAACACGTACGGAGGCCCGAGCACGACCTGCGGGCCACCTGCTGCGCTGATGATCTTGTACTTGCCGAGCTTGCCGGCCGAGAACGTCTGGCCCGGCTTGCCGGTGATCTGCCCCGAGGCGAGCGCCGCGGCGGCATAGCCGGCGAGGTAGCCCAGGTCGCTCGGGTTCCACAGCTCGAAGGACGTGACCGTCCCGTCGAGGACGTACTTCTTCATCTGGCTCGGCAGGCCGAGGCCCGTGAGCACGACCTTGCCCTTGTACTTCGAGTGGTCGAGGTACTCGGCCGCCGTCGAGATGCCGACGGTGGTCGGCGAGATGATGCCCTTCAGGTCCGGATACGCCTGCAGCATCTGCACGGTCGCCGTGCGCGACGCCACGGGATCGTCGTTGCCGTAGTAGATCTTGACCAGCTTCATGTTCTTGTACTTCGGGAGCTTGAGCTCCTTCTGCATGAAGGCGATCCAGGCGTTCTGGTTGGTCGCGGTGGACGCGGCCGACAGGATCGCGATCTGGCCTTTGTAGTTGAGCTGCTTCCCGATCAGCTGCACCTCGCTGCGACCGATCTGCTCGGTGTTCGCCTGGTTGATGAACAGCTGGCGGCAGTTCACGTCGGAGTCGAACGACACGATCGCGATGCCCTTGGCCTTCGCCTGGTTCAGCTGCTGGCACAGGGCCTGCGGGTCGTTGCCGGCGATCACGATCGCGTTGGCGCCCGACTGGATGGCGGTCTGCACCGACGGCAGCTGCGCCGCGGCCGTGTCAGCGGTGCCGGACGAGACGACCTGCTTGTCGCCGATCTCCTTCAGCGCGATTGCGCCGCCCTTGTCGGCGATCACCTCGTACGGGTTGCGGGTGTCCTTCGGGATGTAGTAGACGGTCTGGCCCTTCTTCAGGCCACCGGCGGCGAATGCCGCCACGGCCGACACGACGAGAACGGCACAGGCTGCCAGCACGATCAGCAGCGTGGTGCGCCTCGTCCGTTGCCCTCTCTTGGAGATCATCTTGAACTGGTGTCCTTTCGGTCGGACGGATCAGAGGTGGTACGAGCCTGCGACGGCGTTGAAGCCGGTCGGGGGGAACCGCCCCGGGAAGCGGGGCCGGGGCGGCGTTCAGCTCCGCTTCGTGGTCGTGGCGCCTCCTTTCGCTGCACCGGTCGACGGAACGACGCTCATCGGGGATATGCGGCTGTGACGCCGCCGTCGACGTTCACGACGTTGCCGGTGCTCTTGGCCGAACGCGGCCCGGCGAAGAACCCGATCGCCTCGGCGACATCCTCGGGGTACACGTTCACCCCGAGTTTCGTCCGGCCCCGGTAGAACTTCGGCAGGTCGTCCTGGGTGACGCCGTACGTGCTGGCGCGCTCTGCCTTCCAGTCGGACGACCAGATGCTCGAGCCGGCGATGACGGCGTCGGGATTGACGGTGTTGACGCGGATGCCGTGCGGCCCGCCCTCCTCGGCGAGGCAGCGGGCGAGGTGCAGCGAGGCCGCCTTGGCCGACGAGTACGCGGCGGCGTTCGCGCCGGCCACGAGTGCGTTCTTCGACGCGACGAACACGACCGAGCCGCCGCGGGCCTGGGCGAGCAGCACCCGGAAGGCCTCGCGCGAGGCCAGGAAGTAGCCGCGGGCGAGCACCGCGTAGTTGCGCTCCCAGTCGGCCAGCGTCGTCTCGGTGATCGGCGCGCTCGTCGCGAGCCCGGCAGAGGCGACGAGGATGTCGAGGCCGCCGTACTCGAGCACGGTCGCGCGCACCATGTCGGCCACCGCGGTCTCGTCGGTGACGTCGACCGGCACGGCGATCGCGCGACGGGCGCCGTGCGTCGCCACCAGCTCGGCGGCGACCTCCTCGGCCCCGTCGAGATTCAGGTCGGCGACGACGACATGGGCGCCGCGCTCGGCGAAGAGACGCGCCGTGGCGCGGCCGATGCCGCTCGCGCCGCCGGTGATGAGCGCGATGCGCCCGCCGAGCTCGCCGCGGGGCGGCGCCTGGGCGAGCTTGTAGCGCTCGAGCGGCCAGTACTCGATCGCGAACGCCTCGGCCTCGC
>CAYXXE010000108.1:0-8657 GCA_964468985.1 uncultured Gaiellales bacterium | reverse complement strand
CCTGGAACGAGGCCTCCTCGTTGATCTGATCCTCGTCGACTCCGAGCTGCTCCGTCAGGACTTCCTTGACGCGCTCGTAGACCTCTTCACGCGACGCTGCCATGTCACCTCATTTTTCGGGGATTCGCGAGATCGTTCGTTGAAACCGGGCGATCATACACCGACGCGCGCGGGAATCCTCTCGGCGAGCCGTTCGACGACCCCGTGGTCGACACCCCGGGCGGCGAGCCGGATCGCGTTCGCGACCGCCCGGGCGCGCGAGTTCCCGTGCGCGATCACCGCGAGGCCCCGCAGACCGAGCAGGTACGCGCCGCCGTGGATCTCCGGGTCGAAGCGCGCGCGCAGCCGGCGGGCGGCCGGCCGGACGAGCAGGCCGCCGAGCTTGCCGGCGGTTGTCGCCGTCACCTCCTCGCGGAAGACGTCGAGCAGCTCCATGATCGTGCCCTCGAGCAGCTTCAGGGCGATGTTGCCGGTGAAGCCGTCGGCGACGACGACGTCGGCCGCGCCGCGCAGCAGGTCGCGACTCTCGGCATTGCCGGCGAAGTTGAGGTCGGCGGCGCGCAGCAGGGCATGGGCCTCGACGACGAGCGCGTTGCCCTTCTCGTCCTCCTCGCCGATCGACAGGAGACGCACCTCGGGATTCGCGACGTCGAGGATCTCCTCGGAGAAGACCGCCCCCATGTGGGCGAACTGCAGCAGGTGCTCGGGGCGCGCGTCGGCGTTCGCGCCGGCGTCGAGCAGGACGGAGACCCGCAGCCGCGCGGGAATCGGCACGGCGATCGCCGGCCGCAGCACCCCCGGGAGCCGTCGCAGGTGCAGCAGCCCGGCGGCGAGCACCGCGCCAGTGTTCCCGGCCGACACGACCGCGTCCGCCTCGCCTTCGGCGACCGCCCGCACCGCCGAGACGAGGCTCGAGTCCGGCCGCGCGCGCACGGCCTCGGCGGGCTTGTCGGCCATCTCGATCACGTCCGCGGCGACCCGCAGCGGGAGTCCTCGCGTCTCGAGCGAGGCGGGCCCGACGAGCAGAACGTCGATGCCGTCCGCGGCGGCCAACACGGCACCCGCGACGATCTCGTCCGGCGCGTGATCGCCTCCGAGCGCGTCGACCGCGATCCGCGGCATCGTCGCTACGGGGCCTGAATGCGGAGCGGCTCGACCTCGCGGCCCTTATACGTGCCGCAGGTCGGGCAGACGTGGTGCGGCCGCTTCGGCGACGAGCATTGCGGGCACGTGTTGACCCGCGGCGCCTCGATCTGGTGCTGCGCGCGGCGCTGGTCGCGACGGGCTTTGGATGTCTTCCGCTTCGGGACTGCCATGAGCGGGCGCCACTCTAGCCGATTTGCGCGGCGTCGCCGCCCGGCGCCGCCTCGCGAAGGGCCGCGAGCGCCTGCCAGCGAGAGTCCGCCGCCGCCTCCTCGTGCACATGCGGCTCGTCGTTCAGGCTCTTACCGCAGAACGGGCAGAGGCCCGCGCAGTCGGCCCGGCACAGGATCTTGTCGGGGAGCGCCAACGCGATCGCGTCGCGCGCCCAGGCCGACAGGTCGAGCGCGTTGCTCTCGAGATAGGGCGTCGTCAGCTCCTCGTCGTCCGGCTGCTCGGCCTGGTACTCGCGGCCGTGGATGCGCAGGTCGAGGGTCGCGTCGCCGAGGCAGCGGTAGCACGGCCCGTGCAGGCGGGTCGCGAACGCGAGGCTGAACACGGTGCCGGTGTTCGCGCGGTTCACCACCAGCGCGGCGGGCACGGTCTCCGGGACGGCGACGTACCGCTGGCCGCCGAACTCGAAGGCGGGCAACTCGACGTCGACGGCCTCGCGGTGCTCCTCGCCGGGCCGGAGCTTGACCTGACGCAGGCTGAAGCTCGTCACAGGACGAGGGTAGCGAAGGCCGTCGGGGGTGCTAGTAGTTCGAGGGGCCGTCGGAGAGGTCGATCGGGCCGATGCCGGCGACGACCGACTCCTGCGAGCGCTCGTGCAGCCGTTCGCGGCCGCGGCGGACGGCAGTCAGGAACTTGTCGAGGTTCGTCTCGAGCGTGGCGAGCATGCCGTCGGCCCAGTCCTCCATCTCGAGCCGCATCTCGCGGGCCGACCGGCGGGCGTCGTCGATGATCTCCTGCGCCTGGCGCTCGGCGAGCTTCACGATCTCCGTCTGGGACGCTTCGCGAACGGCTTGCTCGCGCGCCTCCTGCATCAGGCGCTCCTGCTCGCGCTTCGCCTCGGCCAGCATCTCCTGGCGCTCCTTGACGATCCAGCGGGCCTGCTTGATCTCCTCGGGGATCGTGGCGCGCATCTGATCGAGGATGTCGTAGATCTCCTCGCGGTCGATGCGAACCTGGTCGGTGAGCGGCACCGCCTTCGCGTTGTGCACCACGTCGTCGAGCTTGTCGATGAGTACGAGGACGTCCATGGCTTGAATGCTACTCCTGGTCCGAGAGCGGGGCGCCGCCGCGACCGTTCGGGAACATCTCCTTCAGCCGGCGCGCCACGGCCTGCGGCACCAACTCCGTGACATTTCCCCCGAAGGTAGCGATCTCCTTCACCCCGCTGGAGGAGACGAAGCTGACCTGGGGGCTCGCCATCACGTACATCGTCTCGATGTCGGGGGCGAGATGCCGGTTCAGCTGGTTCATCTGGAACTCCCATTCGAAGTCGGAGACGACGCGGAGCCCCTTCACGATCACCCTCGCGTCCCAGCGGCGGGCGAAGTCGACGACCAGCTCGGCGAAGACGTCGACTTCGACGTTGTCGATCCCCACGAGCGCCTCCTCCAGGAACGCGACCCGTTCGTCGACGGTGAACATCGGCGCCTTGTGGTGCGGGTTCCCCACCACGCCGACCACGAGCCGGTCGAAGATGCGGGCGGCGCGGGCGATCACGTCGAGGTGCCCGTTCGTGACGGGATCGTAGGTTCCGGGGTAGATGGCGGTGATCATCGTTCGAACAGCGTAAGCCTCGCGGCACCGTACGTGCGCGAGGTGCGCATCGTCAGTCCGGCGACCGAGGGCGGCGCCTCGCGCGACGGCGACTCGTAGACGAGCAGCCCGTCCTCCGCCAGATGGGTCTCGAGCAGCGGCGCGAGACGTCCGGGGCCGCTCGCGTCGTACGGTGGATCGCACAGGACGAGGTCGAAGACGCGGCGGTCTCGCCGGAGCGCGCTCACGGCGTCCTGGCACAGCACCGTCCCGTGCAGGCCGAGCCGCTCGAGGTTCGCGTCGATCGTGCGGCACGCCGCCCGGCTGGAGTCGACGAAGAGACACGATGCGGCGCCGCGGCTGAGCGCCTCCAGGCCCATCGCCCCTGAACCGGCGAAGAGGTCGAGCACCGACGCCCCGTCCACCGGGCCGATCAGGTTGAACGCGCTCTCGCGGGCCCGGTCGGAGGTCGGCCGGGTGGTATCGCCTTTCGGGGCGTCGATCCGCCGGCCCCGGTGCTCCCCCGCGATGATCCGCACGAGCCGTCGGCCGTGCTCAGTTCAGGGCGAAGGTGACGTTGACGACCGCGGTGACGTCCTTCTGGAGGGTGGACGTGTCGTACTCGCCGTAGTCGCTCACCTGGGTCGAGTTCGGCGAGGTCACCTGGAAGACGCCGACGTCGACGCTGCGGAGCTTCCCGATCTTGCCGCCGGTGGCCGCCACGAGCACGCCCGCGCGGGCCTGCGCGTCCTTCGTCGCTTCCGCGATCAGGTGCGGGCGGAGCCCGGCGAGCTTCGTGTAGACGTACTGGAGCGGCTGGGCCGACAGGGGCACGCCGCCGGCGATCAGCCCGGCGCTCGCCTCGGCCACCGACGCGATCGCCTGGACGCGCGACGAGCGGACCTCGAAGCTCCGCGTCAGCTGATAGCCGATCACCTGGTTCGACGAGCCGGACGACGGGCTGACCGGCTGCGTCGAGACGGGCTGCACCGCCAGCTCCGAGCTCTGGACGCCGTGCGCGAGCAGGAACGCGTCGATGGTCTTCGTCCAGCCCGCGAGCTGGTCGGCGGCAGTCGCGGCGCTCTTCTGCTGGCTCGTGACCGACAGGTCCCAGATCACGTAGTCGGAGACGATGCGCTGCTTCGCCGAGCCCGTGACCGAGATCACGTTGCTCTGGTTCCGGTCGCGGATGCCCTGCGAGATCGCGACCGAGCCGAAGAAGATCGCCAGCGCGAGCAGCGCGATCCCTGCGAACCGGAGGAGGCGGTCTCCCATCGCGCTCGATTGTGTCACGCGCGGGCGTCGTCGCCCGCGGCGAGGAGGCGCTCGGCCTCGTCCTGCCACGGGCCGGGCGCGTCTCGCAGCTCCCCTGCGAGTCGGCGGGCCTGCTCGATCAGGTCGCGGTCGTTGCGCAGGCGGGTGAAACGCAGGTCGCTCCAACCCGACTGGCGGGTGCCGAGCAGCCGGCCCTCGCCGCGCAACTCGAGATCGCGCTCGGCCAGCTCGAAGCCGTCGGTCGTGTCGACGAGCGCCTGCAGGCGCGCCTGCGCGGTGTCTGTGAGCTCCTCCTTCGGCCGGGAGACGAGCAGGCAGTAGCTCTGCTCGGCGCCGCGGCCCACCCGCCCGCGCAGCTGGTGGAGTTGCGCGAGGCCGAACCGGTCGGCCTCCTGGACGATCATGATCGTCGCGTTCGGGACGTCCACGCCGACCTCGATCACGGTCGTCGCGACCAGGACGTCGAGCTCGCCCTCCTTGAAGCGGCGCATCACCTCACGCCGGTCGGCGGGCTTCAGCCGCCCGTGCAGGAGCCCGACGCGGTAGCCGGCGAGCTCGGCGCGCCGCAGCCGCTCGGCCTCCTCCTCGGCGGCCCGCGCGAGCCGCGCCTCGGACTGCTCGATGAGCGGGCAGACGACGTAGGCCTGCCTGCCCGCATCGAGGTGCACCCGGAGCCGCGCGTAGGCGTCGCTCGAGCGCTCCGCTCCCACCCACGCGGTCACGATCGGCTTCCGGTCGGCGGGCGGCCTCGCGATCTCGGTGACGGCGAGGTCGCCGTAGATCGTCAGCGCGAGCGTGCGCGGGATCGGCGTCGCCGTCATGTGCAGCACGTGCGGCGCCCGGTGCTCCGCCAGGGCGTGCCGCTGCTCGACGCCGAAGCGGTGCTGCTCGTCGACCACCGCCACCGCGAGCTCGGCGAACTCGACCTCGCGCTGGATCAGCGCATGGGTGCCGACCGCGATCTGCGCGGCGCCGTTCGCCAGCTCGGCCCGCACCTTCGCCGACCCCGACGAGCCGGTGAGCAGCACGCAGCGGACGCCCAGCGCGGCGCACAGCGGCTCCAGGGTCAGGAAGTGCTGCTCGGCGAGGGTCTCGGTCGGCGCCATCAACGCCCCCTGGCTCTGCCCTTCGACCGCCCGCAGCAGGGCGTACAGCGCGACCACCGTCTTCCCGGAGCCGACGTCGCCCTGCAGCAGCCGCTGCATCGGGCGCTCGAGAGCGAGGTCGCGGTCGATCTCGGCGATCGCCGCCTCCTGGTGCGGGGTGAGCGCGAACGG
Organism: uncultured Gaiellales bacterium; assembly: GCA_964468985.1. Classification (GTDB taxonomy): domain Bacteria; phylum Actinomycetota; class Thermoleophilia; order Gaiellales; family Gaiellaceae; genus PALSA-600. The sequence continues at coordinate 3,198 of CAYXXE010000108.1, read as the reverse complement.
CAGCGCCGCCCGGTAGCGGGCGATCAGCTCCCCGGGCGCCCCGAGCGGCCGCGCCTGCGCGTCGGTCGCGCCCGACCGGGCGACCACCAGCTGCAGCGCCAGCAGCTCGTCCAGCGCGAGCCTGCGCCGGGCGGTCTCGGCCTCCTCCTCGCTCGCGGGGAAATGGACCGCGGCGAGCGCATCGCGGCGGAGCGGCAGGTCGAGGTCGGCCGGGAGCGTCTCGTGGACGGCGCCGAGGTGGGCCGAGAGCGCCGCCCGGACGAGCTCGCGCAGGCGCGTCGAAGGGACCGCCTCGCTCGCGGGGTAGACCGGCGCGAAGTCGGCCGTCGCCCGCCTCGGGCCGATGTCGTAGCTACGGACGTCGAACCCGTACCTGCCGAGTCGCCCGCGCAGCCGCACCGGGACTCCCGGTGTGAGCTTCTCGGCGAGCCACGGCTGGTTGAACCACGAGGCGCCGATCGAGCCGCTCTCGTCGCGGACGACGGCGGTGAGCACGGTACGCCGGCCACCGAGCGGCCGCGTGCGGACGCTCTCGACGACGCCTGCGATCACGACCTCGTCGTCGCCCCAGAGCTGCGAGATCGCGAGCTCGTCCGCCGCGCGCTCGTAGCGGCGCGGGCGGTGCAGGAGCAGGTCGCCGACCGTTGCGATGCCCAGCGGCCGCAGCCGCTTGACGAGCGACGGGCCCACCCCGGGGAGGGTCTCGACGCCCGCGTCGAGCCGAGCCGGCGGCTCGAAGCCGCGCGGGCTCGGCCAGCCGGCCGCGGACGGCTCCGGGACCACGCCGGTGAAACCCGAGTGCATTCGGGTCATTGTCGCCACGGGACCGAGTATAGGACCCGGACCGGCGGACCCGGACCGGGCGGGCCCGGCCTCGTGCCCTGGGCGATACTGCCCCGCATGAAAGCGCTGCTGCTCACCCGCGAGTATCCGCCCGAGGTCTACGGCGGGGCGGGCGTGCACGTCGAGTACCTCGCCCGCGAGCTCGGCAAGCGGATCGACGTCGAGGTGCGCTGCTTCGGCGAGCCGCGCGCGGAGCCGGGCGTGAACGCGTTCCAGAGCTGGCCGGCGCTCGACGACGCGAACGCCGCACTCCGGACGCTGTCGGTCGACCTGCGGCTGGCGGCGCGCGGCGGCTTCGACGTTGTCCACTCGCACACCTGGTACACGAACCTCGGCGGGCACCTGGCGAAGCTGCTGCACCAGGTGCCGCACGTCATGACGACGCACAGCCTCGAGCCGCTGCGGCCGTGGAAGGCCGAGCAGCTCGGGCCGGGCGGCTACGCGCTCTCGTCGTTCTGCGAGCGAACGGGGCTCGAGTCCGCCGACGCCGTCGTCGCCGTGTCGCAGGCGATGCTCGCCGACGTCCGCCGCGTCTACCCACAGGTCGCGCCGGGCCGGCTTCAGGTGATCTACAACGGGATCGACACCGACCAGTACCGGCCCGACCCGGCGACGGACGTGCTGCGCCGGTACGGCATCGACCCGGAGCTGCCGATCGTGCTCTTCGTCGGCCGCATCACCCGCCAGAAGGGCATCGTCCACCTACTCGACGCGGCGTTGCAGATCGCGCCCGACGCCCAGCTCGTCCTCTGCGCCGGCGCCCCGGACGAGCCGGCGATCGAGCGGGCGACACGCGAGGGGATCGCCCGGCTGCGCGAGCGCCGCGACGTCGTCTGGATCGAGGAGATGATCCCGAAGCCCGAGGTGATCCAGCTGTTGAGCCACGCGAGCGTCTTCTGCGTGCCGTCGATCTACGAGCCGCTCGGCATCGTCAACCTGGAGGCGATGGCCTGCGAGGCACCCGTCGTGGCCTCCGCCGTCGGCGGCATCCCCGAGGTCGTCGCCGACGGCGAGACGGGGCTGCTCGTCCCGGTGCCCTTGGGAGCCGACGGGAACCCGACCGACCCGGAACGCTTCGCCGCCGACTTCGCAGCGCGCGTGAACGAGCTGCTCGCAGACCCGGAGCGGTCGGCACGGATGGGCCGGGCCGGCCGGGCCCGGGCCGTGACCGAGTTCAGCTGGGGCGCGATCGCCGAGCAGACGATCGGGCTCTACGAGCGGCTCGTCGCTCCCTCGTAGTCGTCCTCCCACCAGAAGAAGCCGATCGTGCCCGGGCCGGCGTGCGTGCCGACCACGGCGCCGAGGGTCGTCGCGATCTCGAGCGTCGCCTGCGGCCGCACGCGCGCGACGAGCCCCTCGAGGGCGGCGAGACGGTCGGGTGCCAGGGCGTGGGCGATGCCGACCCGCAGGTTCGGGGTGTCGGTCGACGACTCCTCGAAGAGGGCCTTGAACTCGGCGAACGCCTTGGCGTTGCCGCGGACCTTCTTCAACGGCACGACCTCGCCGTCGCGGATCGTCAGGATCGGCTTCACGTTCAGCAGGTTGCCGGCCAGGGCCGCGGCGCGCCCGATCCTGCCGCCGCGGGCGAGATAGTCGAGCGTGCTGACCGTGAAGAGCAGATGGTGGTGCGTCCGGTAGCGGGCGACGAGCGCGTCGATCTCCTCGTCGGTGGTGCCCCGCTCGAGGCGGCGCTGGATCGCGAGCGCGAGCATCGCGAGCGCCGCGGCCACGGTGCGGGAGTCGATGACGCGCACTGCATCGCCGCCGAGCAGCTCCGCGGCCGCCTCGGCGCTCGCGAAGGTGCCGGAGAGCGTCGACGACAGCTGCACCGAGAGGATGCGCTCGTAGCGGGGTGCCAGCTCCTCGTAGACGGCCAGGAAGTCGGCCGGGGTCGGCTGGGAGGTCGTCGGCGTCTCCTTCGCGACCGTGAGGCGGGCGTAGAACTCGTCCGGGCTCATCTCGACGTAGTCGCGGTAGCTCTCCTCGCCGAACCGGACGTAGAGCGGGACGACGCGCCAGTTCGGGTAGCGCTCGGGCGCCTCGGGGAAATCGGCGGTGGAGTCGACGACGATCGCGGTGTTCTCGACGGTCAGCCTCATGCGAGCCCTCCGGCCGCGTCCCGCACGGCGCCGACGATGACGTCGAACTCCTCGTCCTTCATCAGGCACGCGACCGCGCCGGCGTCGAGCAGCTGCCGTACCTCGCCGAGCGACACGGAGGCGGTGAGGCAGACGACGCGCACGCCGGGCGCCGCGGCAAGCACCGCGCGCGTCGCCTGGGCGCCGTCGAGGCCGGGCATCCGGTAGTCCATCAGCACCACGTCCGGCTGGAGGGCGGCGACCACGGCCGGAGCCT
>CAYXXE010000107.1:2705-8787 GCA_964468985.1 uncultured Gaiellales bacterium | reverse complement strand
CGATCCCGGTGGCGGTGATCGTGCCGCTCTCGGTCGCGTTCCTCATCAACACCCATGTCCGCGGCTGGCAGATCTTCCGGTCGGTCTTCTTCCTGCCGACCGCGGTCTCGTGGGTCGTGATCGCCTTCGTCGCCCGGGACTTCTTCGACAACAAGGGTATTCTGCAGGGGATCCTGAACCACGTCGGGCTCGGCTTCTGGCACCCCGACCTGCTCTCCCACGAGCGCTCGGCGCTGATCGCGGTGATGATCACCTTCGTCTGGTCGATGTTCGGGACGAACATGATCATCTTCCTGGCCGGCATGTCGACGATCGACCAGGAGATCTACGACGCCGCCCGCGTGGACGGCGCCGGGAACCTCTCCGTCATGTTCCGGATCACGATCCCGCTGCTCAAGCGGTTCGTGCAGTTCGCGGTCATCATCAGCCTGATCACCGCGTTCAGCGCGCTCTTCAGCCTGATCTACGTGATGACGAGCGGCGGCCCCGGCTACGGCACGACCACGCTCGAGTTCTTCATCTACGAGCAGGCGTTCACCGAGCAGAACTTCGGCATCGCGGCGACGGCGGGCGTGGTGCTGTTCGTCGGCGTCTTCGTGATCAGCATGATCCAGCTGCGCTTCCTGCGGAGCGACGATTGAGCGCCGTGGGCTGGCCGCACCGGCGGGCTGTGACGCTCTGGCGGCGGCGGACCGGGCGCGGCCTGATCTACGCCGGGCTCCTGGTCGTCGCGGTCGTGATGCTCTACCCGTTCTGGTTCATGGCGCACACGTCGCTGCGGTCGCTGCAGCAGTACTACCTCGGCCGCGGCTACTCCCTCACGAGCTGGCACGACCTCTTCAACGCGCTGCCGGTGGCGCGCGAGCTCTTCAACTCGACGCTGATCACCGGTGGCGCGATCGGGCTGATCCTCGTCGCGGCGACGAGCGCCGGCTACGCGCTCGGCACGCTCCGCTACCGCTTCTCGGGCGTCGTCTTCCTCGTGATCGCCAGCGCGATGATGGTGCCGATGCAGTCGATGATCATCCCGGAGTACGTCAATCTGGCCCGGCTCGGCTTCATCAACCACTACTACGCGGCGATCCTCGTCTACGCGGCGCTCGGCACCCCGTTCGCCACCTTCCTGCTGACGACCTACTTCCGCCGCCTGCCCGAGGACGTCATCGAGGCGTCGCTGATGGACGGCCTCGGCTACGGGAAGATCTTCTTCCGGATCATGCTGCCGCTGGCCGTGCCGGCGATCGTCACCGTCGTCGTCCTGCAGTTCATCCAGATCTGGGACGACCTGCTCGTCGGCCTCCTGTTCCTGCAGACGCCGCAACAGCGGCCGATCACCGTCGGCCTGGCGACGATCCCGTCGCAGCACTTCCTCGACGTGCCGATGCTGATGGCCGGCTCGCTCGTCAGCGCGCTGCCCGCGATCGTCGTCTACCTCGTCTTCCAGCGCTACCTGATCCGAGGGCTTACCATGGGGATGAGCAAATAGCCTGTATAAGCGTTTCCATGCGGCGCATGGCTGCGTGCGGGTAGGTTGACAGAGCTTTTCGGATTCGGTTGCGTTCCCTCAAGGAGGAATACAGATGGCATTGACGATTGCCGACACGGCGCCGGACTTCGAGGCGGAGACCACCGAAGGCCGGATCAGCTTCCACGACTGGATCGGCGACAGCTGGGTGGTCCTCTTCTCCCACCCGCGTGACTTCACGCCGGTCTGCACGACCGAGCTCGGCTACATGGCGAAGATCAAGCCGGAGTTCGACAAGCGCGGCGTCAAGATCATCGGGCTCTCGGTCGACCCGCTCGGCAACCACGAGAAGTGGGCCTCCGACATCGAGGAGACGCAGGGCACACGGCCGAACTACCCGATCATCTCGGACGCCGACTTCAACGTCTCGAAGCTGTACGGGATGCTCGGCGCGGACGTCTCGGGCGATCCGACCGACCGGACGGCGGCGATGAACCAGACGGTGCGGAACGTCTTCGTGATCGGGCCCGACAAGAAGGTGAAGCTGATCCTCGTCTACCCGATGACGACCGGCCGGAACTTCGACGAGGTGCTGCGCGTGATCGACTCGCTGCAGCTGACCGCGAAGCACAAGGTGGCGACGCCGGCGAACTGGCAGCAGGGCGACAACGTGATCATCGCCGGCTCCGTCAGCGACGACGAGGCGCGCGAGACGTATCCCGACGGCTGGGACGCGCCGCGGCCCTGGCTGCGGATCGTCGCCGACCCGACACCGCGGTAGCTCCTGCGAGGGCGGGCGGGCGCCGCGAAGGTGCCCGTCCGCCTATCCTCGGTCGGGCTGTGACCTATCACTCCGACTCGTTCGAGGGCATCGGCGTCACCAACCAGGTGACCGTCACCGATCCCGGCACGCTGGCCGAGGCGGGGCGCATCGCCCGGGCCGAGGTCGAGGCGCTCGATCTCGCCTGCAGCCGCTTCCGCGACGACTCCGAGCTCGCGGCGCTGAACCGCTCCGCCGGGCGCCCGTTCCGGGTCGGGCCGCTGCTGCTCGAGGCGGTCGAGACGGCGCTTCACGCCGCGGTGTGGACGGACGGGCTCGTCGACCCGACCGTCGGCCGGGCGATGCACGGCATCGGCTACGACCTCGACTTCGCGATCGTCGTCAGCCGGTCGGGCGACCTGACGTCGCTGACGCCCGTCCCCGCGGGCGGCTGGCAGGGCATCGCCGTCGACCACGACGAACGGCTCGTCTCGGTCCCGCGCGGCTGCGAGCTCGACCTCGGCGCCACGGCCAAGGCGCTCGCCTCCGACCGGATCGCCGCCGCGGTCCGGGCCGCGACGGGGAGCGAGGTGCTCGTCTCCCTCGGCGGCGACATCGCCGTGCAGGGGGCGCCCGCCGGCGGCTGGCCGATCCTCGTCACCGATTCGCATCGCGAGGCCGACGGCCCGGGCCAGACGGTCGCGATCGGCGAAGGTGGGCTGGCCACGTCGAGCACGACCGTCCGCCGCTGGACGGCGGGCGGCGTCGAGATGCACCACATCGTCGATCCGGTGACCGGTGCGCCGGCCCTGGGGCCCTGGCGCACCGTCAGCGTGGCGGCCGAGACGTGCGTCGCGGCCAACGCGGCCGCCACTGCCGCGATCGTGCTCGGCTCCGCCGCCCTCGAGTGGCTGGCGGGCAAGGGCCTCGCCGCGCGCCTGGTCGAGCACGACGGCGCCGTCGTCGTGACCGGCGGCTGGCCGGGGCCGTAGCAGGCGCTCACAGCGAGCTCTCAGCCCCACCTCAGCCGGGTCGCAGCGGGCGGCCCCATCGTGGAGGCATGACACCTTCCACGAACACCTCGTCGCGGCCGCGGCCGCTCCCGGCAGCGCCGCCGGCCGCCCCGGCGGTCGACGTCGTCGTCCCGGTCTACAACGAGGCAAGAGCGCTCGAGTCGAGCGTCCGGCGCCTCCACACCTACCTCGAACGCGAGTTCCCGTTCAGCTTCCGGATCACGATCGCCGACAACGCGAGCGTCGACGGGACCTGGGCGATCGCCCGGCGTCTGCGGACGGAGCTGCCGGGCGTCGAGGCGCTCCACCTCGAACTGAAGGGTCGGGGCCGGGCGCTCCGCGCGGCCTGGTCGACGAGCGACGCCGACGTGGTCGCGTACATGGACGTCGACCTCTCCACCGACCTCGGTGGGCTGCTCCCGCTCGTCGCACCGCTCCTGTCGGGGCACAGCGACGTGGCGATCGGCAGCCGGCTGAAGCATTCGGCGCGCGTCGAGCGCGGCCTCAAACGCGAGGTGATCTCGCGCACGTACAACCGCATCCTCCACCTCGCCCTGCGCACGCACTTCTCGGATGCCCAGTGCGGCTTCAAGGCCGTTCGCGCCGACCGCGTGCGCGAGCTGCTGCCGCTCGTCGCCGACGACGGCTGGTTCTTCGACAGCGAGCTGCTCGTCGTCGCCGAGCAGCTCGGGCTCCGGATTCACGAGGTGCCCGTCGACTGGGTCGACGACCCCGACTCGCGTGTCGACATCGTTCAGACCGCCAAGGAGGACCTGAAAGGGGTCGTCCGGCTGATGCGCCGCCGGCCCGCCTCAGCCCGTCCTGCCCTCCCGACCGAGAGGGGCACCCGTGACCTCCACGCAGCCTGAGGCCGGCTGGGCGCTCGCCAGGCCCGCCGCACGGTCGGGAGCCGAGCTCGCCTCGCTCGCCGCGCGCGCGCGCCGCCACGGCCCGGCCGCCGCGCTCCTCGCGCTCACCGGCCTGTTCTACCTGTGGAGCCTCGGCCGCATCGGCTACGGCAACGACTTCTACGCCGCCGCCGTCAAGGCCGGAACGCAGAGCTGGAAGGCGTTCTTCTTCGGCTCGCTCGATGCCTCGAACTTCATCACCGTCGACAAGCCGCCCGCGTCGCTGTGGGTGATGGAGCTGTCGGGCCGCCTGTTCGGCTTCTCGAGCTGGAGCCTGCTGGTGCCGCAGGCGCTCGAGGGTGTCGCGGCCGTCGCGCTGCTCTACGCGACCGTCCGCCGCTGGTTCTCGACCCCGGCCGCGCTGCTGTCGGGCGCGATCCTCGCCCTCACGCCGGTCGCGGCGCTGATGTTCCGGTTCGACAATCCGGACGCGCTGCTCGTCCTGCTGCTCGTCGGGGCGGCCTACGCGACCGTTCGCGCCCTCGAGCACGCGAGCGTCCGCTGGCTGTCGCTCGCCGGCGCACTGATCGGCTTCGGGTTCCTGACCAAGATGCTGCAGGCGTTCCTCGTCCTGCCGGCGCTCGCACTCGTGTACCTGGTCGCTGCGCCGACGTCGCCGTTGCGGCGCGTTCGGCACCTCCTGGTCGCCGGGGTCGCCCTCGTGGCCGCCGGAGGCTGGTGGGTCGCGGCCGTGGAGCTCACCCCGGCCGCCGACCGCCCCTACGTCGGCGGCTCGACCGGCAACAGCATCCTGAACCTGATCTGGGGCTACAACGGCGTCGGCCGGATCAGCGGCGGCGCCGGTGGCGGCGGCGGCGCCAACTTCAGCGGCCGGGCCGGCATCCTCCGCCTCTTCAACTCGGAGCTCGGCGGCCAGATCAGCTGGCTGATCCCCGCCGCGCTGCTCGCCCTCGGCGCCGGCGCCTGGGTGACGCTTCGGCGGCCGCGCACCGACCGCACGCGGGCCGCCCTCGTCCTCTGGGGCACCTGGCTGGTGGTCGGCGGGCTGGTCTACAGCTTCATGACCGGGATCATCCACCCGTACTACTCGAACACCCTGGCGCCGGCGCTCGCCGTGCTCGTCGGCGTGGGCGCCACGCTCGCCTGGGGCGCCCGCAGAAGCCTCGCCGCCGCCGCCGTGCTCGCCGGGATGGTGCTCGCGACGGCCGGCTGGTCGTACGCCCTCCTCGACCGGACGCCGTCGTGGCACCCGTGGCTGCGCGACGCCGTGCTCGTCGCCGGGATCGCCGCCGCCGCCGGCCTCGTGGCGACCCGCAACCGTCGCCTCGGGCCGTGGCTGGCCGTGCCGCTTGCGGCCGCCGCACTCTTCGCGGGCCTCGGCGGGTCGGCCGCGTACACGGTGGACACCGTCGGGACCATCCAGGACGGCTCGACCCCGAGCGCCGGTCCGGCGGTGAGCGGCGCAGGGGCCGGCGGGTTCCCGGGCGGTGGCGCGCCCTCGTTCACCGGCGCGAGCCGGTCGGGGCCGCCGGGCGGAACACGTCCGACCGGCACCATGCCGACCGGCACCATGCCGACCGGCGGGCGCCCGTCCGGTGTGCCCCGGGCCGGTGTTGGCTTCGGCGGGAGCCGCGGCGGCGGCGGAGCGGCGAGTGTCTCGGCCGCGCTCGCGAAGCTGATCGCGGCGAGCGGCAGCAGCTACGAGTGGGCGGCCGCCACCGGCTCGTCGATGACGGCAGCACCGCTCGAGCTCGCGACGGGCAAGGCCGTGATGGCGATCGGCGGCTTCAACGGCGGCGACCAGGCGATCGGCCTGGCGCGCTTCGAGCAACTGGTCGCCCAGGGCAAGATCCACTACTACGTCGGCTCGTCCGGAGGCACCGGCGGCGGCCCGGGCGGCCGGAGCGGCGGCGACGCGACCGCGATCGCCTCGTGGGTCGCGAGCCACTTCAGCGCGACCACGGTCGGCGGCACC
>CAYXXE010000107.1:0-2605 GCA_964468985.1 uncultured Gaiellales bacterium | reverse complement strand
TCGACGTTCCCAGACGATTCACAGACCGCGCTCAGGGCGCTCCCAGAGCGCGCTGGTCAGATGGGGACATGACAACCAACAGACCCGCATCCGAGAAGCGTCTGGCCGGCGATCGTGTCGTCCGCCGCCTCACCCGCATCGCAGCCGTCGGGGCCACCGGCGGCACCGCCGCAGTCGTCGGCGTGCTCGCCACCGGAGCCGGCTCGCACAACAGCACCGCCGCCTCGGCGGTCACCAGCATCCCCGCCGTCACCACGGCTGCCGCGTCCACCGCGAGCGCGTCCACGCAGGCCGCGGTCGCGAAAGCTACCGCGGCGAAAGCTGCCGCAGCCAAGGCGGCCGCCGCCAACTCGGCCACCGCGAAGGCCGCCGCAGCAACCACCACCGCGTCGTCGACCGTCACCGCCTCGAGCGCGACGCCGGCCGCGACGTCCGGCGGGTCGTGAGATGAGCACGCTCGAATCCTCGAAGGCGGTCTGGTACCTGATGCGCGGCACGGGCGTCGTCTCGCTCGTCCTCCTCACCGCCGTCTTCGCGCTCGGCATCGCAACCACCAGCCGTTGGCGGATCGGCAAGTCGCCGGTCTTCGTCACCGCCGCCGTGCACCGCAGCATCGCCTTGCTCTCGGTCGTCTTCGTCGCGGTCCACGTGGCGACGGCCGTCGCCGACCCGTACGCCTCGGTGAGTGCCGTGAACGTCGTCGTCCCGTTCACCGGCGCGGCGCGGCCCTTCTGGGTCGGTCTCGGCGCGCTGTCGCTCGACCTGATCGTCGCGTTGATCGTCTCGAGCCTCCTGCGCCGCCGTCTGGGCTTCCGGGTCTGGCGCGCGATCCACTGGCTCGCCTACCTGTCGTGGCCCGTCGCGTTCGCGCACTCGATCGGGATGGGCAGCGACACCGGCTCGACCTGGCTGCGTGCCGTCGCCGCCGTGTGCGCCGGGACGATCGGCCTCGCCGTCGCCTCGCGCGTCACGGGACGCCGCGAGCCCAAGCCGCGCACGGCACCGCTACCTCAGGCGCCGGCGCACCAGGCGCCGCAGCGTCGCGCGCCGCTCGTCGCCATCGGCGACACTCAGGGGGGATGAGCGGAGCCGAGCAGGCCAGACTGGCCGAGGTCCCGGCCGGCCGGGCGCCGTGGCGGCGCTGGGGGCCGTACCTGAGCGAGCGCGCCTGGGGGACGGTGCGCGAGGACTACAGCGCCGACGGCGACGCCTGGCGCTCGTTCCCGTTCGACCAGGCCCGGTCGCGGGCCTACCGCTGGAACGAGGACGGCCTGGCCGGGATCTGCGACGACCGTCAGACGCTCTGCTTCGCGCTCGCCGTCTGGAACGGGCGCGACCCGATCCTGAAGGAGCGCCTCTTCGGCCTGTCGGGGCCCGAGGGCAACCACGGCGAGGACGTCAAGGAGTACTGGTGGTTCCTCGACTCGACGCCGACCCACTCCTGGCTGCGCTGGCGCTACATGTACCCGCAGGCCGAGTTCCCTTACGAGCGGCTTCGCGCCGAGAACGCCCGGCGTGGCCGGGACGAGCCCGAGTTCGAGCTTGCGGACACCGGGATCTTCGACGACGGCCGCTACTGGGAGATCACCGTCGACTACGCGAAGGCCTCGCCCGAGGATCTCCTCGTCCGCATCAGCGCCCGCAACGCCGGCCCCGACGCGGCGACGCTCGACGTGCTGCCGACGCTCTGGTTCCGCAACACGTGGTCGTGGGGCCTCGACCCGGCCGTGCCGTCCATCCGCGGCGAGCGCGGCTCGCTGGTCGCCGAGCACCGCGACCTCGGCAGGCGCGTGCTCGCCGCCTCCGGCTCGCCCGAGGCCCTCTTCTGCGACAACGAGACGAACGCCCAGATGCTGTTCGGGGCGGCGCCGTCGACCGCCTACCCGAAGGACGGGATCGGCGACCACGTCGTGCACGGCGCCCCGACCGTCAACCCCGACGGCACCGGCACCAAGGCGGCCCTCCGCTACCACCTCGAGGTCGCCGCGGGCGCGACCGCGACCGTCGAGCTGCGGCTCTCCGACGCGATCGGGCCGCCGTCGCTCGGCGACGACTTCGCCGCCGTCATGATCGCGCGCGAGGCCGAGGCGGACGAGTTCTACGCGGCGCTCACGCCGGCCGCGGCCTCCGCCGACGAGGCGCTGGTGCTGCGCCAGGCGCTCGCCGGGATGCTCTGGTCGAAGCAGTACTACCACTACAACGTGCGGCGCTGGCTCGACGGCGACCCCGCCGGCCCGCCGCCGCCGGCCGAGCGCCTCGACGGCCGGAACGCGGCCTGGCGCCATCTCGACAACCTCGACGTGATCTCCATGCCCGACACGTGGGAGTACCCGTGGTACGCGGCCTGGGATCTCGCCTTCCACTGTGTCGCGCTCGCGCACGTCGATCCGGAGTTCGCGAAGGCCCAGCTGGTGCTGCTCTGTCGCGAGTGGTACATGCACCCGAACGGCCAGCTGCCCGCCTACGAGTGGTCGTTCGGCGACGTCAACCCGCCCGTGCACGCCTGGGCGGCGCTGCGGGTGTTCGAGCTCGACGGCGGCACCGACGTCGACTTCCTCGAGCGGGTCTTCCACAAGCTGCTGCTCAACTTCACCTGGTGGGTGAA
>CAYXXE010000106.1:0-8805 GCA_964468985.1 uncultured Gaiellales bacterium | reverse complement strand
CGGCCGGTCAGCCGCAGGTAGCCGAGCGTGATGTCGTCGACCGGGAAGAAGCCGCAGGTGGCGCCGTACTCGGGGGACATGTTCCCGAGCGTCGCACGGTCGGCCAGCGGCAGCGACGCCAGGCCCTCGCCGAAGTACTCGACGAACTTGCCGACGACGCCGACCCTGCGCAGGATCTGGGTCACCGTCAGCACCAGGTCGGTCGCGGTCGAGCCCTCGCGCAGCGCGCCCGTCAGACGGAAGCCCACGACCTGCGGCACGAGCATCGACAGCGGCTGGCCCAGCATCGCCGCCTCCGCTTCGATCCCGCCCGCGCCCCAGCCGAGCACGCCGAGCCCGTTCACCATCGTCGTATGGGAGTCGGTGCCGACGAGCGTGTCGGGGAAGGCGACACCGTCGCGGTCGTCGACGACCCGTGCCAGGAACTCGAGATTCACCTGGTGGCAGATGCCGGTCCCGGGCGGCACGACCTTGAAGTCGCTGAACGAGCGCTGCCCCCAGCGCAGGAAGGCGTAGCGCTCGCGGTTGCGCGTGAACTCCAGCTCGACGTTCTGCCCGAACGCCCGATCGGAGCCGAACCGGTCGACCTGCACCGAATGGTCGATCACCAGCTCGGCCGGGATCAGCGGGTTCACCCGTGCCGGGTCGCCGCCGAGCTCCGCGATCGCGTTGCGCATCGCCGCCAGGTCGACCACGGCGGGCACGCCGGTGAGGTCCTGCATCAGCACCCGCGACGGCGAGAACGAGATCTCGCGGGACGGCTCCGCCTTCGCGTCCCAGCGCAGGATCGCGTCGACGTCCGCCTCGTCGCCGTTGCGGAGCACGTTCTCCAGCAGCACCCGCAGCGTGTAGGGGAGGCGAGCGACGTCGTTGGCGGCCTGGAGGTCGGCGAGCGAGTGGAAGCCGTACGAGCGGTCCCCGACCCGGAGCTGCGAAAGCGGCGCCATCACCTCGATTGAAGCAGAGACCGGGTGCCGGTCGACCGCTTAACCGGCCGTTAATCGCCCGCAACGAGACGCTCAACCCGGTACCGCTATAAACGAACCGTGAGCAGGGCAGGCATCCTCACAAGGACCGGGGCTCTGGCCGTCGCCGCCGCGGCCGGCGGCGTCGTGGCTCTCGGTGGCGCCGACGTCCTCGGCAAGCTCGGCAGCCGCACCACGATCGAGCAGGCCGCTCCCACCGTCACGACGGTCGCCCCCGGCAGCGCGAGCGCCTCACTGGCGACGCCCGGGGCGAGCGGGGCACTGAGCGACATCGAGATCTACCGGCGCGACGCGCCGGGCGTCGTGCAGATCACGGCGACGAGCACGACCACCGCCCCCGCCGACCCGTTCGGCTTCTTCGGCCCCCAGACCACCACGTCGCAGGCGCTCGGGTCGGGCTTCGTGATCGACAAGGCCGGCCACATCGTCACGAACTACCACGTGATCGCCGGAGCGCAGAAGATCCAGGTGTCGTTCTCCGGCCAGGATGCGATCCGGGCGACGGTCGTCGGGAAGGACGCGACGACCGACCTGGCCGTGCTCAAGATCGACGCCCAGGCCCGCTCGTTCACGCCGCTGCCGCTCGGCGACTCGAGCACCGTCCAGGTCGGCGCGCCGGTCGTCGCGATCGGCAACCCGTTCGGGCTCACGCGAACGTTGACGGCGGGCGTCGTGAGCGCCGTCCAGCGGACGATCTCGTCGCCCGACCAGCAGCGCGAGGACGCGATCCAGACGGACGCCTCGATCAACCACGGCAACTCGGGTGGGCCGCTGATCGACGACCACGGCGACGTGATCGGCGTCACCTCCCAGATCTCGACCGGCAACACGGGCGAGCAGGGCAACGTCGGCATCGGCTTCGCGATCCCCAGCAACACGGTGCGAACGGTGGCGGCGCAGCTCATCTCCACGGGGAAGGCGCTGCACGCCTATCTCGGCGTCGGCACCTTCGGGATCACGGCGCGCCTGGCGCGGATCTTCAACCTGCCCGTGCGTTCGGGACTCCTGGTCGAGCAGGTGAGCAAGGGCAGCGCTGCTGCGAAGGCCGGCCTTCGGCCCGGGACGACGGGCGTCGTCGTGCAGGGGATGACCTACGAGGTCGGCGGCGACATCATCGCCAGTGTCGACGGCAAGGCCGTCACCAACCCCGACGAGCTGCTCGAGGTGATCTCGAGCCACCAGCCGGGCGATCGCCTGTCGCTCCGGATCTACCGCGACGGCAAGACGAAGACGGTGAAGGTGACCCTGGGCAACCGGCCGGAGACCGGGTCGTGAGCCCCACCGCGAGGTTCGGCCCGGGTTAGCGGGCCACGAGGTCCGGCGGTGCGCTGCGGCGCGCGGCCGGGTCGAAAGACTGGTCGCGGCCCGCCCGCCTGCCCGGGCCGCGACCGGTCTCTCACCTCCAGCCCGGGCGGGCCGGGCAACTGCCTGACGAACGGACGGGAGGCGTCTCTACTCTGTCCGGATGGAGCAAGGCCAGATCCTCTTCGAGGAGACGCACCTCTCGGACGAGGAGCTCTGGCACGATGAGGAGGGGGGTGGCTACGACGGCTGGTTCTGCGTGCGGACGAACCCGTTTCCCTGCCCCGCGGACGGCTGCACGTTCGTCGCCGAGTTCATGACCGCCGCCCACCTGATCCTCGTCTGGCAGGAGTCGGACGACCCGAACCTCCTGCGCCACGCCGCCCGGGCGCGCGACGTCGGCCGCAACCCCCGCGTCGTCGGCTACCAGTCGGAGTACGGACCGAGCGCGTCGTACTACGCCTGGATCGCGGCGGGTCGGCCCGTCCATGGGGTGCGGGCGTCATGACCGTCACCGAGACGATCCAGGTGAGCGGCATCCGCTGCGAGCGCTGTGTGATGCGCCTCGCGAAGGTCCTCGAAGGGCACGACGGGCTCGAGGCCGCGAACGCGACCCTGATGGGCCAGGTCTCACTCGTCTACGACGACGAGCAGACATCGCGCGAGGCGCTGCTGGCGGCCATGGCGCGGGGCGGCTTCCGGGAGAGCCTGTTCGTCTGAGCGCCAGGCCCGGCCCGCCGCGCGGGGAATGCCCTGCCGCCGGGTGGCGTTTGAACCGCTTGGTAGGGTGGCCGGTCGAGTGAGCGAGAGCACACCGACAGCCGCAGACGCCCGCCGGGTCGCGCAACTCGCGCGCGACCGTGTCCGCTTCGAGGAGGAGGCGCTCGAGCTGTCCGACCAGGTGTACCGCGTCGCCCGCCGGCTCGTCGGCTCCCGCGAGGAGGCCGACGACCTCGTGCAGCAGGCCTACGAGCGCGCGTTCCGGTCGTGGCAGTCGTACACGCCCGGCACGAACATGCGCGCCTGGCTGCTGCGCATCCTCACGAACCTGAACATCGACAAGGGCCGCCGTCAGCAGCGCTCGCCGCAGACGACCTCGCTCGACGACGCCGGCGACTACTTCCTCTACAACAAGCTCGAGGCCGCGACCGCCGAGGAGAACCTCGACGAGGAGCGCGTGCTCGAGAAGCTGTCGCAGGATTCGATCGTCGAGGCGCTCGCCGACGTGCCGCACGACTTCCGCGACACGATCGTCCTGGTCGACATCGGCGAGTTCAGCTACGCCGACGCCGCCCAGATCCTGGACGTCCCGATCGGGACCGTGATGTCCCGCTTGCACCGTGGCAGGCGTATCCTGAAGAAGAACCTCGCCGACAGGACGGTCACTGCTTGAACGCGCAACTCGACCCGTGTGACAAGTGCGAAGAGATGATGCAGCCGTACCTCGACGGGACGCTCTCGGATCGCGAGGTCGCCGAGGCCGAGCAGCACCTCGGGCGCTGCAAGTGGTGCGCCAAGCGGTACCGGTTCGAGGAGCGGTTGCGGCGCTATGTCCGCGTCGAGCTGTCCGAGGCGATGCCGCCCGAGCTGAAGGCGAAGCTCGCGGCGCTGCGCACGTCGCTGCAGCTCTAGCCTTCGTCCTCCACCGGCACGTCGACGTCTCCCGGCGGCTCCAGATCGGAGCAGTCGACCAGGAGCGGCGCGAAGGCGCGGGCGCCCTCGTCAGGCACGGACGGCCAGACGGCGCGCGCGAGCACGACGGGGTGGTCGCGGGAGCCGTCGTAGGTCGCCGCGACGACGTCTGCTTCGTCTCGCCGCTCGAGCACGCGGGCCACAGCGCGCGGATCGAGCGCCGGCCCGTCCGCGAGGACGACCACCGCGTGCGTCACGTCCGGGCCGAGGGCCGCGAGCCCGGCCCGCAGCGACGCCCCCGGCCCACGCTCCCAGTCGTCGCAATGGACGACGGTGGCGGTCGTCGTGAGCGGGTACGCGCCCGCGACGACGACCACCTCCCCGAAGGGAGAGCGGGCGACCCGCTCGAGGACCCCGGGCAGCAGCTCCCACTGCTTCGGCCGGCCGTAGCGCGTGGCCGCGCCGGCGGCGAGCACGACCGCGGCGATCACGACGGTGTGATCACGATGGAGCGATCGTGACGCGCTCGATCGTCACGCGCTTCAGCGGCCGCTGGGTGATCGCGTTGCCGAGCACGTTGATCTTCTCGACCGCCGCGAAACCCGAGACGACGTGCCCGAGCAGGGCGTAGACCGGTGGCAGTTGCGCGTCGGCGGCCGTGACGACGAAGAACTGGCTGCCGCCCGTGCCGGCTGGGTCGGTCTGGGTCTTCGCCATCGCGACCGTGCCGTGCAGGTAACGGGTCCCGGCCGGAGGCCTGTCGACCGTCGTGTAGCCGGGCCCGCCGGTGCCGTCGTTCTTCGGGTCGCCGCCCTGGATGACGAAGCCCGGGACGACCCGGAAGAAGCGCGTGCCGTTGTAGAAGCCGTCTCGCGCCAGCTGCTCGAACGAGGCGACCGTGTTCGGCGAGTCCGTCACGTCGAGCCGGAACGCGAACGTCCCTTCGCTCGTTGTCACCCGGGCGACGCCCGGTCTGGCCGCGGCGGCGCCCGGAGCCTTCAGGACGGTCTTCTTGCCGCCGCAGCCCGCGGCGAGCAGGAGCAGGCCGGCCGCCGCGACGACGAGCCCCCTCACGACGCCCCCACGAGCTGCGCGCGGGCCCTCCGGACGAGCGCGGTCGCGACCTCGACCTTGTAGGCGTTGCCGGGGAGCGGTGTCGCCTCGGCGAGGCCGTCGTCGCCCAGCAGCCACGGCGTCGGCGCGACGCCGGCCAGCGCGACCCGCGTCGCCTCGCCGAAGCGGGCCGCCGCGACGCCGACGAGCGGGAAGCCGAACGCCTTTCGCTCCATCGCCTTCAGGTACACCGAGCCGTCGCTCGGCGGCAGGTCGATGGAGAGCAGCAGCTCGCCGGGCTCGAGCGTCGTCGTGCGCCGGTCGGCCTCGGTGGGGACGCGGTACAGCTCGGCGATGCCGAAGCGCCGCTCGGTGGTGACGACGGCGGCGTCGAGCGCGAGCAGCGCCGCCGCCAGGTCGGAGGGGTGCGCCGAGGCGCAGTAGTCGTTGGCGAGGATCGCGTGCTCGCCGTGCTCGCCCTCCCGGGCGTGGCACTCCTCGCCGAAGCCGCCGTCGGGCAGAGCCTGCAGGCGGCAGGGAAAGCCGAGGCGCCAGTACCAGCAGCGGGTCGCCTGCAGCAGGTTGCCGCCGAGCGAGCCGACGTTGCGGATCTGCGGGCTCGCCGCCAGGCGGGCGGCCTCGCCGAGCGCCGCCGGGATGGACGGGTCGGACTCGAGCACGGCCAGGGTCGTGCCGGCGCCGATCGTGTTGCCGGCGACCCCGGCCGGGACGACGCCGCGGATGTCGAGCAGGGCCGTCGCGAGGAGCCGGCCGGTGCGCAGGAGCGGGACGACCTCGGTCCCGCCATGGAGTGGGACCGCGCCGGCCTGGTCCTCGTCGAGGCTAGACGCCCGCCGGAGCTCCACGCCTCTCCTCGCCGCGTGCGCGCTCCCGCTCCGCCGCCTCGTGGAGCGCCCGCAGCATCTCCTCCCGCGTGATCGGCAGCGACGTGACGTTCGCGCCGGTCGCATCGCGGATCGCGTTCGCGATCGCCGCCGCCACCGGCACGATCGGCGGCTCGCCGAGGCCCTTCGAGCCGAGGTTGGTGAGGTGCGGGTCGGGGACGTCGACGAGCTCGCTGACGATCTCGGGCACGTCGGCGATGGTCGGCAGCTTGTAGGCGTCGAGGCCCGTGTTCAGCACGCGTCCCGAGCGAGGGTCCTCGAGGCGGATCTCGGACAGGGTGTGCCCGATCCCCTGGATGATCCCGCCCTCGATCTGGCTTCCGGCCCCGAGCGGGTTGATCACCCGCCCGACGTCGTGCACCGCGGCGATCCGGTCGACCCACACCTCGCCGGTCTCGATGTCCACGGCGACCTCCGCCACCTGCACGCCGAAGGTCAGCACCTGCAGCCCGGCGGGATTCGGCCCGCGGGCGCCCTTGCCGAGGATCTGGGCATCCTCGAGCAGCCCGACGACACCGGCCAGCGGCGCGCGGAAGGCGCCGTCGGCGCTCACGATCTCGCCGCCGCGCAGGTCGAGCGTGCTCTCGTCGACCTCGTGCCGCTGGGCGGCGATCTCGAGGATCTGCCGCTTGGCGTCGGCCGCGGCCGCGCGCACGGCGGGCCCCATCGACGGGATCGTGGACGACCCTGCCGAGATCGAGGCGAACGGGCCCCGGTCGGAGTCGCCGAGCGTCACCGTGACGTGCTCGAGGGGGACCCCGAGCTCCTCCGCCGCGATCATCGCCATCGCGGTGCGGCTGCCGGTGCCGATGTCCTGCATCGCCGTCACGACCGTCGCGCGGCCGTCGGAGCCGACCCGGATCCACGCGTACGAGGGCGGGCCGCCGCCGCCGTACCAGATCTGCGACGCCAGGCCGACCCCGCGCTTGACCGTGTCGGTCGAGCGCGCCCGCACCTCGTGCCGGCGCTCCCAGTGCGGCTCGGCGCGGCGGTAGCACTCGAGCAGGTTCTTGCCGCTGAACGGGCGGTCGTCGGACGGGTCGCTCTCGGTGTGGTTGAGCCGGCGGAGCTCGAGCGGATCGACGCCGAGCTCGGCAGCGAGCCGGTCGATCAGGCTTTCGAGCGCGAAGGTCCCCTCGACGAAGCCCGGCGCCCGGAACGCCTTCATCGGCGGCTTGTTCAGCTGCACGCTGTGGACGGTCGTCCTGACGTTCGGGCAGGCGTAGAGCAGCTGCATCGGGCCGTCGACGGGCGACGCCCAGCCGGTCCAGCCGGTGGCGTTCACGAACTCGCCACGGAGCGCGGTGATCGTGCCGTCGCGCCGGGCGCCGATCGTCAGCCGCTGCGTGGTCGCGTTGCGGCTGCCCGCGACGAGGTTCTCCTCGCGGCGGGTCAGCCCGCAGTGGACCGGCTTCCCCGTGCGGCGGGCCAGCTCGATCGCGATGAAGGTGTAGTCGCCCGGCTCGTTCTTCGAGCCGAACCCGCCGCCCATGTACTCGCAGACGATGCGCACCTGGTCGGGCGGCAGCTCGAGCCGGCTCGCGACCTCGTCGCGGACACCCCAGATGTACTGCGTCGACGTGTGGACGACGAGCGTCTCGCCGGTCCAGAGCGCCACCGACTGGTGCGTCTCGAGCGAGTTGTGGAGCACGACCTGCGTGCGGTACTCGCCGCTGACCACGACATCGGCCTCGGCGAGCGCCCGGTCGGGGTCACCCCGCTCGCGGGTGCGGGGCGGCGCGATGAAGCTCTCGCGGGCGACCGCCTCGGCCGGGTCGAGGAGCGGCTCGAGGATCTCCCAGTCGACGTCGATCGCGTCGACCGCGGCGAGCGCCTGGGCGCGCGTGTCGGCGCAGACGGCGGCCACGGCATGGCCCTCGTAGCACGGCTCGGCGGTGAGGTCCGGCACGTCGCCGGGCCCGAGCGCGGCGTGGACGCCCGGCAGGGCGAGCGCGCGTGTCAGGTCGATGCGCCGGACCCGGGCGCGTGGGTGCGGTGAGCGCAGCACCGCGGTCTGGAGCATCCCGTTCAACCGCAGATCGGCCGTGTAGACAGCCTGGCCCCGCGCTCGCACGAAGCCGTCCTGGCGCGTCGCGGGCAGGCCGACGACGTCGCGCGGGCCGGCGGGCCACTGCGTGAGGCCGTCCTCCTCGACGACCAGCCAGATCTCCTCGTAGCGACCCTCGACCTCTTTTTCCGTGCGGATCAGCCGCGCCACGTGCGAATCGCCTCCTCGATCTTCGGGTACGCGCCGCAGCGGCACAGGTTCCCCGCCAGCGCGTGGCGGATCTCGGCCTTCGTCGGTGCGGGGTTGCGCTCCACCAGCGCCGCCGCCGACACGATCTGGCCCGGCGTGCAGAAGCCGCACTGCAGCGCGTCGTTGCGGACGAACGACGCGACCAGCGGATGGTCGCCGAGGCCCTCGATCGTCGTCACCGCCCGGTCGCCGACAGTGTGGGTGAGCGTGATGCAGGAGAGCGTCGGCAGCCCGTCGACGAGCACCGTGCAGGCGCCGCAGTGACCCTCGCCGCAGGCGATTTTCGTGCCGGTGAGGCGGAGCTCGTCGCGGAGCGTCTCGGCGAGCGAGGCGGCGACGGGAGCATGCGTCTCGTAGACGTGGCCGTTGACGCGGAGGTCAGGCAGCGGCGGTCACCGCCTCGATGTCCGCGAGGTGGATGAGCCGGAAGGTGAGCCGCGTGGCGTTGAGGCGGGCCTGGTCGTCCGCGATCTCGGGCAGCTCCTGCCAGAGCGCCTGCGCGCCGTTCAGCAGCTCGCGGATGCCGTCCACGGTCTCGTCGTACCCGTTGCCGCTGCGCTCGGCGCAGGCCGCGATCGCGAGCCCGAGCACGCCCATCGTGTCCGGCTGGCGCGACCAGAGGAGCGGCGTCGCCATCGACAGGTACTGGTGGATGCGCGCCAGCTGCAGC
>CAYXXE010000105.1:0-8863 GCA_964468985.1 uncultured Gaiellales bacterium | reverse complement strand
GGAGCGCCTGGCTCATCAGCCGCGCCTGGAGGCCGACGTGCGAGTCGCCCATCTCGCCCTCGATCTCCGCCTTCGGCGTGAGTGCCGCGACCGAGTCGATCGCGACGACCGCGAGCGCCCCCGAGCGGATGAGCAGCTCGGTGATCTCGAGCGCCTGCTCGCCGGTGTCGGGCTGCGAGACGAGCAGATCGTCGATGTTGACGCCGATGCGCTGGGCATAGGCGGGGTCCATCGAGTGCTCCGCGTCGATGAACGCGCAGATGCCGCCCCGGCGCTGGGCCTCGGCGATGACGTGGTAGACGAGCGTCGTCTTTCCCGAGGACTCCGGGCCGAACACCTCGATGACGCGACCGCGAGGCAGGCCGCCGATCCCGAGCGCCAGGTCGAGCGACAGCGAGCCCGTCGACACCGCCGCGATCGAGACCGCCGCGGCGTCGTTCATCTTCATGATCGAGCCCTTGCCGAACTGCCGCTCGATTTGACCGAGCGCCATGTCGAGTGCTTGCTCGCGATCCACCGCCACCGACCTCCCCGAAAAAAGTTGGCACAACCTCTTGTCTGCACGACCCTGCTCCACGCACCCGCCTTGCCGATGCGCGGCCCGAAACTGTCGCACCCGCGTCGGACGGCACGTCTCTCCGGCGGCGAGCTCGTGCAGACGACGCTAGCGCGAGAGGCGTGCCGTGTCCGTCAGGGCTCTGTGACGAGTCTGCGCACGAGGTGCAGCGCGGCGACGACGGCCCGGGCGCGGATCGTGTCGCGGTCGCCCGGGAAGTCGATGCGGGCAACCCGTTCGCCCCGGGCCGACGAGGCGTGCAGGAAGACGAGGCCCACGGGCTTCTCGTCGGTGCCGCCGTCCGGTCCGGCGATCCCCGTCACCGCGACCGCCACGTCGGCGCCGAGCTGCTCGCGGGCGCCGCGGGCCATGGCGGCGGCCGTCTCGGCGGAGACGGCGCCGTGGGCGGCCAGGACCGCCGCCGGCACGCCCAGCACGCCCTCTTTGACGGAGTCGGCGTAGGCGACGACGCCGCCGACGACGACGTCGCTGGCCCCCGGCACGGCCGTCAGCCGCGCCGCGACGAGCCCGCCCGTGCACGACTCGGCAGTGGCGAGCGTCAATCCACGCTCGCGCAGCAGCCGCAGGACGAGCGCGGGCGTCTCGACCTCCTCGCGCGAGAAGAGGAACTTCTCCACCGGGTCGACAAGTCGGGCCTCCAGGTCGTCGGCGCGCGCTTCGGCGCCGCGGCTGAC
This sequence comes from uncultured Gaiellales bacterium, assembly GCA_964468985.1. GTDB lineage: Bacteria > Actinomycetota > Thermoleophilia > Gaiellales > Gaiellaceae > PALSA-600. Next base: position 7,612 of record CAYXXE010000105.1, on the reverse strand, counting down.
GAAGAGGTCGACGTGGATCTCGGTGTCGCGCGCGCAGATCGTCGCCTCCACCCCGTCCCCGTCGCCACCGGCCGCCTCGAGCGCCAGCGCCACCGCCGACTCGGACACCCCGTAGAAGCGGAGCACGCGACGCTCGGCGGGCTCCGCGCGGGCAAGGACCCGCCGGACCGGCTCGGTCTGGAGGACGCCCGGCCAGAGGGCGTGCAGCTCGCTCGGCGGCCCGGGCAGCGCGACGGCGACGCAGCCGCCCACCTGCACCACCACCCCCGGCGCCGAGCCGATGCCGCCGACCCACAACGCTCCTTCAGGAAGCGTCGCCTGCTTGCTCACACCTGTCGCGAAGTCGGTGTACGGGCGGCCGAGCCGCTCGGCGACCCGCCGTGAGACGCCCTCGATCCGTACCCGCAGCTCCTCGTCGAGCACGAGGGGCAGCCCCGCGGCACGCGCGAGGAGCTCGATCGTCCGGTCGTCGTGGGTCGGGCCGAGGCCGCCCGAGACGAAGAGGAGATCGTGCGCCAGCCCTTCGCGCAGAGTGCGCTCGAGCTCGGCCTCGTCGTCGCCGACGACGGTGATGCGCGCGGGCGCGACGCCGAGCCGCAGCAGCCCGGTGGCCATGAACGGTCCGTTGCGATCGTTGCGGTCGCCGCGGACGAGCTCCGAGCCCGAGGCGACGATCGCCGCCCGCGGCCGCGTCAACTCGCCTGTTGCCAACCGAGCGGAGTGACGATGATCACCCGCGGGGCATGTCCGGGGACATGGGCGACGTGGCCTTCGACCTCGAGTCGGAGGTTCTCGGGTGTGTCGATCTGCACCCAGAGCCGCTTGCCGTTGATCGCGAGGGGCCGGCTTCCCTTCTCGAGCGTCCCCTCGTACCGGACCGCGCCGCTGGCGCCGCCGTTCAGCGCCGTGATGTGCGTCGCGCCGCGCAGGGCGGTGATCAGCAGCAGCGGCGGCTTGGCCTGCTTGCGCGAGACGGTCGTCGACGGTGCGGTGGTCTTCGTCCCGGGGGCGGCTTTCGGCGACGACGAGCCCGCCCAGTCCCACGCGGCGATCACGACGACCGTGACGACGGCGATCGCGGCGAGCGAGACGAGCACGACGTTCGTCTCGAAGCGGCGGTTACGCCGCGGTGGGCGCGCGGTCGACCGGCGCGGCCGGAACTCGCTCTCCTCGCCCGCGACGAAGCGGGAGTTGTACTCGTCGACGTAGAGCTGCCCGTCGAGGCCGAGATACTCGGCATAGGTGCGCAGGAAGCCCTTGATGTACGTCTGGGCGGGCAGCAGCTCGAATCGCTCGTCCTCGAGCGCGCGCAGGTACTTCGCGCGAATCTTGGTCGCCAGCTCTGCTTCGGGGAAGTCCACCCCGCGCCTGGAGCGCGCCTCACGAAGGCTGTTGCCTATCTCGAACACGGCACCACAAGGGTACCGGGCTACTTGCGCAAGTGCAGGACGGCGTAGACCGCCAGTGAGATCCCGCCGATGAAGGCGAAATACAGCCCGGCCCAGCCGAGGAGTCGCCCGAACCGGGCAGTGCCTGCGCCCTCGCGCGAGACGCTGCGAACTGCCGCGAGCCTCGCCCGGCGTGCCGCCACGAGCGCGATGAGCGCCGCGCCCGCGCCGGACGGGACGGCCACCACGAGAGCGGCGACGAGCCCGATCGAGGCCGACTGCCGGGCGACGGCAGCCCCCACCGGGATCGCGACCACCGCGGCGGCCCCGAAGACCACCGCGATTCCGCGGGCGAGCCTATTGCCGGTCATATGCGCGCCCCACCGCGGCCGGGCCGACCGAGCGTCCGATCACGCCCGCCACGGCCACGATCGTGAGAACGTACGGCAAGGCCTGGAACAGGGTGCCCCACTGGTTGCCGTACGCCTCGGGCAGGCGGTCGGCGAGCGCGCTCGAGAAGCCGAAGAGGAGCGCCGCGCCCCAGGTCGGGAACGGCCGCCACTTTCCGAAGACGAGGGCGGCCAGGCCGATGAACCCGGTGCCGTTCGTCATCCCCTGGCTGAAGGAGTGGACGAAGCCGATCGACAGGTAGGCGCCCCCGAGCGCCGCGATCCCGCCCGAGGCGATCACCGCGGCGTAGCGGGTCTTGTAGACGGAGATCCCGACCGTCTCGGCCGCCCGGGGTTGCTCGCCGACCGCGCGAAGTCGCAGGCCGAGCGGCGTCCGGAACACGACGACCCACGTGCCGACGAGCAGGGCGAAGGACAGCCAGATCATCAGGTTCAACTGACCGATGAGCGGCCCGACGAGGGTCCAGTGCTGCAGGAAGCGGAGGTGGATGTCCGGGATGCCAAAGGCTGCGATCGTACCGGGGGTGCCGCCGGCACCGTAGCGGTCGACGAAGATGTACCCGGTGATCCCGAGCGCGAGGAAGTTGAGTGCCGTGCCCGAGACGATCTGATCGACCTTGAACTGGATCGACCAGACAGCGTGGACGGCCGCCAGCACCATGCCGGCGAGCGCCGCGCCACCGAGCGCCACCACCCACGCGAGGCCGCCGGCCCAGGTGTGGGCCCACGTGAGCGTCCAGATGCCGAAGAACGCCCCCGTCAGCAGCATCCCTTCGAGCGCGACGTTGACGACGCCGCTGCGCTCGCTGTAGAGGCCGCCGATCGCGGCGTAGGTCAGCGGCGTGGCGTAGCGGAGCGTCGCCGCGCCGAGCGCCCCCCAGACGACGACCGTGTTCAGATGGCCGGTCGAGGAGCGCGTCGCGGCGATCCCGAGGGCGATGCCCACCAGGCCCGACGCGACCGCGCCGAAGCCGACCCGTCGCGCACCACGGGCTGCGGCCCAGATCCCCGCGGCGATCGCGAGCACGCCTGCGAGGATCGGCAGCGCCGCCGTGCGCGAGGCCAGCGGCGGCAGTGCGAGCCAGAACCCGAGTGCCCCGAGGGCGATGCCGACGCCGCCGACGGTCTTCGGGGCGGCCGGACGGATCGTCCGGAGGCGCCTCACGACGACCTCCGGCGGCGCAGCGCTCCGACGACGGCGGGCAGGTTGAGCCCGACGAAGAGGATGACGAGACCCTGGATGATCGTCGCCAGGTCGCCCGCCAGCTGGGGATCGAAGACCGACGGATCGAGTTGCCGCCCCGACGTGCCGTTGATCAGCGCGCCGAAGAGCAGCGCGCCCGCCCCCACGCCGAGCGCCGAGCCGCGCCCGAGCAGCGCGGCGGCGAGGCCGATGAAGCCGATCTGGTTGGCGCTCACGTCGACCTGGCCGATCCGGTACTCCCAGCCCGTCACGTCGAGCGCGCCGCCGAGCCCGGCGAACATGCCCGAGATGGCCATCGCGAGGACGGTGCTGCGAGCGACCGACATGCCGGCGTAGCGGGCGGCCTCGACGCTCGCCCCCACCGCCCGGACCTCGAAGCCGAGCGTCGTCCTGTTGATCACGAGCCAGTAGACGACGAGCATCGCCAGCGCGACGAAGATGCCGACCGAGAGCCCTTGCAGGATCTGCAGCCCCCAGAAGACGGGCAGCTTGGCGCCGGCGGCGATGTCGTTCGAGACCGGGATCGCAGCCTGCGACCCGTTCTGGAGCGGCCCGCCCTCGCCGAAGAGGTACGAGCCGACCCAGACCGCCGTCCAGTTGAGCATGATCGTGGTGATCACCTCGTGGGCGCCGACCGTGGCCTTGAGGAGGCCCGCGAGCGCGGCGTAGAGCCCGCCGCACACGGCGCCGGCGACGAGACAGAAGGTGACGTGCAGCACGGGCGTCAGCTGGACGAATGACGACCCGACCCAGACCGCGAAGTACGACCCGACCAGATACTGACCCTGGCCGCCGATGTTGAAGAGGCCGCACCGGAGCGCGAAGGCGAGAGCGAGGCCCGTGCAGATGATCGGCGTCGTCTCGAGCAGCGTCTGCTGGAGGTTCGAGGCGGCGGCAGACGAGGTGTTCCACCAGAACCAGACGTGCGCCTGCGTGAACGGGACGTGGATCGAGTGGCTGCCGAAGTGGAAGAAGAAGGCCAGGCCGCTCCCGTCGAAGATCGCCCGGTAGACGGTGGCGGGGCTCTTCCCGACGACGACGACCGCGATCCCGCTGACGAGGAACGCGACGACGGTCGTGAGGACCGGCCCGGCGGCGCGAGCGACTCTCCGCCGGCCTGTGGTCAGCCGGGGCCGAGGGTCGGGCAGCAGCTCGTCCATCGAGTGCGCTCAGCGCCCTTCGGCGAGACGCTGCGCGGCCGCACGCGCCTGGATCGCCACCGCCGTCGGGACGAGCGGGTCGAGGTGCACGATCCCGACGGCACCCGCCCGGTAGCCGAAGCGGACGTCCTCGTGCCGGTACGGGTGACCTGCCGCGGCAGCCTGGACGACCGCGGCGACGGCGACCGACGGGAGCTCGAAATCGGCGACGAGGGACTCGCCGACGACGTTCCGCTCCGCCGCCGCTGCCAGGACGCCCGCGGCGCAGGCGTCGTCGGTGCCGACGACCGCCACGGCGCCGGCGTCGATCGCCGCCAGAGCCGCCTCCTTGCACAGGGTCGCGTCGGGGCCGGCGGCCGTGGCGGTCGCCGAGACCCCGGGCGCGGCATCGCTGACACCGCGACGGAACGCCGTCACCACGCCTGTTCCGGCAGGCCCGACGAGAGCGACGGTCGGGCGCTGCGTTCCCGTCGCGTGGGCGACGAGCGCGGCGACGGTGCCGCTCAGATACGCCGCGTCGCCGGCACGTACGAGCACGCCGGCGACGTTGCGCAGCGGCCGGCGACCGGCGGTGCCGCCGATCACCGCGAAGTCCGTGGCGGGATTCGCGCGGGCCACGAGCGCGAGCTCGACCGGCGAGACGCGACCGGCTTCGACGAGGACGAGCGGGTTGCCCACCACCCGGGTCAGCGACCCGTGAACCACGGCGACGCCCGCGACCTCGAACGGGACCGCGCCGACGACGCCCACCGTGAACACGGGCCGGGCCGGTGCGGCCGGCGCGGTCGACACCACCTGCCGCGCCGGTCTCGCGGCGCTGCCGCAGCCCCCGACGATCGCCGCGGCGGCGACCAGCGCGGTCACTCGAGCGACCGGGGCAGGTCGGAGCGCCGTCACCGGCTCAGCCGAGCACGCTGGGGATCGACGGGCCTCTCCCGGCCTGGAGCAGGCGGAGCTGGCGTGCGACGGCGCGCCGGATCGACACCGGGACCCGCGGGCTCCACGGGCCGTACCCGACACCGCCGTCCCCGACCCCGAGCCAGATGTCGCCGCCGCCGGTGAGCGTTCCGTGCCTGGCGGCGTCGACCACGCGCAGCACCGCGACTCCGGCATGCTCGCTCACGCTCGTCAGGACGGTGCTCGCCGCCCGAACCGGCGCCGGGACGTTCGTGGCGACCGTGAGGGCGCGTCCGCCGGCGGCAGCCTCCGCGACTCCGGCGCCGCACGCGCCCGCGGCCGCGAGCACGACCTTCGCTCCGTCCGTGAGCTCGCCGGCTGCCACGCGCCGGCAGGCCCGCGGATCGACCTCGGTCTGGGAGAACCCGTGCACGACGGTCGCGCCGCGGACTGCCCGCCTCGCACCGAACTCGAACCCGGCGATGTACCGCTCGACGGGCGGCACGTCGAGGCTGCCGACCGAGCCGACGACGACCGGGCCGTGCCTGCTCCGCTCCCGGGCCCAGAGCGCCGCCGCGTAGCCGGCGAGGTACGCGGACTCCTCGGTCCTGAACAGCACGCCGGTCACGTTGGCGGGGCGGTGGGCGAGCAGCGCCTGGCTCATGTCGAGCACCGCGAAGCGACGTGAGCGGTTGGCGGTGGCGACCGTGTCGACCGCGTTCGCCGTGCCCGCGCCGACGGCAATCGTCAGGTCGGCGCCCGTGCCCAGGCAGGCCTCCAGAGCCGCCTCGGCACCGACCGCCCCCGTCGCCCGCTCGACGCTGCCGTCCACGCCCGTCCGCTCCGCCTCCACCAACCCGGCCTCCGCCGCCGGATCGAGGGAGCTGCCGGCACCGCTGCCGACGACCAGGCAGACGGTGAACCCCGCCGGTGGCGTCGCTCCGGCCGTGAGGGAGCAGGTGAGAGCGAGCAGGGCCACGCCGGCGGCGAGCCCCCGCTTCGCGTCACTGCTTCTTATAGGGCTTCCCATCGGCGGCCGGCGGGATCGTACGTCCGATCACCCCGGCCACGGCGATCAGCGTCAGGACGTACGGAAGGATGTTGAACAGCGTCGACGCGGAGGCCGAGTAGACCTGGAGCCGCAACGCGATCGCGCTCGAGAAGCCGAACAGGAGCGCAGCGCCGAAGGCGCCGAACGGACGCCAGTTGCCGAAGATCATCGCCGCGAGGGCGATGAAGCCACGGCCGTCGGTCATGTTGTTGACGAACGTCCCGCCGCCGAACCCATCCGACAGGTAGACACCGCCGAGCGCGGCGAGAATGCCCGAGAGCACGACGCAGCCGTAGCGGATCGCGTAGACGTTGATGCCCACCGTGTCGGCGGCGCGTGGGTGCTCGCCGCACGCGCGGATGCGCAGGCCGATCGGCGTCTTGAACATCACGACATAGGAGCCGATCACGAGCGCGAAGCCCGCCCAGACCATGATGTTCAGGTGCCCGATGGCGGGCCCGAGAAAGTGCTCGCTCCCGAGCCAGGGGATGTTGAAGTTCGGGATCGTCGAGGCGCCCTCGGGGATGTAGTTGCCGTTGTAGAGTTGGAAGAAGAAGTACCCGGTGATGCCGAGGGCGAGGAAGTTGACCGCGGTCCCACCGACGATCTGGTCGGCGCGCAGGTGGATCGCGAAGTACGCGTAGACGAGCGCGAGGACGGCGCCCACGCCCATCCCGACGACGATCCCGACGACCCAGCTGCCGCCCTTGTCGGCACCGTAGACGCCCCAGAAGGCGCCCATCAACATCATCCCCTCGAGGCCGATGTTCACCACCCCGCTCCGCTCGGAGAACATCCCGGCGATCGCCCCGAAGATGAGCGGCGTGGTGAAGGCGAACGTCTGGGCGATCAGCGCCGCGTCGAAGACGGCGTTCAGGTTCCCGACGCTCGAACGGGTGGCGAGGATGCCCAGTGCGATTCCGAGCAGTCCGGCGGCCACCGCGCCCCAGCCGAGACGCCGCCGCCCGCGGGTCACGGTCCAGATCCCGAGCACCGCCGCCACGATGCCGACGAGGATCGGCCACGTGACGGCGCGGGCCTGGATCGGCGGGATGGTGAGAAACGCCGCGAAGACGCCCGCCGCAATGCCGGCATAGCCCGTCACCGCCGGATTCCGCAGCCTCGCCGACAGCGGATTCTCGAGCCGCTCCGCCAGGCTGCTCATCGCGCCGACACCGCCTCGGCGGACCTGGCGCGCCGCAGTTTCCGGCGCGTGTTCCAGACATAGAGGATGAGCACGTCGGCGCCGATGAACAGCACCACGAGGCCCTGGATGATGTACGTCAGGTTCCCGGCGAGCTCGGGCTGGATCACGTTCGACGTCAGCCCGTGGGTGGTGCCGAAGAGGAGCGCGCCGAAGAGCAGCGCGGCCGCGCCGGTGCCGGCCGCCGTGTTCCGCCCGAGGAGCGCGACGGCGATGCCGAGGAAGCCCACCGAGCTGAACGGGATGTCGGTCTGGCCGTAGTGGTAGAGGTAGCCCGTCATGTCGATCGCGCCGGCGA
>CAYXXE010000104.1:0-8950 GCA_964468985.1 uncultured Gaiellales bacterium | reverse complement strand
TCGACCTCGTCGAGTTGATCATGGAGCTCGAGGATCAGTTCGGGATCAAGATCTCGGACGAGGACGCCCAGAAGATCACCACTGTCGGCCAGGCGGTCGACTACGTCTCGTCTCACCAGTAGCAGCGGACGATCTCTCGCAGAGCTGATCGAGCGGCTGCCGGCTGACCGCGCGGCGGCGGTCTTCACGCACTCGTCGTGGGCCGCCGACCGCACGGACTCCTACGAGCGGCTCGAGTTCCTCGGCGACTCCGTGCTCGAGCTCGCCGTCGCCCGGACGCTGTACGACCGGTTCCCGGCGTTCCCGGAGGGGCGGCTGGCCAAGATCCGCGCGCACGTCGTCTCGCGGGCGAGCTGTGCCGAGGTCGCGGAGGAGCTCGATCTCGCTGCCCGTCTGCGTGAGGCGGGCGCCGGGCTGCCGCCGGCCGAGGTCGAGCGGCTCGCGACGAACCGGAACGTCCTGGCCGCCGTTCTCGAGGCGGCGATCGCCGCGCTGTACGTCGAGCACGGCTTCGACGCGCTCGCGGCGGCCGTCGTGGGAGCCTTCGAGCCTCAGATCCAGTACGCGCTCCACAACCACGTCGACCACAAGACCGAGCTGCAGGAGCGATCGGCCCGGGCCGGACGGCCGGTCGCCTACCGGGTCGTCGATGTCGCCGGCCCACCGCACGACCGCACGTTCACCGTCGTGGTGGAGCTCGCGGGCGAACAGGTCGGCACCGGCACCGGCCGCTCCAAGAAGGACGCCGAGCAGGCAGCGGCCAGGGTCGGGCTCGGCGCGCTGGTGGAGCCTGCGACGTCCTGAGGCCCCGGTAGCGTCCTCGGCGGCGTGCATCTGAAGGCCATCAAGCTGCGCGGCTTCAAGTCGTTCGTCGAGCCGGTCGAGATTCGCCTCGAGCCGGGCGTCGCCGTCGTCGTGGGGCCGAACGGCTCGGGCAAGTCGAACGTCTCCGACTCGATCCTCTGGGCGACCGGGTCGATGAGCCCTGGCGAGCTTCGGGCCGAGAAGCCCGACGACGTGCTCTTCGCCGGCTCCGCCGGGGCACGTCCCGTCGATGCGTGCGAGGTCGAGCTCGTCTTCGACAACGCCGATGGAGCCTGGCCCGACCTGCCGTATTCGGAGGTGTCGGTGTCGCGGCGCCTCGCCCGCGGCGGGGAGGGGCAGTACCTGATCAACCGCTCGCCCGTCCGCAGGCTCGATCTGGTCGAGTTGCTCTCGGATGTCGGGCTCGGCGGCGGCCTGCGCTCGGTGATCTCGCAGGGCCGCGTCGAGACGGTGCTCAACTCCCGTCCCGCCGAGCGGCGGGAGCTGGTGGAGGAGGCCGCCGGGCTCGGGCGCTTCAAGCGTCGCCGGCACCGCGCCGAGCTGAAGCTCGCCCGCGTCCAGATCCAGGTCGAGCGGGCACGCGACCTCGAGGACGAGGTGCGCAAGCGGTTGCGGCCGCTCGCGCACCAGGCGACGGCCGCCGAGCGCGCCGAGAAGCTCGGCGAGGAGATCATGCGCCTCCAGGCCGCGATCGCGACGCTCGACCTGGGCCGGCTCGCCGGCGTCCGCAGCGAGTCGGAGTCGCGGCGGGCCGCCGTCACCGCGGAGCGAAGGGAGCTCGAGACGCAGATCGCCGCGCTCGTCGCGGAGCGCGAGCGGGCCGAGGAGGAGCTCACCGACAGCGCCGGGGAGCGTGAACGGGCGACCGCTGCCGTGTACCTGCTCCAGAGCGCTGCCGAGCGGATCGGGCTCCGCCACGAGGCCGCTGCCGCCCTGGCCGAGCAGCTCGGCGGCGAGCTCGCCGCGGTGCGCGCCTACGACCCGTCGGCGTCGGCCTCGCTCGAGGCCGCGGCGCGCCGAGCCGCGGCTACGGCCCAGGCCGCCGCCGCCGAGCGGGCTCGCCTCCAGGTCGAGGCCGAGGAGCGCTGGGCGCGTGTCGCGTCGGTCGAGCGCCGCGGCCACGCGGAGCTGGCCGGGGAGCTCGAAGCGATCCTCGGTGCGCGCGGCCGTGCCGAGACGCAGCTGACGGGCGCAGGCCGGGACTCGCTGCTGGCCCTGCGCGGCGCGGCGCAGCGGCTCGCCGTGCGCCACGAGTCGACGCAGCGGCTGCTGGGCGAGCTCGAGTCGGACCTGGCCGAGGCACGTTCGCGGCCGGCGGGGCCGTCACCGGCCGAGCTGGGTCGCACCGCGGATGCGGCCGACGACGCGGCACGTCTGGCGCTGCGCGAACGAGACGATCTGGCCGCGCGGGCGCGGCTCGCCGGCGAGCGTCTGGCGGCGCTCGAGCAGTCGCTCGCGGAGCGGGAGGGGCTGCCTCCGGCGGCGCGCGCGCTCGCGGAAGCGGGCGAACGGCTCGTGCTCCAGCTGCTCGACGTGGAGGCGGGCCAGGAGCGGGCCGTCGCGGCGGCGCTCGGGCATCGGGCCGCAGGTGTGATGGCGGCCGACGCGCGCCAGGCGCTCGCGCTGGTCGAGCGTGCCCGCAGCTCCGGCCTCGGGTCGGTGCTCGTGCTCGTCGGCCGCGACCCCGCCGATCTGGTCCGCGAGCTGCCGGTGGTCGCGCACGCGGACCTGCTCGCCTCGCCGGTCGCGGCGGTGACGGTCGAGGGCATCGGCTGGGACCCCGTGCGCGGCGAGCTGTGGTTCGCCGGCGAGGCCGCCGAGGCGGTGTTGCTCGAGCTCGAGGGACGGCGGAGCGACCTGGCGGCCGAGGCGGCCGAGCTGGCGGCGGCCGCGGCCGCCGCGGCGGCACGCGCCGAGGCCGCCGTGGGGCGGGCCGACGCCGCGCGCGCAGCATTCGCCCCCGTCGCCCGGCTCCGGAACGTCCGCCACGCCTCGCCGGCGGTGCTGGGGCGTCTCGCCGCAGGCGCTGCCCGCCTCGACGAGACGCTGCGGGTCGCGGCTGCCGCAGCGGGTCGGCTAGAGGCGCCTCTCGCCGAGCGTGCGGAGCGGTTCGCCGACGAGCTGCGGTCGATCGCGGCTCGCGAGGGCGAGCTGCGGCACGCGGTCACGGTGGCCGACACCCGCGCGCTTGCCGCGGAGCGGCTCGCGAACGGGCGGGTCGCCGAAGCGAGCGGTGAGGCGGCAGCGCTCCGCCTGGAGGCCGAGGAGCTGTCGGAGCGAGCCCGGACGGCCGCCAACGCCGCCGAGGTCGCGGCAGAGGACGCCCGTGCCGCGGCCCGCGCGCTCACCGACGCCGACCCGGGGGCCCGCCGCCGCCCCAGCGAGGCGGTCGCCGTTCAGCTCGCCTCGGCGGCGGAGCGGCTCGCGACGGTGCTCGCAGCGACTCTCGCCGCCGATGTCGACCGGTTTGCCGGAGCCGTGCGTGCCCGCGCCGAGTCGCAGACGACCCGGACGTCCGAACTCGGTGCCGAGTTGCGCCGGCTGGGCGCGGAGGAGGTGCGGCTCCGGGCGGCTTCGGGTGAGGCGGGGGAGCGGCTCGGTGCGCTCGACGTCGAGTTGGCGCGTCTGGACGCGGAGCGTGACGAGGCGCGGCGCCGGCTCGACGCGGCGGGAGTCGAGCCGGCCGAGGGTGAGGATCGTGACGAGCTGGCCGCGCGGCTCCGGCGCTCCGAGCAGCGGCGCGAGGTGCTCGGACAGGTCAACCCGCTGGCCAAGGAGGAGTTCGAGGCGGAGAAGGAGCGCCTCGACGAGCTCTCGACGCAGCGTGAGGATCTGGAGCGGAGCCTGCGCGAGCTGGAGAAGCTCCGCGACGACTTGACGAACACGGTCGAGACCCGTTTCGCCGAGACGTACGCGGCCGTCGAGCATCACTTCGGCGAGGTCGCGGCCACCCTCTTCCCGGGCGGCGAGGGGCGGCTGCTCCTGACCGCGCCCGAGGAGGACGGCGCCGAGCACGGGGTGGAGGTGGAGCTGCGGCCCGCCGGCAAGCGCGTCACGCGTCTGTCGCTGCTCTCCGGCGGCGAGAAGTCGCTCGGCGCGATCGCGTTCCTCTTCTCGCTGTTCCTGGCGCGGCCGAGCCCGTTCTACCTGCTCGACGAGGTCGAGGCGGCGCTCGACGACACGAACATCGGCCGGTTCACGGAGCTGCTGCGCCGGTACGCCGACCGCGCGCAGTTCATCGTCATCACGCACCAGAAGCGGACGATGGAGGCCGCGGACGTGCTGTACGGGGTGACGATGGGCAACGACGGCATCTCGCAGATCGTCTCGCGGCGGCTGCCGCGCGAGGGCGAAGCCGCAGCCACGGCGTGAACGACCTCGACTTCGTGCTGCGGGCGTTCGATCTCCTGACGGCGCAGCGGATCCGGACCTGGCTCTTCGGCGGCTGGGCGGAGGAGCTACGCGGCCTGGCCCCGCCGCGTCCCCACGCCGACGTCGACCTGCTGTACCCGGCACGCGACTGGTCCCGGGTCGACCGCCTCGAGCTCGACTGGATCGACGCGAAGCGGCTCCCGTGGAAACGCGCCTTCCTGCTGGACGGGATCCCGGTGAAGCTCGTCCGCGTCGACCGCGACGAGGCAGGCTGGTTCACCGAGCTCGCCGGCCGCCGGCACGACTGGCCCGGCGACATCTTCGCCGCACGCGGCCGGCTGCCGGTCGCCAGCACCGCCGCCCTGGCCGGCGCCCCGGCCGCGCGACCCCGCCGCGCGGCCGCCTGACGCAGCCTGCCTGACGCAACCTCCGACGCGACCGCCGACGCGACCGCCGGTCTCTGATACCTCTCGGAGCGTTCTCCGAGAGGTATCAGGCATGTATCTGAGACGTGTCTGACACTTTCCCCCTGTTTGCAGGGGATTCCGGCGAAGGGGGGCGGGCAGGCTACCGTTCGCCGCCGTGTCTCGGAGCTGGGGTCAACTACTGGGCGAAGCGGACGCGGCTCCGGAGAACGAAGTCGTGCGGCGCGGGCTCCTCGGCCGCCTCCGTGAGTCGCTCGGGAGGTCGCGCCGCGCCCTCGGAGAGCAACTCCTCGCCGTCGCATTCGATCCGGCCGACGACGGGTCGTGGGAGCGGCTCGAGGAGGCGCTGATCTACGCCGACGTCGGCGTGCGCGCCACGGCCGAGCTGATGCGCCGCCTCGAGGCCCGCCAGGACCTCGCCGAGCTCGGCCCGGCGCTCGCCGAGGAGATCGCCGCGCTGTTCGGAGCCCCGCCGACGCTCGACCTGGCGCACAGCCCGGCGGTGATCCTGGTCGTCGGCGTGAACGGCACCGGCAAGACGACGACCATCGGGAAGCTCGCGGCCAGGCTGCGCGAGCACGGCCGCGAGGTGACGCTCGGTGCCGCCGACACGTTCCGGGCGGCCGCCGAGGAGCAGCTCGAGATCTGGGCCGAGCGTGCCGGCGCCCGGTTCGTCGGCGGCGAGCGCGGAGGCGACCCGGCGGCGGTCGCCTACGACGCGGTCGGCGCCGGAACCGACATCGTGATCGTCGACACCGCCGGGCGGCTCCACACCCAGACGAACCTGATGGACGAGCTCGCGAAGGTCCGCCGCGTCATCGCCGGCCGGCTCGTGGGCGCACCGCACGAGGTGCTGCTCGTCGTCGACGCCACCACCGGCCAGAACGGCCTCCAGCAGGCGCGCCTCTTCGACGAGGCCGTGGGCGTCACGGGCGTGGCGCTGACGAAGCTGGACGGCTCGGCGAAGGGCGGGATTGCCGTCGCGATCGCCTACGAGCTCGGCCTGCCGGTGAAGCTCGTCGGCGTCGGCGAGAGCCTCGACGACCTGCGGCCGTTCGACCCGCAGGACTTTGCCTCGGCCCTCGTCGGTACGGCCGAGTAGCGCCCTTCAGTGGCTGTGTGAGCGCCGCCAGAGGTCGATCCCGCTCTCCGTCGCGTAGCGGTCGATCTCCGCGAGCTCCTCGTCCGTGAACGCCGGGCCCGCGAGGGCGCCGAGGCTGTCCTCGAGCTGGGCGACGCTCGACGCGCCGATCAGGGTCGAGGTCATGCGTGGGTCGCGGAGCGTCCAGGCGAGGGCGAGCTGCGCCAGCGTCTGGCCGCGGCCGAGGGCGATCTCGCGCAGCGCCCTCACCTTCGCCAGCGCCTCGTCCGTGAGCAGCGAGGGAGAGAACGACCCGTCTCTCGCAGCGCGCGAGTCGGCGGGGATCCCGTCGAGGTAACGGTCGGTGAGGAGGCCCTGCGCAAGCGGCGAGAAGCCGATACAGCCGACCCCGAGCTCGTCCAGCGCAGCCAGCAGGTCCGGCTCGATCCAGCGGTTGAGGAGCGAGTACGACGGCTGGTGGATCAGGAGCGGCGTGCCGAGCTCGTGCAGGATCGCCGCCGCCTCGCGTGTGCGGGCGGCCGAGTAGGAGGAGACACCGACGTAGAGCGCCTTCCCCTGGCGGACGGCGGTGTCGAGTGCGCCGAGCGTTTCCTCGAGCGGGGTCTCCGGGTCGAACCGGTGCGAGTAGAAGATGTCGACGTAGTCGAGACCCAGCCGGCGCAGCGACTGGTCGAGCGACGCGAGGACGTACTTGCGGGAGCCCCATTCGCCGTACGGGCCCGGCCACATGTCGTAGCCGGCCTTCGTCGAGATCACGAGCTCGTCGCGGTACGGGCGCAGGTCGTCGCGCAGGAGTTGCCCGAACGTCTCCTCGGCGGAGCCGTAGGGCGGGCCGTAGTTGTTCGCGAGGTCGAAATGCGTGACACCCAGGTCGAAGGCGCGCCGGACGATCGCCCGGCTCGTCTCGAGCGGGCGGTCGGCGCCGAAGTTCTGCCAGAGCCCGAGCGAGATCTCAGGCAGCCGCAGACCGCTGCGCCCGCTGCGGCGGTAGCGCATCCGGTCGTACCGGGCGGGATCGGCGGTGTAGGGCATCGCAGGGGAGACTCTAACGATCCAAACCAGCCCAGCTACCATGCCCCGTCGTGTTCGACTCGCTGTCCGACAAGCTCCAGAGCGCTCTCGGTGGCCTGCGCAAGCAGGGCAGGCTCGACGACGAGGCGATCTCGCGCGCGATGCGCGAGATCCGGCTGGCGCTGCTCGAAGCCGACGTCAACTTCACCGTCGTCCGCGACTTCGTCGCCCACGTGCGCGAGCGCGCGGTCGGCGAAGACGTCCTGAAGAGCCTCACCCCCGGCCAGCAGGTCGTGAAGATCGTCCACGAGGAGCTGACGACGCTCCTCGGCGAGAGCACGTCCGGGCTGCGGCTCGAGAAGTTCACCGTGATCCTCCTCGCCGGCCTCCAGGGCTCGGGCAAGACGACGACGGCGGCCAAGCTCGCGCGCCTGCTCAGGGCCGAAGGCCGCAAGCCTGGCCTCGTCGCGGCCGACCTCCAGCGGCCCGCCGCGATCGACCAGCTCGAACAGCTCGGGGCGCAGCTCGACATCCCCGTCTTCCGCACCGACACGCAGGACCCGGTCGAAGCGGCGCGCAACGGCCTGGCCCGCGCACGCGCCGAGGGGCTCGACACGGTGATCGTCGACACGGCCGGGCGCCTCCAGATCGACGAGGAGCTGATGGCGGAGCTCGAGCGGGTCGCGGCCGAGGCGAAGCCGCAGAACGTGCTGCTCGTCCTCGACGCGATGACCGGCCAGGAAGCGGTGAACGTCGCCCGGGCGTTCGACGAGCGCATCGCGTTCGACGGCGTGATCCTCACGAAGCTCGACGGCGACGCGCGCGGCGGCGCCGCCCTGAGCGTCCGGTCGGTCACCGGCAAGCCCGTCAAGTACGCGTCCACCGGCGAGAAGCTCGACCAACTCGAGGTCTTCCACCCCGATCGCATGGCGTCGCGGATCCTCGGGATGGGCGATGTCCTGACCCTCATCGAGCGCGCCGAGCAGGCCGTCGCCGAGGACGAGCAGGCCGAGCTGGAGCAACGGCTCCGCGCCGGCCAGTTCAGCTTCGACGACTTCCTCGGCGCCTACAAGATGCTGCGCCGGATGGGGCCGCTGCAGGGGATCCTCAAGCTGATCCCCGGCCTGGGCAAGCAACTCGGCGATGTGGACGTCGACGAGAAGCAGCTCGGCCGGGTCGAGGCGATCGTGCTCTCGATGACCCCGCTCGAGCGGCGCTCGCCGCTCGTGATCGACGGCAAGCGCCGGCAGCGGATCGCGAAGGGCTCCGGCGTCTCGGTCGAGCAGGTCAACCAGCTGCTCGAGGCACGCAAGACGATGGAGAAGCTGATGAAGCAGATGGGGCGGGGGCAGATGCCGGCCCTTCCGATCCCAGGCGCTCCGAGCGCCGGCCATCCCGTGATGTCGCGGCGGTCGTCCTCGGGTCGCAAGAAAAAGGCCGGCCGGAGGTAAAGGACTCAGATGGCTGTGAAATTGAGGCTCACGCGTGTGGGCTCGAAGAAGAACCCGATCTACCGGGTGGTCGCGGCCGACTCACGGTCGCCCCGTGACGGCAAGTTCCTGGAGATCGTCGGACGCTACAACCCCCAGACCGACCCGTCGACGATCGAGCTCGACGAGGCGAAGGTCAAGGATTGGCTCGGCAAGGGCGCCCAGCCCACCGAGGCGGTCGCACGCCTGATCAAGGTCAAGGGCATCGCGTAGTCGTGGCCGAGCTGCTCGCGTACCTGGCCCGCGAGCTGGTGGACGACCCCGACGCGGTTCGCGTCGAGACCGACGAGCGCGACGGTGCCCTCGTGCTCGTCCTCCACGTGGCTCCTGACGACGTCGGGAAGGTGATCGGCCGCCAGGGGCGGATCATCCGGGCGTTGCGCACGCTGGTCCGGGCCGGCGCGGCCCACGAGGGCCGCCGGGTGCTCGTCGAGATCGCCGATCCGCCCGCGTGAGAGTGGCGGCGCTGTACGACGTCCACGGCAACCTCCCGGCGCTGGAGGCGGTTCTTGCCGAGGTCGCGGAGTCGGACGTGATCGTGATCGGCGGCGATGTCGTGGGCGGCGCGTCCGACGCCGAGACGGTGCGCCGGCTGCAGCAGCTCGGGTCCCGGGCCGTCTGGATCCGGGGCAATGCCGAACGGGAGCTGGCCGAGGCTCCGACCGCCGACCAGCGCCTCGAGCCCGAGCTCGTGGCGTTTCTCGCCCACCTGCCCGAGACCGCCG
>CAYXXE010000103.1:0-8955 GCA_964468985.1 uncultured Gaiellales bacterium | reverse complement strand
GCTTCAGCGCCGAGGTGAGCACGTAGGGGCCGAGGTAGCCCTGGTCGGCGTCGACCCCGATCCCCCAGACGCCCTGCTCGTTCGCGGCGTCGAGCGCACCGAGCCCGCAGCCGCCGGCGACCTGGAAGACGACCGCCGACCCGGCGGCGATCTGGTTCAGCGCGATCTCCTTGCACCTGGCCTCGTTCGAGAAGTCGTTCGAGTAGGCATTCGGCGTCTTGACGCCCGGAAGCGCCGCCTTCGCGCCCGCCTGGAAGCCCGCGATGTACCGGTCGACCGGCGGCTGCTTCTGGCCGCCGACGGACGAGACGACGTCGGCGCCCCGCGCCTTGGCGGCGAGACCCGCCGCGTACCCCGCGAGATAGCCCGCCTCCTGCTCCTTGAAGAGCAGGCCCTCGACGTTCGGCAGGCCGCCCTCGTCGGCGTTCGAGACGTCCACGATCGCGAAGTGCGTCTTCGGGAACTGCTTGGCCACCGCCTCCAGCGCCTGGATCTCGGTGAAGCCGACCCCGATCACCAGCGAGTACCCCTGCTGCGCGAGCCGGGCGAGATTCGGGATGTACTCGGCCGGCGAGGCCGCCTGCACGACCCGGCCCTGGACGCCGAGCTTCGACTCGGCCTGCTGCAGGCCGAGATACGCCAGGTGGTTGAAACCGCGGTCGTTCAACCCGCCGGTGTCGGTACTCAGCCCGACCTTGAAGGCGGGTGCGGCTACCGGTGCCGCGTGACGCGAGCTGCCGCGGCCGGCGGCGGCGAGCACCAGCGCGGCCGCGAGGAGGGCGAGGACGGGGATCAGCTTCGGCTGCATGGCTCCTTCTCGGGTGGCTTCTCGAAGTTTTAGACTGTTAGGCGAAAACCTTGGCCCATTCTAGAGACACACCGACGCACGTCGCACTGGCAGCCGTCCTGCGCGTCCGCGACCACTCGCTCGAGGTGCTGCTCGACGGGAACGCCCTGCCGGGCGCCGAGCTGACACGCCCGGAGACGCTCGAGGCGGCGCTCGGGCGGGCGCTCGAGCTCTCCGCGCTCGCCCACCTCGAGCAGCTCGAGACACGCAGCGACCCGCGCCGCACGGCCCGCGGCTGGGAGCTCGCGACGGCCTACCTCGGCCTCGCGCCCGCGGACGCCGAGCTGGCCGGCCGCTGGCACGCGGTCGGCGCGCTGCCGCCGCTCGTCGACGACCACACCCGGATCGTCGCTGCCGCGCAGGCGCGGCTCCGCGCGAAGCTCTCGTACACCAACCTCGGCTTCGCGCTCGCCCCGGAGGCGTTCACGATCTCGGAGCTGCGCGAGATCTTCGTCGCAGCGCTCGGCTACGACGTGTCGGCGACGAACCTGCAGCGCGTGCTCGTCCGCCGCGGCGTGCTCGAGCCGGTCGCGGGCCACCGCGCGCCGGGCCGCTCGGGGGGCCGGCCCGCGGCCCTGTTCTCGTTCGTCGCGCGGCGGCTCGAGGTGACGGACGAGTTCGCCGCGTTGCGACCGCCGCGCTGAGAGCCGCCGAGCGACGGTCAGGCGCGCAGGTCGGCCAGGATCTCGCGCCAGGCCGCGAACAGCAGCTGGTGGTTCCCCGGCACGACCCGGAACTTCGCCTGCGGGAGGCGGGCCGCGTAGGCGCGGCCGATCGCCGGCGGGCAGACCGGGTCGCTCGCTCCCCACCACAGCGTCACCGGCGCGCCGACCTCGGCGAGCTCGAAGCCCCACGGCCGGCCCAGCACCGCCAGCTCGCGCGCGAGCCAGGCGCCGCCGGCGCGGAACGACTCCTGCCGCCCCCGCCCGTAGGCGTCGTCGGTGTCGGATCGGCCCGTCGGCGGGGTCGGGCGCCTGCCCCAGGCCTCGAGCCGTCCGGTGAGCAGGCGGGGCGCGAGCGAGGCCAGCCGCACCGAGAGGCGGACGTCGCGCGCGAGGAGCGAGAGGAGGTCGGGCGGCGGCATCGAGCCGACGAGCGCGACCCGGGTGACCCGGTCGCCGAGCACGCCCGCCACCGCCAGGGCGTGCGGGCCGCCCGCCGACCAGCCGAGCGTCGCGAAGCGGTCGAGCCCGAGCCCGTCCGCCAGCGCCTCGACGTCACGAGCGAACGTGACGAGCGTCCTGCCCTCGACCGGCGGCCCGGAGCGCTCGACCGCCACCAGGCGGACGCCGAGCGACGCCGCGATCGAATCGTCGGGGTGGCGGGAGAGCCGCGAGTCGCCGCCACCGTGGCAGTAGAGGACGGGGAAGCCGGCCGGGTCGCCGGTGTCGTCGAACGTCAGCGGGTGACGACGAGCGTCGCCTGCATGCCGAGCGAGCGATGATCCGCGACCGAGCACCAGAGCAAGTATCGCCCGGGAGCCAGGCGCAGCGTGAGGTCGGCGAGGGAGCCGGGCGCCACCTTGCCGAGGCCCGCGACGTGCGTCGCGCCGATGCGCTCCAGGCGGAGGTCGTGCGAGTCCTCCCCGAAGTTGTCGAGCTCGACGATCGCCTCGCCGGCCTTCAGGTGCAGGCGCGACAGGGTGTACGAGTACTCGTGCGCGACGACCTCGAGGCGCGACGGCGCCGGGCTGAGCGCCGGCGCTGCCGGAACGGCGAAGCCGGCGACCACGGCGGAGCCGACGAACAGCGCCGCCGACGCCATGGCCAGGCGGGCGCGGCTCATTTGACCAGCGTGTACCGCTGGAACTTGCCGGCGCCGGGGATGATCCGCTCGGCGTCGAACTTCAGCCACTGCTCGAGGAGGGAGCAGTAGACCGACCGGAAGTCGGACGTCGCCTTCAGGTTCCCCTGCGGATCGAGCGAGGCCAGCCCGGGGAACTCGCCCACGGCGGTGCCCGTGCTGCGGGTGCCGATCAGGAACGCCGTCCCGGCGGCGCCGTGGTCGGTGCCGCCCGAGCCGTTCTCCTGGGCGCGGCGGCCGAACTCCGACCAGACGAGCGTCAGGACGCGGTCGGCGATGCCGCGGGCTTCGAGGTCCCGCTGGAACGAGAAGAGCGACGCCGCCGTCGTGGTGAGCGCAGGCGTGAGCGCGGCGGTCTGCCCGGCGTGGGTGTCGTAGGAGCCGGAGGCCTCGAGCGCGACGCAGCGCAGCGGCAGGCCGGCGGAGATCATCGCGGCGACGCCCTGGAGGCCGGTCGTGAACCCGTCGTTGCCGTCGGGGTACGGGACGGGCGACTTGATCGTGCCGCCCGCGAACGGGAGCAGCTGGCGGCGCAGCCGGTCGGCCTGCTTCGTGACGTTCGCGGCCGTCAGGAACGCCGGGTCCTTCGAGTGGACGGAGCCGAGCGCGCCCATCGCGTCGAGCATCCGGTTCTGGACGCTGCCCCAGACACCCTGGGCGCCGAACGTGTACTGGTTCGGCCCGTCGATCGCGGCCACCGGCACCTTCGTCGTCGCGAGCGACGGCTCGAGGCTGCCGGTGATCGAGAGACCCTGCAGCGGGTTGTCGGGCGAGCCGGTCGCGTCGAGGTAGCGGCCGAGCCAGCCGGTGAGCAGGTGCGGATCGGTCGCCCCCACTTCCCAGAAGTGGCGCGACGTGAAGTGCGACTGGTCCGGATGGTCGTAGCCGACGGCGGGCAGGACCGTGACCTTCCCCTCGTCGTGCAGCGTCGCGAGCGGCGCGAGCGCCGGGTTCCAGTACAGCCGCGGATCCTCCGTGAACTGGGTGCCGCCGGTGACGGCGAGCTGGGTGCGGAGGGTGTGGTAGAGCGGGTCTCCGTCCGGGTAGAGCAGCGAGAGCGCGTCGGCGCCGCCCTGCAGGAAGACGCTGACCAGGATCGGGCCTTGCGGGCCGCTCGCGGCGTTCGCGATGCCCTCGTCGAACAGCTGCAGGCGGCCGGCGCCGTAGACGGCGAGCGCGAGGCCCGCCGACTTGGCGACGAAGGAGCGGCGGGTCAGGCCGGTGCCGGCCGGCAGCGGCATGCCCGGCTCGATCGAGGGCAGGCCGCGGCCGGCGACGGCGCGAACCAGGTCGGCGCGGGTGCATTCGGCGCAGGTGATGTCGGAACGTGCGCTCATGAGGTCTGCATGTCCGGGGAGACTCCGATCAGCTGGCGTAGCCCGTTCTCGACGAGCACCGGGTAGGTCTTCTGCTCCCAGTCGGCCTTGCCGTCGGCGAGGGCGCGGGAGGCGAAGTGGTAGAGCTGGTAGTTCGTCCCGACCGAGAGGGTCGGCTTGTTCCAGAACTTCAGCGCGCTGTCGAGCAGCGGCTGGGCGCCGGCCGGCAGACCGGCGGGAGGCTTCGACGGGTCGAGGCTCTTGTCGCGGAGGAGACGCTGCACGCCCATCCAGCGGCCGCGGAAGGTGGCGGTGTCGAGCCAGCGGGTGTCGTCCCAGCCGGCGACGTTCGGCGGGTAGAAGAGCTGCTGCCCCGACTGCGCGCCGATCCAGGCCCAGTCGGTGGTGGTGATCCCCATGCCGACGCGCCGGAGCAGGCCGGCGATGTGGACGACCGGCGGCTTCACCATCCGCTCGCCCTCGTAGAGGTCGGGGTGCTGGAGGATCGCCTGGACGACGGGGCGCACCTGGTAGCCCTGGCGGTAGAGCGCCTCGAGCGCGGCGGCCGTGCGGCTGTCCGGGGCGGTCGGGACGAAGTAGCTCCAGAGCTTCCCGACGAAGAACGAGGCGTGCGCCGGGTTCTCGACGCAGAGCTTGCATGAGCCGCGCCAGTCGAAGTTGCC
Source organism: uncultured Gaiellales bacterium (assembly GCA_964468985.1). Classification (GTDB taxonomy): domain Bacteria; phylum Actinomycetota; class Thermoleophilia; order Gaiellales; family Gaiellaceae; genus PALSA-600. Next base: position 4,306 of record CAYXXE010000103.1, on the reverse strand, counting down.
GCTCTTGCGGAAGACGCGCTTCATCCCGGTGTCGTGCTCGGCGGCGTCGAAGTGGAAGTCGTAGTTGCCGAGACCGTTGCGCCACCGGTTCTGCCAGCCGGTCAGCGACCGGGCCTGCTGGCGGACGTCCTCCTCGGTGTAGGCGCCGCGGTCGGCACCGAGCGTGAAGAGCTCCATCATCTCGCGCCCGTAGTTCTCGTTCGGCGCCTCCTTCACGTTCTGCGTGCCGTTCAGCCACAGGAGCATCGCCGGGTTCGCGGTGACCCGGAGCAGCAGCTGGTCGAACGGGGAGAGGAAGTGGCTGCGGAAGAGCTGGTTCTGCTGGATCATCAGCTTCTGGCTGCCGACGCCTTCGTTCGACGTCGCGAACCAGTCGTGCCAGACGAGCGTCATCCGCTCGACGAGCGGGCGGCTCGTGCGCACCATGCGGTCGAGCCACCAGCAGTGATCCTCGCCCCACGCGTCGAACGGGGCGAGCGCGTGGCCCTTGTCGTCGTGCGGCGGCGGCCCGACGAACTTCTCGTCGCCCGGGTAGCAGAGCGCATGCACGGCGCCGGCCAGGCCCAGCTTCGCGAGTGCCTCGGCCTCACCCGGCCGCGGCCCGAAGCCGGCGCGCCAGAGCAGACGCTCGGCCTGCGCCACCTCGAAGGGCCCCCCGTAGACCGGCACTCCCACCTCAGCCTTTGTCGGCGCAGGTGGAGCCGCCTGCATCCCTGGAACGGGTGACGCCGACCCGAAACCCCCGTTTCGGACGGGTCTGCAGGGGCGAGTTCTGGGGTCAGACCAGTGTCACAGAAGTGTGACGAACAATCCACAGGCAGGTCCAAAACCTGTCGCCGAGCCAAACCCGCACCCGCCGCTCGGGACACGGCCCGTGGTCAGACGAGGGTGTCGGAAGTGGGACGAACCGCCCACAGGGCGCGAGCCGCCCATAGGCTTGCGAGGTGCGGATCCTCGTTCTCGGCGGGACGCAGTTCCTCGGGCGCCACGTCGTCGACTCGGCACTCGCCCGCGGGCACGACCTCACCCTCTTCAACCGTGGCCGGACGAGACCCGAGCTCTTTCCCGAGGTTGAGCGGCTGCAGGGTGACCGCGACGGCTCCCTCGACGCCCTCGCCGGCCGCGGCTTCGACGCGGTCGTCGACACGAGCGGCTACGTGCCGAGGATCGTCGCCGCCACGATCGCCGCGCTCGGCGACGTCGGCCACTACACCTTCGTCTCGTCGATCTCCGCGTACGCCGACCTCTCGACGCCGCCCACCGTGGAGAGCCCGGTGGCCGAGCTCGCCGAGCCGAGCGAGGATTGGCAGACGCACTACGGCGCGCTGAAGGCACTGTGCGAGAACACTGTCCGCGCGAGCTTCCCGGAGGCGTTCGTGCCCCGGCCAGGCCTCATCGTCGGCCCATGGGACCCGTCGGGCCGCTTCACGTACTGGCCGGTGCGGGTCGCGGACGGCGGGCGTGTGCTGGCCGCGGCTCCGGCGACCGCTCCGGCGCAGGTGATCGACGGGCGCGACCTGGCCGACTGGATCGTCCGCGCCGCCGAGTCGGGACTCGCCGGCACCTACAACGCGATCGGCCCGCGAACCACGATCGGAGCCCTCCTCGCCGCGTGTGTCGCCGTCGCCGGCACGGATCCGCAACTCGAATGGGTCGACCCGGGCTTCCTGGCGGCGCACGACGTCGCCGAGTGGCTGGAGCTGCCGCTGTGGCTGCACAGCCCCGAGTACGCCGGCATGGCGGACACGGACAACGCCCGGGCGGTCGCCGCCGGGCTGGCCTTCCGCCCGCTCGCCGAGACGATCGCGGACACCCTCGCCTGGGCGCGCAGCGGCGCTGCACCCGCCGCGCCCCCGGCCGGGCTCGACCGCGACAAGGAGCGGCGGCTCCTCGCCGCCTGGGACTCGGAGCACCAGTCCGTCCGACGCGCGCCGTAGCTTCTGCGACGTGCTCGAGGGCGACTATCTGCGGCGGGGCGTAGCCGAGTTCGTCGGGACGTTCACGCTGATCTTCATCGGTGCGGGCGCCGCGGCGTTCGCCCGCACGCCGACCGACGTCGCGCTCGCGAACGGCCTGGCGATCGGCGTCATGGTGATGGCCGTCGGCTACATCTCGGGTGGGCTGTTCAATCCCGCGATCACGCTCGGCTTCCTGGTCACCCGCCGGATCTCGACGTCGCTCGCGCTCTTCTACTGGCTCGTCCAGTTCGCGGCCGGGGCAACCGGCGCGCTCGCACTCAAGTGGGTGCTCCCGACCGACGTGCAGCACGCCGCGAATCTCGGCGTACCGGCGCTCGGCTCCGGCGTCGGCGCCGGTGCGGGCGTCGTGCTCGAGGCGATCATGACCTTCTTCCTGGTCTGGGTGGTCTTCGGCGCCGCCGTCGACCCCCGCGGGACGTTCAAGCAGGCCGCGGGCCTCGCGATCGGCCTGACGATCAGCATCGACGTGATCATGGGCGGCGGGCTCACCGGCGCGGCGATGAACCCGGCCCGGGCCTTCGGCCCGCAGCTGGTCGGCGATCACTGGTCGAACGCGTGGGTCTGGTACGTCGGCCCGGGCGCCGGCGCGGTGATCGCGGCAACGGTCTACGAACTGCTGTACCTGCAGCGCAAGCAGCAGGCCGCCGAGCCTACCGCCGCGCCAGAACTCTAGTTCCGATAGGTTCCGGCCCCGGATGGTCCTGACGGTCTCACTCGTCGTCGCCGGTCTGTCGACCGGCCACAAGATCGGGCTGGCGACGTTCGGCGGCGCGTTCATCCTGTTTGCCCTCACGTCGTCGTTCGTGCTCCCCCGGCTGAACCCGAACTTCCCGGGCAAGGGGATGGGCGTCTACGCGGGCATCTCCGTGCTGTTCTTCGTCGCGATGCTCTCCGCCGTCCTCATCTTCGGCAAGGAGAGCAAGGAGGCGAAGGCCTCCGCAGCCCCGCCGGCCACCACCACGACCACCGCGCCGGCAACGACCGCAGGCGACCCGGTCGCGGGCAAGGCGGTCTTCGCGAGCGCCGGCTGCGGCGGTTGCCACACCCTCAAGGCCGCGAACGCCTCCGGGTCGGTCGGGCCGAACCTCGACACGCTGAAGCCCGCGCTCGCCATCATCGTGCACCAGGTCGAGGTCGGCGGCGGGCCGATGCCCGCCTTCAAGGGCTCACTCAGCGACAAGCAGATCCAGGATGTCGCCGCGTTCGTCTACGCGTCGACCCACCCGTAACGGCTCCCGAGCCCTCCGCGGCTCACCCGCCGGGAACGCCCCCTGAAAAGACGAAACCCGCCCTGGTGGGGGGCGGGATCGCCGCAGTCAGTGCCGGGGGTGTCAGGGGGAGCCGGCATCCCTATCCTCATCGAAGGCTCCCGCTCTGTGCATACCCCGGAAGGGTGATTTTCGGGCCGTGAGCCGGCTCAGGCCGGGTTCGGAGCGCTCGGCGGCCCCTGCCCGAAACGGAAGCCGTGCCTCGGCCCGCCGAAGGGTGCGCCGCCCGACGGTCCGCCCTGCCAGGTCCCGATGGCCGGGCGTGTCCCGTTGACGAGATCGGTGATCCGCTGCTGCAGGCTCGCGACGATCGTCGACTCCTGCGCCGCTGTCAGCCGGCCGGCGGTGACGGCCGCGTCGAGCTTGGCCTTCGCGGCGGCGACAAGGGCGCCGACGAGCCCGTCGGTCGTCTTGCCCTGCGCGGTGGCGACCTGTGCCAGCGTCTTGCCGCCCTGCAGGTCGGTCTGCAGCTGGTCGGTCGTGACGCCGAGGTAGGTGGCCGCCGCCGACAGGTCGCCGACCAACCCGAAGTGGCCGAAGCCGCCGAAGCCGCGGCCGCCGTGCCCGAAGCCGCCGCCGAAGGTCCCGAGCAGCGGGTAGTTCCCGGACTCGATGCGCTGCTTCGCGGCGTCGGCCTGCGCCTGGGTCAGCCGCCCCGCCGTCACGTCGGCCTGGAGCTGATCCTCGAGCGCCTTCTGGAGCGCGCTCGAAAGCTTGTCGGGCGAGACGCCGAGCTGGCCGGCCGCATCACTGATGATCGCCTGGCTCCGAGCGGTGGGCGAGTCGAGCTGCGTCGCGGCGACCGCAGCCCCGCCACCGAGCACCACGAGGCCCACCAGGGCCGCGGCGACTGTCTTGCGTCTGTTCACTGCGACCACCTCGTTTCTGGAGCGTACGGACGTCGGTCTCGAGTATGGCCCGGATACCTAAACGTCGGGTAAGAGACCGGAGCGTGCACTGGACGTCGACGGAGAAGGAGGGATTCGAACCCTCGAGGCAGGGAATACCCCACCTAACGCCTTAGCAGGGCGCCGCCTTCAGCCACTCGGCCACTTCTCC
>CAYXXE010000102.1:0-8989 GCA_964468985.1 uncultured Gaiellales bacterium | reverse complement strand
CCTCGCAGCACGCGAGATAGAAGTCCCAGGTCCGCTCGAAGTGCTCGCCGTAGCCGAGCGCGCGCACCTCGCCGAGGTGGCGGTGGAAGTTCTCGCGCCAGCGTCGCAGCGTCTCGGCGTAGTCGAGCCCGATCTCCTCGACCGCCTGCACCGTCAGCCGCGACCCGGACGCCATCGCCCTCGTCAGGTCGGCGAGCGACGGGATCAGGCAGCCGGGGAAGACGTAGCGCTCGATCCAGTCGGGCGAGCGGCGATACCGGTCGAACCGGTGGTCGGGGATGAGGATGCTCTGGATGCACACCCGGCCGCCCGGGTCGAGCAGCCGCTCGCAGGCCGCGAAGAAGACCGGGAACTGGCGGCGGCCGATCGCCTCGATCATCTCGATCGACGCGATCCTGGTGTAGCTGCCCCGGTGCAGGCGGTAATCCTCCTCGACGATCTCGACCAGGTGGTCGAGGCCTGCCTCGTGCACGCGCTGCCGCGCGAGGGCGGCCTGGGCGGGTGAGATCGTCAGGCCGGTGACGCGCGCGCCGTACTCGCCGGCGGCGGTGAGCGCGAACGAGCCCCAGCCGCACCCGATCTCGAGGACGTGGTCGTCGGGGCCGAGCGAGAGGCGGTCGCACACGCGACGCAGCTTGCGCCGCTGCGCGTCTGCGAGCGGCTCGGCCGGATCCTCGAAGATCGCGCAGGAGTACGTCATCGTCTCGTCGAGCATCAGGGCGAAGAGCTCGTTGCCGAGGTCGTAGTGGTAGCGGATGTTGCGACTCGCCCGGCGGAGGCCCTGCCGGCCGCCGGGACGCGGCCGCGCGTTGAGCGCGCGCGTGAGGCGGGGCCGCCGCGCCACCGCCGCGTCCGCATTGCGGAAGAGCAGCTCGAGCAGCGCGGCAAGGTCGTCGGACTCCCACTCGCCCGCCTGGTACGACTCGCCGAGCCCGAGCTTCCCGCGCAGTGCGAGCCGCTGGAAGAGGTTGTCGCTCGTGATCGTCATCGACGCGACGCGTCCGGAGCCGAAGGTGCGCACCGAGCCGTCGGGCAGGCGGACCTCGAGCTGCCCGCCCTCGAGGTCGCGCAGCGCGTGCTCGAGCACGCGCATCGCCCCGCCGCGCACCACACGCCGCGCCACGCTCGCGCGCGCCCCCGGCACGCGGCGCAGCTGCTCGCTCTGGGCGGAGCTCACGGCTTCACCGAGCCGACACCCGGGACGAACGGAGGCTTGTGGTGGAAGGGGACACGCTTGAGATATAAGCGCAGCGCCTGCCAGTGGATCAGTCCCATCACCTGCACCGGCATCAACGGGTAGCGGGCGAGGGCGCGCAACAGGCTCCCGTTCGTCAGCTCCCGGCGGCGGCCGTGGAACACCGCGGTCAACGGGCTCCGGCCGTCCTCGCGCACGTTGACGCGCGCCCACACCTCGTCGCCCGGCTCGGAGAACGCGTACTCGTAGGACTGGTCGAGGCCGAAGAACGGCGACACGTGCAGGCGCTTCTCCTGCTCGTAGCGGAGCTCCGGGCCGTGGAGGAACTGGGGGAGCCGCTCGCCGAAGGTGTTGTTCAGCTCCGCGACCATCCCGGCCAGCGCGCCGTCGGCCGCGTAGCACCAGAAGAACGTGACGGGGTTGAACACGTAGCCCGCCACGCGCAGCTGCCCGAGCATCAGCACGCGCTCGACGGCGACGCCGTGGTCGGCGCCGAACGCCACGACCGCGTCCTTCACCGGCCGCGAGCCGTCGAAGTGGTCGCGGTCGTAGAGCGCGACGGCGTTCGGCCGGTTCGCCGACAGCAGCGTCAGGCGGCGCGTGAGCTCCGGGACCTCGTCGAGGTCGAGCAGGAACGTCGTCAGCGGGTACCGGAAGGTGTTGCGCACGGGCTCACGCCGCGAGTGCACGAGCGTGCCGGAGTAGATCGCCGACCTCACCAGCGCACGCCCAGCGCGAGGGCGGCCCCGACTCCCGAGGCGAGGCCGTCCTCGTGGAAGCCGTTGCCGAAGTGCGCCCCCGCGTACGCGGTGCCGCGCTCGCCCGAGACGGCGGCGAGCGCCCGCTGGCCGGTGAGGGTCGTCGGCGTGAAGAGCGGATGCTGGGTCACGGTGCGCATGATCACCCGCGCCGGGTCGATGTCGGCGCCCCGGTTGAGCGTCACGCAGTAATGCTCGTCCGTGTCGAGCCGCTGCAACCGGTTCAGGTAGTACGTCACGGTCGGCTTCGTCGCGACACCGCCGGCGTCGTAGTTCCACGAGGCACGCGCCGCGCGCGTGCGGGGCAACAGCCGCGCGTCGGTGTGCAGGACGACCTCGTTGTCGGTGTAGGCGAAGGCGCCGAGCGCCTGCCGTTCGGCCGGGCTGGGGTCGGCGAGCAGCGCGAGCGCCTGGTCGGCGTGCGTCGCGACGACCGCGCTGTCGAAGCGGCGGGTCTCGCCGTCGTCGGTGGTGACGTCGACTCCGCCGCCGGCCCGGCTGATCGCCCGGACGCCCAGGCCGAGGCGGGTCTCCGCCGACAGGCGCGCGAGCAGCGCATCCACGTAGGCGCGGCTGCCGCCCGTGACGGTGCGCCAGCGGAAGCGCCCGAAGCCGAGCATGCCGTGGTGGTCGAAGAAGCGGATCGCGTGGGCCGCAGGGAAGTCGAGCGCCCGCTCGGGCGCGGTCGACCAGAGCGCCGACGTGAGCGGCACGAGGAAGTGCCGCCGGAAGCGCTCGGAGTAGCCGTGCGCCTGCGCGTACTCCTCGAGAGTCACGGTCTCGGCGGTCGTCGCGAGCGTCCGCCGGGCGGTTCGGAGCCAGCGGGCGACCTCCGCCAGGAAGAGGTAGAAGCGCGGGCTCGCGAGGTTGCGCGGCTGGGCGAACGGTCGGCGGCCCGACCATTCGAGGCCGCACGTCGCGCACGAGACGGCGAACGACATCTCCGACTCCTGCGTTGCCACCCCGAGCTCCCGGAACAGGCGGTTGAGGAGCGGGTAGTTGGGGACGTTGTGGACGATGAAGCCCGTGTCGAGGGAGAGGCCCGCGTGCCGGACGGTGTGCACGTGGCCGCCGGGCCGGGACTGCCGCTCGAACAGCGTCACCTCGTGGGCGCGCGACAGGACATGGGCGGCCCCGAGGCCCGCGACGCCCGAGCCGATCACGGCGATTCTCATGCTGGGACACTTTCGCACAGCGCGCCCGGCCGGTTCGCCGCGCGCCTCGCTCGCGAGCCGCCAACCAACCGGTCGGTTCTCTCGGCCCGGCGGTGCGAACCCGTTAAAATGGGGCGGTGCCGCCACGCCAGAAGCTGAGCTACGTCGACGATTCGAAGAGCGTCGGGCGTCGGCTGCGGGCGGCGCGCGAGCACGCCGGCATCAGCCAGCGCGCGCTCTCGTTCCCCGGCTGCACCGCCGCGTACATCTCCCGCATCGAGAACGGCGAGCGGATCCCGTCGCTGCAGCTGCTGCGCGAGTTCGCCAACCGCCTCGGCGTCGGCGAGGAGTACCTCGCCTACGGGCGCGACGCGGCACCCGCCCGTCGCACGGTGACGACCGAGTCGCGGGTCGCGAGCCGCCTCGGCGACTTCGCGACGGCCCGCGAGCTCGCCAACGCCGCGTTCGACGCGGCGCGCTCCGACGCCGACCGGGCTGCGGCGCTGTCGCTGCTCGGCGAGGCGGCGCTCGGGGAGGGAGAGACAGCGGTCGCGCGCGCGTCGCTGGAGCGCGCCCTGGCGCTCGACCCGAAGCTCGAGGAGCGGGATCCGGACGTCGCCGAGCTGCTGGGGCGGACCCACGCGCGCGCGAACGACTACACGACCGCGGCCGCGGTGTTCCGACGCAACCGGGATCTCGCGATCGCGAGACACGACCCGATCAACGAGGTGCGCTTCGCGAGCCTGCTTGCGAACGCGTCGATCGACGGCGGCAACTTCAGCGACGCCGAGAGCGCGCTGGCCGGTGCGATCGCGGCGAGCGAAGCCGTCGCCGACCCCCCGACCGTCGCCCGCATGTACTGGTCGCAGTCGCGGCTCTACGCCTCGCAGCAGGACTCGGCGAACGCCGCTCGCTACGCGGAGCGGGCACTCGAGCTGCTCGAGGCGTCCGACCGGCAGTACGACCTCGCCCGTGCCCACCAGCTCCTCGCGCACCTCGAGCTCGATCGCGGCAACGGCGCTCGAGCCGCCGAGCTGCTCGAGCGAGCCGCGCCGGCGATCATCGCGAGCGGGCGCAGGTTCGAGCTCGCAACCTTTCGCATCGAGCAGGCCCGCGCGCTGCTGCAGGCGGGACGCCGCGAGGAGGCCGGCGCCGTCGCCATCGAGGCCTCCGCCGCGTTGGCCGATCAGAGCCCGGTCGACGCCGGCCGCAGCTACGCGCTCCTGGCCGAGGTCTTCGTCGAGCTCGGCGAGGAGGAGCGCGGGATCGAGCTGTACGAGCTCGCGATCGAGCGTCTCGACGCGACCCCGAACCGCTACCTCGTCGACGCTTACGCGAAGCTCGCCGAGCTCTTCGAGCGCCGCGGCGACAGCGACGCCATGATCGAGACGCTGAAGCGCGGCATGAACGTGCAGCGCAGCGCCGACCGTCCGCTCGCCGGACGGTCGGGGGCGAATCACTCGCACCACGATCGCGGCTGACGCCGGGCCCCGCCCGGGGTCGTTTCCGCGACACTGGTTGCGTGGCACGCCCCCGCGCACGCGGCCCGCAGCTGCCGCCGGTCCTCGGCGACGAGCCGCACGGCCCTGACCTGAGCGACACGCTCTCGGGGATCAACCCGCCGCAGCCGCCGGGGATCCTGGCGATGCCGCCGCGGGAGCGGGTCGCCTCGCTGGGAGCCGGGCTCGTGCCCGCGATCCAGTCGGGGGTCGCCGCCGGTGTGGCGTGGTACATCGCGCACGACGTGGTCGGGCACACGGCGCCGTTCTTCGCGCCGATCGCCGCCCTGATCGTCCTCGCGGCGGCGGCGACGAGCCGGATGCGGCGCGTGGCGGAGCTCGCGCTCGGAGTCGCGGTCGGGATCGGCGTCGGCGACGTCCTGGTCGCGCAGATCGGGACCGGCGCGTGGCAGGTGATGCTGGTCGTCGTGATCGCGATGAGCGCTGCGATCCTGCTCGGCGGCGGGCCGACCTTCATCGGCGAGGCCGCGACGTCGGGCGTGCTCGTCGCGACGGTGGCGGGCGGCGCGCACGGCCAGCGGTTCGTCGACGCGGTGGTCGGCGGGCTCGTCGGCCTCGGGGCGGTCGTGGCGCTGCCGCAGAGCCCGCTGCGCCTGGCCCGAAGGCAGGCGGCGCCGGTGTTCTCCGAGCTCGCAGCCGTGCTCGCCGACGTCGCCGACGCCCTCGACCGGGATGACGTCCCGGCCGCCCGCCAGGCGCTCGCTCGGACCCGGCGAACCGAGCCGGCGGTGGTCGCCTGGCGGACGTCGCTCGCCGCCGGGAGCGAGACGGTGCGGCTGTCGCCGCTCCACTGGCGGTCGCGGACGCAGCTCGACGAGTATCAGGCGGCGGCCTTCCAGCTCGAGCTCGCGGTTCGCAACGCCCGTGTGCTCGCGCGCGCCGCCGTCCGTGCGGCCGAGGTCGGGCCGGAGGGGCGGCCGGAGCTCGCCGCGGCGGTGCGCAAGCTCGGCGAGGCGGTGCAGCTCGTCGAGCCGGCACTCGAGCAGCGCGACCGCTCGGCGGCGATCGAGGCGGCGCTCCGTGCTGCGACGCTCGGGGCGCTCGCACTCGAGCGCGACCCCGAGCTCGCGTCCGCTCACATCGTCGGCCAGGTGCGGTCGATCAGCGTCGACCTGCTCCGCGCGCTCGGTGTCGATCGCGACGTCGCCGTCGAGCACGTGCGGCGCGCGGCCGGCGGCCGCTGATCGGGCTGGGCCTCAGCCGCGGATGCGCGCGCCGGCCGGGTCGTGCAGCGGCTCGGCCGCGACCTCGCCGGCGATGCGCTCGCCGAACACCTCGACCTCGACCGCCTGGCCGACCTCGGCGCTGCCGGCGGGAAGGTAGGCGTAGGCGATCGAGCGTCCGACGGTGTAGCCGTAGCCGCCGCTCGTCACCCGGCCGACGGGCTTCCCCCCGATCAGCACCGGCTCGGAGCCGAGCGCGATCCTGCGCGGGTCGGCGAGGACGAGGCAGCGGAGCAGGCGCTCGGGCTCCTGCCTGGCGAGCAGCGCCTCGCGCCCGAGGAAGTCGCCCTTGTCGAGCTTGACGGCGAAGCCGAGGCCGGCCTCGAACGGCGTGTCGTCCGGGCTGATGTCGGCGCCCCACACCCGGTAGCCCTTCTCCAGGCGCAGCGAGTCGATCGCCTTGTATCCCCCCGCCACGAGGCCGTGGTCGCGGCCCGACTCCCAGATCGTGTCCCAGAGGGCGAGACCGAACTCGGAGGGGCAGTACAGCTCCCAGCCGAGCTCGCCGACGTAGGTGACGCGCAGCGCCAGGCAGGGGACGCTGCCCACCGAGAGCTCCCGGGAGCGCATGTACGGGAAGTCGAGGGGGGTCGTCGTGAGCGGCTCGAGGATCGCCCGCGCGTTCGGGCCCCACAGGCCGAGGCAGGCGTAGCTCGACGTCACGTCGTCGACGGCGACCCCGCCGGGCGCGTGCTGGCGGATCCAGGCGAGGTCGTGCTGGCCGAAGGCGGTGCCCGTGACGATGCGGAACCGGTCGGTCGCGAGCCGCGTGACCGTGAAGTCGCACTCGATGCCGCCATGGCTGTTCAGCATCTGCGTGTAGGTGATCGCCCCGACGTCCCGGGCGACCCGGTTCGCGCAGAGGTGCTCGAGGAAGTCGGCTGCGCCCTCGCCGGAGACCTCGATCTTCGCGAACGACGTCTCGTCGAAGAGGGCTGCCGTCTCCCGGCACGCGCGGTGCTCGGCACCGATCGCCGGCGACCAGAGCCGCCCGGCCCAGCCGTGCGGGCGCAGCGACTCGTCGCCGCGCGCCGCGTTCGGCTCGAACCAGTTGGCGCGCTCCCAGCTCGACTTCTCGCCGAAGGCGGCGCCGAGCGAGCCGAGGCGGTGGTAGGTGGGGGAGAGCCGTAGCGGCCGACCTGCCCGGCGCTCGTGGCCGGGGTACTTGACGTCGTAGTAGGTGTCGTAGACCTCGATCGTGCGGGCGAGCGTGTACGCGCGCGAGCGGTACTGGCGGCCGAAGCGGCGCGAGTCCATCTCCCAGGTGTCGAGGGACGGCGTCCCCTCGACGATCCACTCCGCGACGAGCTGCCCCATGCCGCCGGCGCCCGCGAGCCCGTGCGCGCAGAACCCCGCCGCAGTCCACAGGCCGCGCACCTCGGTCGGCCCGATGATGAACTCCCCGTCGGGGGTGAACGCCTCGGGGCCGTTGATCAGCTTCACGGCCTCCATCTCGGCGAGCGCCGGCACGCGGACGATCGCGTTCTCCATCAGCGGCTCGAAGCGCGGCCAGTCCTCGGCGAGGAGCTTGCCGTTGAAGTCGGCCGGGATGCCGTCGAGCGACCACGGTGCCGGGTTGCGCTCGTAGCCGCCCATGATCAGGCCGCCCGACTCGGGCCGGAAGTAGACGAGCAGCGAGGGGTCGCGCATCGTCGGCATGTCGAGCGGCAGGCCGGCCGGCTTCGTGACGAGGTACTCGTGCGCCATCGGCACGAGCGGCACGCGGACACCCGCAAGGGCGCCGATCTCGCCCGCGAACATGCCGCCCGCGTTGACGACGATCTCCGCCTCGATCGGGCCCTGGTCGGTGACGACGCCGGTGACGCGCCCGTCGCGCAGCGAGATGCCCGTGACGCGGGTGTGCTGGTAGAGCTCGGCACCGCCACGGCGCGCGCCCTCGGCGAGCGCATAGGTGAGCTGGGACGGGTCGATGTAGCCGTCCGTCGGCAGGAAGGCCGCGCCCAGCACGCCGTCGGTCGACATCGGCGGGAACAGTGCCTGCGCCTCCGCGGCCGAGATCAGCTCGAGCGGCAGGCCGAACGTCTGCGCCCAGCCGGCCTGGCGGGAGAGCTCCTCCATGCGCTCCGCCGAGGAGCCGAGCCGCAGCGAGCCGACCTCGCGCCAACCGGTCTCGAGGTCGACCTCGGCGCCGAGCGTCCGGTACAGCTCGACGGAGTTCATCATCATCCGCGTCAGGCTCAGCGAGCCGCGCAGCTGCCCGACGAGCCCCGCGGAGTGGAACGTCGAGCCGCTCGTCAGCTCGGCGCGGTCGACGAGCACGACGTCGCGCCAGCCGAGCTTCGTCAGCCAGTAGAGGATCGAGCAGCCGCCGACCCCGCCTCCGATCACGACCACCTGCGCGCGTGTTTTCATGGACGCGGGCGAAGCTACAGCATCCCGCGGCCGCAGGCGGGGCCCACCGCGAGCGGCAGGCCCCGCGGACACGGGCTGGGCTCAGTAGCCGGAGCGGTACGGGGTCGTGCCGGTGGCGGTCGAGCTGCTGTCCGTCGTCTTGGTCGACGAGCCGCCGCCCTTGACGACTGCGCCGGCCGACGAGACCGCGTACCAGGTGCCGGGCGAGCCCGCGACGCCCTCGCCGTTCGTGTCGCCGGCCTTCTTGTCGGCGGAGTACCGGTAGAGGGGGAACTTGTTGTACGTCACCTGGAGGGTGCCGTCCGGGCGCCTGACGGTGCCGAGCTTGGCGGCCGTGACCCCCGGGCCGAGCGGCGGCTTCCCCTTGCCGCTCCACAGGACGGGCGGCCAGAACGTCGCGCACTGGCCCGTGCACACGAGCTTGCCGTTCTTCTCGCTCGTCAGGTGATAGAGGGTCAGCCCCTGCGAGCTGACCAGGATCGTGCCGAGCTTCGCGTTGTGCGCGGTCTTGAGGATCGGGCCGGCGACGGCCAGCGCGGTGCCCACGCCGAGCGCCGCCAGGACGGTGAGGAGGATCGCTCGCGCGGCAAGTCGCTTCGTCATCTCGTGCTCCTTCGGTCGGAGAGGTTGTTCTCTCCTACGCGGCGCGGCCGTCCGCGGATTGCGCCGGACCGCGCGGCCGGAGGTACGCTGGCCGCGGCTGGGCGCAACACCCGGAGAGGTGTCCGAGCGGCCGAAGGAGCGCGACTGGAAATCGCGTACGTGC
>CAYXXE010000101.1:0-9026 GCA_964468985.1 uncultured Gaiellales bacterium | reverse complement strand
GCTCGCCCATCCCGCCCGACTGCGCCACGAGCTGCAGCCAGCCCTCGGTGTGGCGCGACTCGTCCTGCACCATCGTCGTGTAGTAGAGCTTCGCCTCGGGGTCGGGCGCCAGCGCGAAGAGCTGCGTCGCCATCTCGACCGCCAGCTCGTCGGCCTGCAGCTGCTGCGTGATCACCGAGCGCCACAGGTCACGGCGGCGTGCGAGCTTCTGCGGCGGCCCGGAGTACTCGGGCACCGGCGGGATCTCGCCCCACGGCAGGTCGCGCACCTGCCACTCGGCCCGCTTGGCGAGCTCGTAGAAGCGGACGACGCCGGCGAAGGGCGAGCGATCCTCGTCGGGCCCGTCGGCTGAGAGCCCGTCCACCTCGTGGGTGTCGATCGCGGCCATCGCGTACAGCCTAACGGTCGTCTGCGACGGTGGGAGGCCCGGCACCGACCACGGGCGGCCCGTCGGCCAGCGCGACGTCGATCTCCTCGTCCGGGCGCCGCTCCTCGACCCGGCCGAGCTGCGTCAGCGCCGCGACGTCGGCCGGCGTCGGCGGCTCCTCGAAGCCGAGCGAGAAGCTCCTCGGCCACAGGCGGCGCACGGCCACGACGTTCGCCTCGGCGGCGAGCAGCCCCATGTGCACCGACAGGTAGATGAACGACATCAGGCCGATCACCAGGGCGAAGGTCCCGTAGACGTTGCCCGCGTGGCGCACGACGTGGCCGACGTACCAGCCGCCGGTGAGCTGGAGCGCCTCGTATCCGACGGCCGCGGCCGCCGCCCCGAGGCGCAGCGACCGCCACGACACGTCCTCGTCGGTGAGCACCCAGAAGCTGACCCAGAAGAGCCCGAAGTCGAGGAGCGTGGACAGCACGATCGACGCGGCCTTCCAGCCGACCGCGTACCGCCCGCCGACCGTTCCCGCGCCCGCCAGCAACGTCGCCGCGATCACCCCGGCGCCGAGCGTCAGCAGCAGCCCGAGCGCGCCCGCCCGCGCGCGGAGGAAGCCCGGGCGGCGGGCGAACGGGATCCCCCACAGCTGATTCATGGCGGCCTGCGCCGCGAGCACCGCCGCCAGACCGGCCCAGAGCGCGACCGCGAGGCCGAGCCCGAGCGCCAGCACGCTCCCCCGCAGCGAGTGCGTCACGAGCTCGCGCCCGATCACCGGGAACTGCCCGAGCGCCGAGCCGACGATGCGCGCCTGCAGCTTCGCGTGCCCGCGCAGGACGAAGCCGAGCACCGTCGTGAACACCAGCAGGAGGGGGAAGATCGAGAAGAAGACGTAGTAGGAGACGGTCGCGGCGAGGTAGCGGCCCTGGTCGTCGCTGTACTTCTGCAGGACCGCGAGCGGGAAGCCGACCGCACGATGGATCGCCTGGTAGCGGTCGAAGCGGGCGTGGAGGGCTCGCAGCCGGGTTCGCTCGCGCCGGATCCGGGGTTCTAGACTCATCGCAGGTGCTCGGGCTCCATTGTGGCGATCTGCGTGGCGAACCGGCCGGCCGATGGCCGAGCTGAGCCGCTCCCGGGAGTACGAGCCGATGCTGGCGACCCTCGCCGACCGTCTTCCCGCCGCCGGCGAGTGGCTCTACGAGGTCAAGTGGGACGGCTTCCGGGCGATCGCGCGCCTCGAGGACGGTGCCTGCCGGCTGAGCTCGCGGAACGGTCTCGACCTGACCGGGCGGTTCCCGGCCGTCGCCGAGGCGCTGCCGCGCGCGGTTTCCGGCGACGCGGTGCTCGACGGCGAGGTCTGCGCGCTCGACGAGCGCGGCCGGTCGCGCTTCTCGTTGCTGCAGCAGGGGACGGGCCACCTCGTCTACTACGCCTTCGACCTGCTCGAGGCCGGAGCCGAGAGCGTGGTGGGCTTGCCGTTGTCCGAGCGCCGCTCGCGCCTCGGCGGCCTGCTCGTCGTCTCCGACCGGGTACGGCTGTCGGAGGCGTTCGCCGACGGGCCGGCGCTCCTCGCCGCCGCCGCGGAGCAGCAGCTCGAGGGGATCGTCGCGAAGCGCGCCGACTCCCGTTACCAGCCGGGCCGACGCAGCCGGGACTGGCTGAAGCTGAAGACCCACGGCAGCCAGGAGTTCACCGTCGTCGGCTACACCCGCGGCCGGGGCCGCCGCACGGGGTCGATCGGCTCGCTCGTGCTCGCCGTCCACGAGAGCGGCGCGCTCCGGTACGTCGGGAACGTGGGCACCGGGTTCGACGACCGCGAGCTCGAGCGCCTGGCGAGGCTCCTCCGTCCGCTCGAGCGGCCGACGGCGCCGTTCGCGACGCCGCCGAAGCTGCCGCGGGTGGCGCGAGGCGACGTCGTGTGGGTCGAGCCGAGGCTCGTCGTCCAGGTCGACTTCGGCGAGTGGACCCACGACGGGCATCTGCGCCACCCGGTCTACCGCGGGGCCCGTGACGACAAGGCCGCGACGGCGGTCGTGCGCGAGCGGGCTGCGGGCGACGAGCTCCGGAGCGGGCGCCACACGGTGCGCGTGTCGAACCTGGACAAGGTCTTCTGGCCCGGCGAGGGGATCACGAAGGGCGACCTGCTCGCCTACTACGAGGCCGTCGCGCCCGTGCTCGTCCCGCACCTGCAGGGGCGGCCCTTCACGATGCGGCGGCACCCCGACGGCATCGACGGCAAGACGTTCTTCCAGAAGGACGCACCCGCGCACATGCCCGCCTGGATCCCGACCTACGAGGCCGCCGCCACGACCCGCGAGGCGCCGCGAGTCGCGAAGACGATCCGTTACCCCGTGGTGAACGAGACGGCCTCGCTGCTCTGGATGGCGAACATGGCGTGCATCGACATGAACGCGTGGTACTCGCGGCTCGACCGGCCCGAGCGGCCCGACTTCGTCCTCTTCGACCTCGACCCGACTCCGGAGACGCCCTGGCGCGACACCGTCGAGGTGGCGCGCCTCGTCGGCGAGCTGCTCCGGGCCCTCGGCCTGGCCTCGTTCGTGAAGACGTCGGGCGGCAAGGGCTTCCACATCCTGGTGCCGATCGCCCGCCGCTCGACGTACGCCGACACGCGGCGGTTCGCGGAGCACGTGGCGGACGCGATCGTGCGGGCGGCACCGAAGCTCGCCACGCGCGAGTGGGTCAAGACGAAGCGGCAGGGCGTGCTGATCGACGCGAACCAGAACGGGTACGGCAAGACGATCGCGTCCCCCTACTCGGTCCGCCCGAGGCCGGGCGCGCCGGTCTCGACCCCGCTCGCCTGGGACGAGGTGCGGGCCGACCTCGACCCGCTCGCCTTCACGATGAGCGTCGTGCTCGAGCGCGTCGAGCGGCTCGGCGACCTGCACGCCGGACTGCTCGCGGGCCGGCAGTCGCTCTCGGCGGCGTTGCGGCTCGCGCTCGACCGACCAGGGGGATGAAACGGTCGCCGAGAACGACAACGGGCCCCGCGGTGCAGGGCCCGTTGCTTACATATGTCCATAGCGGGGACAGGATTTGAACCTGTGACCTCCGGGTTATGAGCCCGGCGAGCTACCTGGCTGCTCCA
The DNA here is from genome assembly GCA_964468985.1 of uncultured Gaiellales bacterium. Classification (GTDB taxonomy): domain Bacteria; phylum Actinomycetota; class Thermoleophilia; order Gaiellales; family Gaiellaceae; genus PALSA-600. The sequence goes on along the minus strand of CAYXXE010000101.1, from coordinate 5,544 downwards.
CCCCGCGACGCACCCGGAGTGTACCACCGCCCTTGCCCCTTCATCCCTGCGCGAGAGCTGCCGATAGAAGGCACATGTCCGCGTTTCCACCACCGCAGTACGTGCCCTGCCCGCACTGCGGCGAGGCCCTGCCGGTCGACTCGTCGACGGCGCCGGTCGGGCACGACTGCGACGTCACGCGGCGGCTCGAGCACGTCGTCCGCCTGATGCAGGCCGAGACGGCGGCGTTCGATGAGCAGTGGTCGGCCTGGCTCGCGTCACCCGCAGGGCGCTCGGCCGCCCGGCTGGCCGAACTCAGCCGCTGACCGCGCGGGGCTCCGCGGCCGGACCCGTCGTTACCATGGTGCGATGCCGCTGTTCGCCTGGGTCGCGCTCGGCTTCTTCTTGGTGGTCTCACTGGCGGCGCTCGCCCGGGCAGCACTGCGCGGCTGGAACGCCTGGCGCGAGTTGCGTGCGTTCACGCGCACGCTGAGCGCGGCGGTCGACGACCTCGCGCAGCGGGCCGCTGCCACCGGCGAGCGGGCCGCCGACGCCGCCGAGAAGGCGGCGCGCCTGACGGCCACCGTCGCCCGGCTGCAGTCGTCGCTCTCGCGCCTCGCCCTGCTGCAGGCGGCGGCGGGGGAAGCCGGCGCGCTCTTCAGCGGCTTGCGCGCGTCGGTCCCGCGCAAGTGACGCGCGTCGCCGCCGTCGACATCGGCACGAACTCCACGCGGCTTCTCGTCGCGGACGTCGACGGCGAGCAGGTCACCGAGGTCGTGCGGCGCAGCACGGTCACGCGTCTCGGCGAAGGCGTCGACGCGCGGCGGCTCCTCCTGCCCGTGCCGATCGCCCGCACCCGCAACGTGCTGGCCGACTATCGCCGCGAGGCCGAAGCGCTCGGCGCCGAGCGCACGCTCGCGGTCGCCACGAGCGCCGTCCGGGATGCCGAGAACGGCGAGGCGTTCCTCGGCGAGGTCGAATGGTCGTACGGCTTCGCGACCCGGCTCCTGAGCGGCGACGAGGAGGCCGAGCTGACCCGGCGCGGGGTCGGCTCGCTCGCACCGACGACGCTCCTGCTCGACGTGGGCGGCGGCTCGACCGAGGTGAGCGCCGGCCCGTTCCGGCAGAGCCTCGACGTCGGCTCCGTCCGCCTCACCGAGCGGTTCCTGCGCTCCGACCCGCCCGCTCGGGGCGAGCTGAGCGCAGCCGCCGCGTTCACCGCCGGGCTCCTGCCGTCGCTCGAGGTTCGCGACTGCGTCGGGGTCGCCGGGACAGTGGGCCAACTCGCTGCGCTCGCCGGGACGGCCACCCTGAGCGCCGCGACCGTCGCCGGTCAGCTCGAGCGCCTGGCGGCGCTGCCGGAGGCGCAGCGGCGCGAGGTGCCGAACCTCGACCCGGCGCGCGCGCCGGTGATCGTCGCCGGCTGCCTGATCGTGCGCGAGGTACTGGCGCACTACGCCCTCGCCGGCCTCGAGTTCAGCGAGCGCGACATCCTGGACGGCGCGGCGCTCCTCGCCGCGGCACTGCCGCCGCGCGGCGAGGGCAACGCCCCGCCCGGCGCCTACACCTGCTGCTGAGCCTCCGCCGTTCCGGGCCGGTGCATCGCCCAACGCCGGGAATATCCTTGCGCGCGCAACCGTTTCGAGCTACAGTAGTTGTGTCATCAAGTTTTCGGAGAAAAGGAGCACACCATGAGCACCATCGAACAGACCGAGCAGACCGCGCTTCCCACCGGCACCTGGCAGGCGGACACCGTCCATTCCGGCGTCACCTTCGAGGTTCCGTACGCCGTCGCCACGTTCAGCGGCGAGGTCACCGACTTCGACGCCGCGATCGCCGACGGCAAGCTGACCGGCTCGGCCCGCATCTCGAGCCTCGTCATCAAGGACGAGAACCTGAAGGGCCACCTCCTGTCCCCCGAGTTCTTCGACGCCGAGCGGTTCCCGGTCGTCGGCTTCTCGGCGGGCGACGTGCACATCGAGGGCAACGAGGTGACGCTCGAAGGCGAGCTCACCCTCAAGGGCATCACCAAGCCCGCCACGCTGACGGGCACGATCACCGGCCCCGCGATCGACCATTTCGGCGCGAATCGCGTCGGCCTGGCGCTTCAGACGACGATCGACCGCACCGAGTTCGACATCAACTGGAACATGCCGCTCCCGAACGGCGAGCCGGCCCTGGCCAACGACGTCACGCTGAAGGCCGACCTCACTCTGGTCGAACAGGCGTAACGATGCGCGTCCTCGCGATCAGCGGCTCGCTCCGTCGCGACTCCTACAACACCGGCCTCCTTCGCGCGCTCGCGGAGGAGGCCCCCCACAACGTCGAGATCGAGCTGTGGGACGGGCTGAGGGAGATCCCGGCCTACGATGCCGACGACGACCTCACTCCGGGCCCCGCGGCCGTGGACGCGTTCCGCGCCGCCGTCGCCGACGCGGACGCCGTCGTCATCGCCACCCCGGAGTACAACTCGTCGATTCCCGGCGCACTGAAGAACGCCCTCGACTGGGCCTCCCGGCCGCTCGCGACGAACGCGTTCCGCAACAAGCCCGTCGCCGTGCTCGGCTCGAGCACGGGCGCGTTCGGCGGGGTCTGGGCCCAGGCCGAGCTGCGCAAAGTGCTCGGCACGATGGGCGCCCGCGTGACGGAGGTCGAGCTCGCGGTCAGCCACGCCGACGAGAAGTTCGACGCGGCGGGCGCGCTGGTCGACACAGGCGTGCGGCGCGAGCTGCGCGATGCGATCGCGGTCGTCCGCGAAGCGGTCGACGCACGGTCGGCCGCAGTCGCAGCCTAGGGCCTCGCGGCCTAGGACACCTCCGGCGGCGGCTCGTCCTCGGCGAGGCGCCGCTGGACCCCCGAGCGCGACAGGACGCCGACGAGCCTGCCGCCGTCGACGACAGGGACGCGCTCGAAGTCGAGCTCCTCGAGCTCGGCGAACGCCTCATCGAGCGGGCGCGAGCACTCGATCGTGTGGTTCGGCCGCTCGGCGATGTCTCGCAGAGCCGTCGTCCGCGGATCGAGCCCGGCCGCGACGACCTCGCGGACGAGCGTCTTGCGCGTGACTGCCCCGACGAGCCTGCCACCGGTCGTGACGAAGACGACGCGCACCTCCGGCCGGGCCAGCGCCTCGCCGGCCTCGCGCGCCGTCCGGTCGCCTTCGAGCGCGAACGGCGCCGACACCATCGCATCGCGGACGAGCTGGCTCACGGGTAGATCCCGCGTGCCTCGAGCGCCGCGGACACCTCGCGGATCGCCGTCACGAGCGCCGCATCGCGCAGCGTGATCCGCAGCTCCTGCGACGTCTCCCAGACGCGATCGAACGCATCGGTGAGCTTGTCGGAGAGCCGGCGTCGGATCTCCTCGCGGTCCCAGAAGAGCCGGCCGAGGTCCTGCACCCACTCGAAGTACGAGACGGTGACGCCGCCCGCGTTCGTGAGAATGTCGGGCAGGACCGGGATGCCGCGCGCCGCGAGAATCGTGTCCGCGTCGACAGACGTCGGGCCGTTCGCGCCCTCAGCGACCAGGCGCGCATTGACGTTCGCGGCGTTCGCCGCGGTGAGCTGGTCCTCGCGGGCGGCAAGGACGAGGATGTCGCACTCGAGCTCGAGCAGCTCGGCGTTCGAGATCCGGGTCGCCGAGTCGTAGCCCTCCAGCGAGCCGTGGGTGGCGACGTAGGCGTGCAGGTCGGGGATCGGCAGACCGGCGGCTGCATACAGGCCACCCGAGATGTCGGAGACGGCGACCACGGCGGCGCCGCGGTCGTGGAGCTCGGTCGCGGCGATCCCGCCGACGTTGCCGAAGCCCTGCACGACGCACCGCTGGTCGGCGAGGTTCCAGCCGAGCCGTCCGCAGGCGCTCTCGATCACCATCACGACGCCCGCGCCGGTCGCCTCGTGACGGAACACGGAGCCGCCGATGGAGATCGGCTTGCCGGTGACGATCTCCGGCACGGCATAGCCCTGCTGCATCGAGTAGGTGTCCATCATCCAGGCCATGGTCTGCTCGTTCGTCGCCATGTCGGGCGCGGGGATGTCCTGCTGCGGCCCGATGAAGTTCATCAACTCGAGCGTGAAGCGCCGGGTGATGCGGGTCAGCTCGTTCTGCGAGAGCTCGCGCGCGTTGCAGCGGACGCCGCCCTTCGCGCCGCCGTACGGCAGCCGGAGCAGCGCGCATTTCCACGTCATCCACATCGCGAGCGCCGCGCACTCGCCGAGGTCGACGGCCTCGTCGTAGCGGATGCCGCCCTTCGTCGGACCGAGCACCGACGAGTGGCGCACGCGATACGCGGGGAACGACCGGTACGTCCCGTCGTCCAGCTTGATCGGGAGCGTCACGATCAGCGCGCGCTCGGGAGAGCGGAGCCGGGTCGCCACGAAGTCGGGCACGTCGGCGACGGTGAGCGCATGGTCGAGCTGGGTCAACGCCTGCCGGTACAGCGGCGTATCCCATTCGAGCGAATGCTCCGTGTCGGCGACGTGGGCCACTGTCCGGAGGGTAGCTCAGTGCCGGCTCAGGCCCTGCGGAAAACGGCCAGCGACCGCGATTCGACGACCGCCTCGGCGCCCGGCGTCGCGCGGCCGAACGTGCACCAGCCGGTGGCGAGCTCGAGCTCCCAGTGCGTGCCGAAGCGACGTGCCGGGAACCGGAACTGGATCTCCTCGAAATGGGCGTTGAAGAGCAGCAGGAACGAGTCGTCGTGCAGCGGCTCGCCGCGGTCGTTCTGCGTCGCGAGCTCGTCGCCGTTCAGGAAGACGCCGATGGCCCGCACGCCCGCGTCCTCCCACTCGCGCCGGCCCATCCGCCGCCCGTCCGGCCGCATCCACCAGACGTCGGGGAGATGCGTGCCCGTGCCTTCGAGAAAGCGCGTACGGCGGAAGACCGGGTGCTCCTGGCGGAGGCGGATCGCCCGGCGCGTGAACTCGAGCAGCTCGTCGTCCATCGCCTCCCAGTCGAACCACGACAGCTCGTTGTCCTGGCACCACGCGTTGTTGTTGCCGTGCTGCGTGCGCCCGAACTCGTCGCCGCCGAGCAGCATCGGGACACCCTGCGAGACGAGCATGGTGAGCAGGAAGTTGCGCTGCTGGCGGGCGCGGAGTCCGCGGATCGAGGGGTCGTCGGTCTCCCCCTCGGCGCCGCAGTTCCAGCTGCGGTTGTCGTCGGTGCCGTCCCGGTTCCCCTCGCCGTTCGCCTCGTTGTGCTTGTCGTTGTACGAGACGAGGTCGCGCAGCGTGAACCCGTCGTGGGCCGTGACGAAGTTGATCGACGCGAAGGGCCGGCGGCCGTCGGACTGGTAGAGGTCGGCGGAGCCGCCGAACCGCGATGCGAACTCTGCGACCGACGCGCGGCCGCGCCAGAAGTCGCGCAGCACGTCGCGGTAGATGCCGTTCCACTCCGACCAGAGAATCGGGAAGTTGCCCACCTGATAGCCGCCCGGGCCGACGTCCCACGGCTCCGCGATCAGCTTCACCTGCGACAGCACCGGGTCCTGGTGGATGACGTCGAAGAACGCGGAGAGGCGGTCGACGTCGTAGAACTCGCGCGCGAGCGCCGAGGCGAGGTCGAAGC
>CAYXXE010000100.1:1293-9197 GCA_964468985.1 uncultured Gaiellales bacterium | reverse complement strand
ACCTCGACGATCGAGACCTTGATGCCCCAGGGCGCCGTCTGCTCGTCGATGATCGACTGCAGGATCGCGTTGATCTTCTCGCGCTCCGAGAGCAACTCGTCGAGCTGGTGCTGGCCGAGCACCGACCGCAGCGTCGTCTGCGCGATCTGGGAGGTCGCCACCATGAAGTTCTCGACCTGGACGATCGCGGCCTTCGGGTCGACGATGCGGAAGTACGCGACGGCGTTCACCCGCACCGGGACGTTGTCCTTGGTGATCACCTCTTGCGGCGGGATGTTCAGCGTGATCGTCCGCAGGTCGACGAAGATCACCTGGTCGACGATCGGGATCCGGAAGAAGAGGCCCGGGCCCTTCGGCTCGGGGAACAGCCGACCGAGGCGGAAGACGATGCAGCGCTGATACTCGCGCGGGATCCGGACCGCCGCGATCAGGTACAGCACGACGAGGAAGACGACGACGGCGAAGACGATGAGGGCAGCAGCCATCGGCAGCGAAGCCTAGATGCCTTTGACCCGCAGCGCGAGCCCGTTTCTGCTCTCGACCCGCACGTGGTCGCCGGGGACGAGCTCCGTGTCGGACTCCGCACGCCAGCGCTCGCCGTGGACCAGGACGTAGCCGCCGGTGTCGACGACTGCTTCCCGGCCGACGACGTCGTCCGGCCCGATCGCAGCCGGCCGCCGCCGCAGCGCGAGCGCGCGGGTCATGGCGAAGGCCCAGAACCCGCCCAGGCACACCGTCACCGTCACCACGAGCGGCACGGAGGTGTGGTAGGGGGAAGGGGCGTTGTGGAAGAGCGTGATGACGCCGAGCGACATCGCGACGAGGCCGGACAGCGTCAGCGCCCCGTGGCTCGTGACGTGGAGGTCGGCGACGAGCAGCGCCGCGCCGAGGGCGATCAGCGCGATGCCGGCCCACGACACGGGCAGCACCGAGAAGCCGAAGAGGGCCGTGACCATGCAGATCGCCCCGAAGGCGCCGGGGATCACGATCCCCGGATGGAACAGCTCGAACCCGAGCCCGATGATCCCGGCGAGGAACAGCAGGCTGATGATGTTCGGGTCGATCAGCGTCGAGAGGAAGCGCGTCTCGAGCCCGGGCGACACGTCGACGATCCGCGCGCCGCTCGTGTGCAGGGTCAGGTGACGCGGCACGGTGACGCGGCCGTCGATCTCGCGCAGGAGCGCCGGCAGCGACGGCGCGATCACGTCGACTACGTGTTGCTGCAACGCCTCCTGCGCCGTGAGGTTCGACGCGACGCGAACGGCGCTGTCGGCCCACTGCGCGTTGCGGCCGTGTGTCTGCGCAAGCCCGCGCAGGGAGGCGGCGGCGTCGTTCACCACCTTGCGTCGCAGGTCGCTGCCGATGTTCTGCCCGCTCGAGTCGATCGGGGTCGACGAGCCGATGTTCGTCTCCGGCGCCATCGCCAGCAGGTCGGCCGCCTCGGAGATCCAGACGCCGGCCGAGGCGGCGCGCGCGCCGCCGGGAGAGACGTACACGATCACCGGGATCCTCAGCCCGAGCTCCTTCTGGACGATCTTGCGCATCGAGTCCTCGAGCCCGCCGGGTGTGTCGAGCACGATCACCGCGGCCGCGTAGCCGCCGCTCTGCGCCTGCGACAGCTGGTGGTCGAGCCAGCTCTGCGTGATCGGGTTGACGTCCTGGGTGAAGTGGATCGCCAGGACCCGCCCGGAGGTCGCCGCCGCGGCGGCTGCCGGCGCCGAGACCGCCTGGACCGCGGCGGCGCCGAGCGCGGCCGCCGCGAGCAGCCCCGGCAGGAGCAGTCGCTTCACAGCCACTGATCGTAGCCCTGTTCGAGCCGGTCGAGGATGTCGGCGAGCAGGTCGAGGCGGTCGCGGTCGACCCAGCCGGCGCCCGGCCAGGCGGTGCCGCCCACGTTGACGCCGATGCCGAGGACGACCCGCGAGCCGGCCTCGGCGAGGATCCCCGCCACCTTGCGCCCGTCGAGGAGCACGTCGTTCGGATCCTTGATCGTCGCCTCGCCGCCGATCGCGTCCCGGACGGCCCGCGCGGCGACGAGCGTCAGCTCCGGCCAGCGGGCCACCGGCGGCGGCGGATAGAGGGCGACCGAGAACATGAGGCCGGTGCCCGGCTCGTCGTGCCACTCGCGTCCGAGCCGGCCGCGGCCGGCGGTCTGGTGCTCCGCGAGCGCGACGGCGCCGTGCCGCGCGTCGGCCGGAAGCATCAGCTGGGTCGTCGGCGCGACGTCGGCATGGTGGTATTCGCGGCCGTAGGAGCCGCGCAGGGCGCCGGCCACGCGATCCGCCGTCAGACGCATACCACTAAAGTAGTCCCACTCGGTGCAACCCCCCACCCGCCGATCTCGCCGCACCTCCCAGGAGCCCGGGCCCCGCAAGGGTCGGCGCCGCCGTGGGTGACGTTCTCCTCGACCGGGCCGGGATCGAGGCGGTGCTTCCGCACCGCGCGCCGATGCTCCTCATCGACGAGGTCCTCGAGCTCGTGCCGGGGGCGCGCGTCGTCGCCCGGAAGACGGTCACCGACGCCGACTGCGAGGGTCATTTCCCCGGGAACCCGATCATGCCGGGCGTGAAGATGGTGGAGGCGCTCGCGCAGTGCGGCGCGGTCGCCGTCCTCTCGCAGCCGGAGAACCGGGGGAAGCTGGCCCTCTTCGCGGGCATCGACGACGTCCGCTTCAAGCGGATCGTGCGGCCCGGCGAGACCCTGCTGCTCGAGTGCGACGTCGAGGCGGTGCGCGGCCCGGTCGGCAAGGGTCGCGTCCGGGCAACGGTCGACGGCCGGCTCGCCGTCCGTGGCACTCTGACCTTCGCGGTGGGCGACGAGTGATCGGGAGAGCCGGCAGGAACGTCACGATCACGGGGCTCGGATGCCACGTTCCCGAGCGCATCCTCACGAACGACGACCTCAGGGAGTACGTCGACACCTCGGACGAGTGGATCATCAGCCGGACGGGCATCCGCGAGCGGCGGATCGCGGGGCCCGACGAGGCGATGACGGACATCGCGCTGCCCGCCTGCCGGCGTGCGCTCGAGATGGCGGGCGTCGACCCGGCGAGCATCGACCTCCTCGTCGTCGCGACGGTCACCCCCGACATGGCGTTCCCGTCGACGGCGGCGCTGCTCGCCGACACCCTCGGCATGCCCGATGCGGCCGCGTACGACCTCTCGGCGGGCTGCACCGGCTTCATGTACGCGATCGCCCAGGCCTACGCGATGGTCGCCGCCGGGCTGTCGCAGCGCGCGCTGGTCGTCGGCGGCGACGTTCTCTCGAAGATCCTCGACTGGAGCGACCGGTCGACGCTCGTGCTGTTCGGCGACGGCGCCGGCGCCGTCGTGCTCGAGCCGGTCGAGCAGGGGGGCTTCCTCGGCTTCGAGCTGGGCGCGGACGGCGGCGGCGGCGCCAGCCTCTGGCTGCCCGGCAGCGGCTCCCGGGCCTTCGAGGAGCCGGAGCGGTTCGTGAAGATGAACGGCCGCGAGGTCTTCAAGTTCGCGACGAGGGTGATGGTGTCGTCCGCGCAGGCGATTCTCGACGAATGCGGAAAGACGGTGGATGACATCGACGTCTACGTACCTCACCAGGCGAACATCCGGATCATCAACCACGCGTCCGAGAAGCTCGGCGTTCCCGAGGAGAAGATCGTGATCAACGTCGACCGGTACGGGAACACGTCGTCCGGCTCGATCCCGCTGGCGCTCGCGGATGCGGCGGACGACGGCCGGCTCGTGCCGGGCAAGCTGGTGCTGATGACCGGGATGGGCGCGGGCCTCACCTGGGGCTCGGCGCTGATCGACTGGACACATCGAACGACGGGAGCGGTGGCATGACGAAGATCGCATTCATGTTCCCCGGCCAGGGCTCGATCGAGGCCGGCATGGGCCGCGACGTCGCGGAGGCGGTGCCCGAGGCGATGGCGGTGTACGACGAGGCCTCGCTCGCCGCGGGCATGGACCTGAAGGAGCTGTGCTTCGAACGGCCGGCGGAGGATCTCGTCGACACCGAGGTGCAACAGCCCGCCCTCGTGAGCACCTCGCTCGCCCTCGACGCGGCCCTGCGGTCGCGCGGGATCCGCCCCGACTTCGTCGTCGGCCACTCGGTCGGCGAGTTCGCGGCGCTCGGCTCGGCCCACACCCTGTCCGTCGCCGACGCGATCGCGCTCGTGCGGGAGCGCGGCCTGGCCATGGCCGAGGCCGCCCGCCTGCATCCCGGCTCGATGGCGGCGATCCTCGGCCTGGCCGACAACGTCGTCGAGGCTCTCTGCGAGAAGATCCACAACGTCTGGCCGGCGAACTACAACTGCCCCGGCCAGCTCGTCATCTCGGGCGAGACGGCCGCCGTCGACGAGGCGTGCACCGAGGCCGAGCGCGAGGGCGCGCGGCGCGCGATCCGGCTCAAGGTCTCGGGTGCGTTCCACTCCCCGCTCGTCGAACGGGCGGGTATCCGGCTGCGGCCCGCGATCGACCGCGCGCACTTCCACGTGCCCCGCGTCGAGTTCATGTCGACCGTCACCGCGAAGCTCGAGGACGCCCAGCGCTACCGCGAGCTGCTGATCGAGCAGCTGATCGCCCCGGTCCGGTTCACCCAGGCCGCGAGCGCGCTCGTGCAGCACGGCGTGACGACGTTCGTCGAGGTGGGCCCGGGCAGCGTCCTGTCCGGTTTACTGAAGAGGATCGACAGATCGGTTCGCACCATCTCGGTCAGCGATCTGAAGTCGCTGGACGAAGCCACGGACGCTCTTGGCTAGCGGTTTCGCGTCACTCGACGGGAGGCTCGCGCTCGTCACCGGCGCCTCCCGGGGGATCGGACGGGCGATCGCCGTCGAGCTCGCCGCAGCCGGCGCGACCGTCGTCGTCGGCTACCGCACCGGCGCCGACGAGGCAGAAGCGCTCGCCGCCGAGCTCGGTGGCCGGGCGGTGCAGGCGGACGTCTCGTCGCCCGACGAGGCGCGGCGACTGGTCGAGGAGGCCGGTGATGTCGACATCCTCGTCAACAACGCCGGGCTCACCCGCGACGGGCTGTTGGCCCGGATGTCGGACGACGACTGGCGGGTCGTGCTCGACACGAACCTCAGCTCGGTCTTCTACACCTGCCGGGCGGTGACGCGGCCGATGATGAAGAAGCGGGCCGGCGCGATCGTCAACGTCAGCTCGATCGTCGGCGTTCACGGCAACTGGGGCCAGACGAACTACGCGGCCTCGAAGGCCGGCATCATCGGCTTCACCAAGTCGATGGCGCGCGAGCTCGGCTCACGCGGGATCCGCGCCAACGTCGTCGCGCCGGGCTACGTCCAGACGCAGCTCACCGATGTGCTGCCCGAGGAGGCGACCCGCGCGATGATCCAGAACACGCCGCTGGGACGCGTCGCGGCACCGGCCGAAATCGCGGGCGCGGTACGCTTTCTCTGCTCCGACGACGCCTCGTTCATCACGGGCGAGGTGCTGCTCGTCGACGGCGGACTGGGGATGTGAGTGGGCGAGAGCGGGCGGAGACGGGTGGTCATCACCGGGCTGGGCGTGGTCAGCCCGCTCGGGAACGACGTCGACTCGTCGTGGCGGTCGCTGCTCGCCGGCGCATCGGGCGCAGGCGAGATCACGACCTTCGATCACACGGACTACAACGTCCATTTCGCGTGTGAGCTGAAGGAGTTCGACCCGACGAACTGGATCGAGCGGAAGACGGCGCGGCGGATGGACCGGTTCGCGCAGATGGCGCTCGCCGCCGCGAGGCAGGCGCACGCCGACTCCGGCTTCGAGGTCGCGCCGGAGGCCGAGCTCGTCGGCGCCTCGATCGCGACCGGCATCGGCGGGCTCCAGAGCTACCAGGACTGCTACGACATCCTGCGCGAGCGCGGCCCCGACCGGGTCAGCCCGTTCTCCATCCCGTCGATCATCCCGAACATGGGGGCCGGGTGGGTGTCGATCGAGCTCGGGACGCGTGGCCCGCTGATGAGCCAGTGCACCGCGTGCGCCGCGTCGAACATGGCGATCGGGGATGCAATGGACGAGATCCGGCTCGGCCGGGCGAACGTGATGTTCGCCGGGGGCACCGAGGCGCCGATCACGCCGGTCGGCATCGCCGGCTTCGACGCCATGCGCGCCCTGTCGCGCCGCAACGACGACCCGCAGCGCGCCTCCCGCCCGTTCGACGCGCACCGGGACGGCCTGGTGATGGGCGAGGCGGCCGCCGTGCTCGTGCTCGAGGAGCTCGAGCACGCCGAGGCTCGCGGCGCCCATATCTACGCCGAGCTCCTCGGCTACGGGATCTCGTCCGACGCCTCGCACATGACCGAGCCCGACCCGACCGGTGAGAACCCGGCCCGCGCGATGCGGATGGCGCTCGCCGACGCGGGCGTTCCCGCCACCGAGATCGGCTACGTCAACGCGCATGCGACCTCCACGCCCGTCGGCGACTCGGCCGAGACACGCGTGATCAAGCTCGCCCTCGGCGAGGAGCACGCGCGGTCGATCGCCGTCTCGTCGACGAAGGGCGCCACCGGCCACTGCTTCGGCGCCGCCGGAGCGGTCGAGGCGGTCTTCACGGTGCTCGCGCTGCGCGACCGCATCGCGCCGCCGACCATCAACATGGAGGAGGCCGATCCGGCCTGCGACCTCGACTACGTCCCGAACGTCGCGCGTGAGCTGCCGGAACTGACGACGGCGCTGTCGAACTCCTTCGGGTTCGGCGGCCACAACGCCTCGATCGTCCTGCGCCGCTGGGTTTAGAGGCTGGGGTCCGACGGCGCCGTCGGCCGCCGCCCGTAGCGTGGGGTGATGCCCTTCGTCGAGGTCGCCGGCCGCATGATCGAGGTCGAAGTGCGCCGTTCGACGCGGGTGCGGGGCTCGAGGATCGTCGTGCGACCGGGGCGGCCGCCGGAGCTCGTCGTGCGGCCGCGGGCGTCCGGGCACGACATCGCCGCGGCGCTCCGCGAGCATCAGCCGTGGCTGGCCCGGCAGCTCGCACGCCAGCCCGTCCCGGTGCTCGGCCTCGACCGGCTGCGCCTCACCGAGGCCGAGGGCCGCCGGGAGGCGGCGGCCCGGATCGCGCTGATCGCCCAGTCCGAGGCGCTCGCCCACGGCGTCGCCTACCGCCGGATCTCGCTGCGCGACCAGCGCACCCGCTGGGGCTCCTGCTCGGCGGCCGGCACGCTCTCGTTCAACTGGCGGCTCGTCCTGGCACCGCACGACGTCCTCGACTACGTCGTCGTCCACGAGGTGTGCCATCTGCTCGAGCACAACCACGGCCGCTCCTTCTGGCGGCTCGTCGAGCAGCGCCGGCCCGGCTATCGCGAGGCCAAGGCGTGGCTCGACGAGCACGGCTGGGAGATCCTGGCCTACCGGCCCCCGCTCGAGCGCGAGGCCGCTGCGTAGACTCAGGCGACGATGCAGCGGTGGGCGACATTCGACTGTTACGGGACGTTGATCGACTGGAACGGCGGCATCCGCGCGGAGCTCGCCCGCGTGTTCGGCGCCGACCGCGCCGGCGACCTGCTCGCCCGCTACCACGAGGTCGAGCCGCAGCTCGAGCAGGACGGCAAGCTGAGCTACCGCGAGGTTCTCACCGAGGCGATGCGCAGCCTCGGGGCGCCCGGCGGGGTCGAGCACTCCCTCGCCGACTCGCTGCCCGGTTGGGAGGCCTTCCCCGAGGTGCGCCGCTCGCTCGAGACGCTTCGCGGCCACGGCTGGAAGCTCGCGATCCTCTCGAACACCGACGACGAGTTCATCGCCGCCTCCCAGGTGCAGATCGGCGTCCCGTTCGACGAGGTCGTCGTCGCGCAGGAGATCGGCTCCTACAAGCCGGCACACCGCCACTGGGACGAGTTCTTCGCCCGCACGCGCGCCTCGCGCGACGCGCACGTCCACGTCGCCGCGAGCCTGTTCCACGACATCGCGCCGGCGAACGAGCTCGGCCTG
>CAYXXE010000100.1:0-1193 GCA_964468985.1 uncultured Gaiellales bacterium | reverse complement strand
TTGCGGGCGCGCTGCCCGGACTGCCGCACGCTCACGGCGGTCGCGATCGGCACCGACTACCAGTGCCACTCGTGCGGGCGCGAGTTCGCGGCCGGGCTGCTGCGCGTCCCCCGTGCCTGGGGGACCGGTGGGGAGGCGATGGCGGGCGGCGCCCGGCTCGAGCTGCCGTGGCCCGAGGCCGCCACGATCGAGTCGGCGACGCTCGACGACCAGGTCGCGGCGGTCGCCCGCGAGCTGCCCTCTCGACCGCTCGTCCTCGGCGGCTGCTGCTGCGCCCATGTCGGGGCCGTGCGCGAGCTCGCCCGCCGGCACGGGCGCGTCGCCGTCCTCTGGCTCGACGCTCACGGCGACCTCAACACGCCGGCGAGCTCGCCGTCGGGAAACGCCTGGGGGATGCCGCTACGGCTGCTGATCGACGCCGGCGACGTCCGCGCCGAGGACGTGACGCTGCTCTACGCCCGCAATCTGGATCCGCCGGAGGCCGAGTTCGTCGAGCGCTCCGGCCTCGCGACCGACCTCGGGCCGATCCAGTTGCCGCTGTACGTGGCGGTCGACTGCGACGCGGTCGCGCCCGGCGAGCTCGACGTCTTCATGCCGGAGCCGGGCGGCCCGTCGCTGGCGCAGCTCGAGCAACTGCTGGCGACGCTGCCTGCGCCCGTCGGCGCCGGGTTCAGCGGCCACGTCGCGTCGGCGCGGAACGCCGCCGCCGTCGCCCGGCTCGGCGCCGCGCTGCGTCTGTAGGTCGCGCGATCCGCTCAGAGGCGCCCACAGACCCTCTAAGCTTGCACGATGTCCGACGAGCGCATCGACGTCCACGTCGAGCAGCGGCATCCTCTGCCCCCACCCGCGAAGACGCACCCCAACACGTGCCCCACGTGCGGCTCCCACTACCGCGACGACGAGCTCGCCGAGGCGCTCTGGGTGTGCGCGCAGTGCGGCCACCACTACCCGATGCGGGCCCGCACGCGCATCGCGTGGTACGCCGACGAGGGCTCGTTCGTCGAGGAGGCCGCCGAGGTGCGGTCGGACGACCCGCTCGAGTTCTTCGACCTGCGGCCCTACGCCGAGCGGCTGGCCGAGGCGGAGCTGAACACGGGGCTGGGCGAGGCGATCGTCGTCGGGCAGGCGACGTTCGACGGGCACCCGGTCGAGCTGGCGGTGATGGACTTCAAGTTCATGGGCGGCTCGATGGG
>CAYXXE010000099.1:0-9307 GCA_964468985.1 uncultured Gaiellales bacterium | reverse complement strand
AAGCAGCAGCGCGAGTACATCCTGCGCCGCCAGCTCGAGTCGATCCGCAAGGAGCTCGGCGAGGACGACGCGTCCGTCTCCGAGGACTACCGCACGAAGATCGCCGAGGCCGCCATGCCGGACGCCGTCCGCGAGCAGGCCGAGCGCGAGGCCGCCCGCCTCGAGCGCGTCGGTGAGCAGAGCGGCGAGTCGTCAATGATCCGCACGTACCTCGACTGGCTTCTGAACGTGCCGTGGGGGAAGCGCTCCGACGAGCGGCTCGACCCGGTGCACGCCCGCGAAGTGCTCGACTCCGACCACGAAGGGCTGCAGGACGTGAAGGACCGCATCGTCGAGTACCTGGCGGTGCGCAAGCTGCGGCAGGAGCGCGGGATCGCCGAGGACAAGCGCTCGGGCGCGATCCTGACCCTGATCGGCCCGCCCGGAACGGGCAAGACGTCGATCGGCGAGTCGATCGCCCGGGCGCTGAACCGCGAGTTCGTGCGGATGTCGCTCGGCGGCATCCACGACGAGGCCGAGATCCGGGGCCACCGGCGCACCTACATCGGCGCGCTCCCGGGCCGGCTCGTGCGGGCGCTCCGGGATGCCGGGACGATGAACCCGGTGATCCTCCTCGACGAGGTCGACAAGGTCGGCGCCGACTGGCGCGGCGACCCGTCGGCGGCGCTCCTCGAGGTGCTCGACCCCGCCCAGAACCACTCGTTCCGCGACCACTACCTCGACGTGGAGCTCGACCTCTCGGAGGTCATCTTCATCGCGACGGGCAACGTCGCCGAGACGATCCCGGGCCCGCTGCTCGACCGGATGGAAGTGATCCGCTTCGACGGCTACACGACCGACGAGAAGGTCGCGATCGCCCGCGGCTACCTGTGGCCGCGCCAGCGCGACCGCTCGGGCCTGCTCCCGGACGAGGTCTCGGTCGACGACTCGACGCTCGACCTGATCGTCGCGCAGTACACCCGCGAAGCCGGCGTGCGGCAGCTCGAGCGCGAGCTCGGCAAGCTGCTGCGGAAGACCGCGACGAAGATCGCCACCGGGACCCTCGAGGCACCGGTCGAGATCGACGAGGCGGCCGTGCGCGACGCGCTCGGGCGCCAGAAGTTCTTCCAGGAGGCCGCCGAGCGCACCGCCGTCCCGGGTGTCGCGACGGGGCTCGCCGTGACGGGCACGGGCGGCGACGTCCTCTTCGTCGAGGCGACGCGGCTTCCCGGCAAGGAGGGCCTCGTGCTCACCGGCCAGCTCGGCGACGTGATGAAGGAGTCGGCGCGCATCGCCCTCTCCTACCTCCACTCGCATGCGGGAGAGCTGGGGCTCGCCGACGAGGCGTTCGAGAACGCGAGCTTCCACGTCCACGTGCCGGCCGGGGCGATCCCGAAGGACGGCCCGAGCGCCGGCATCACCATGTCGACCGCGCTCGCGTCGTTGCTCACGGGCCGCCCGGTGAAGCACACGGTGGGCATGACCGGTGAGGTGACGCTGCAGGGCCGCGTGCTGCCGATCGGCGGCCTCAAGCAGAAGGTGCTCGCGGCGCACGCCGCCGGGCTCACCGACGTGATCATCCCCGAGCGGAACCGGGCCGACCTCGACGACGTCCCCGAGGACGTGCGCCGGGCGATGACCTTCCATCCGGTGATGAACCTCGGCGAGGTGCTGTCGCTGGCGCTCGAGCCGCAGGCAGCCCCGGCGCATGCGCTGTCGTAGGTGCACACCGCTGCCCGAGGAGATCCGCGAGGTCGCGGTTCTCCTCGAGCGGCGGTGGACCGTCTCGATCCTGTGGGCCTCGACCGAGGGAGCCGTGCGCTTCAACGAGTTCCTGCAGGTGCTCGGGCCGGTTCCCCCCGCGACGCTCACCGCACGCCTCGCCGAGCTCGAAGGTGCGGGCGTGCTCGAGCGGGAGGTCCTCGACACGCGGCCGCCGCGCGTCGAGTACCGGCTCACCGAGCGCGGCCGCCGGCTCGGGACGGTCATTCACGCGGTGACCCAGTTCGCCGGGAGCGCGTGAGGTGGCGCGCAAGCGGCCCCGCCCCGACGGTGACGACCGGCCGCCGATCTGTCCCGCCTGCGGCGTCACGATGGGCATCGTCGTCGCCGACGACGATGGACGCGTCGCGCACGTCTGTCTCGAGTGCGGCTTCTCCGACGACGCGTCGGCGTAGCAGCCCGTGCGCCTGAGCGTCCTCGACCAGTCGCCGATCCCGGATGGGTCGACCGGGGCCGATGCCCTCCGGAACTCGATCGACCTCGCCCGGCACGCCGAGACGCTCGGGTACGACCGCTACTGGGTCGCCGAGCACCACGGCACCGCGATGCTCGCGAGCGCGGCCCCCGAGATCCTGATCGCCGAGATCGCGGCCGCCACGTCGCGGCTCCGCGTCGGCAGCGGTGGGATCATGCTGCCGCACTACAGCCCGCTCAAGGTGGCCGAGGCGTTCAGCATGCTCGCCGGCCTGCATCCCGGCCGGGTCGACCTCGGCGTCGGCCGCGCGCCGGGCTCGGACGGCCAGACGATGTTCGCGCTGCAGCGCGACCGGCGCCAGGCCTCGCCCGACGACTTCCCGGAGCAGCTCGTCGAGCTGCTCGCGTATCTCGAGGACGGCTTCCCCGCCGGCCATCCCTGGGCGAGGCTCGCGGCGCTACCGGGCGGTCCCGAGCGGCCGGAGGTGTGGCTCCTCGGCTCGTCGCGCCAGAGCGCGATCTGGGCAGCCGACCTCGGCCTGCCCTACGCGTTCGCGGATTTCATCAACCCGAACGGCGCCCAGATCGCACGGGGCTACCGCGAGCGCTTCGCCGCCTCGCCGCGCGGCGGGCACCCGACCGTCGCCGTCTGCGTGTGGGTGATCTGCGCCGACACCGACGCGGAGGCGGAGCGCCTGGCGTCGAGCGCGCGCATGATCGGCGTGCTCCGCCACCGCGGCGGCGGGAACATCGCGGTGCCGAGTGTCGAGCACGCGCTGGCCTTTCTCGCCGACAGCGAGCCCGAGCCGGGCGACCGGCGCCGCATCGTGGGCTCGCCGGAGACGGTGGCCGCGGGCCTGGAGGCGTTGCAGCGCGAATACGCAGCCGACGAGCTCCAGCTCGTCACGATCACGCACGACCACGAGGCGCGCAAGCGTTCGTACGAGCTCGTGGCGGACGCGTTCAGCCGCCGCTGATCGCGGCGACCACGTCGAGGTGCGACCCCGCGGCGAGCGGGGAGTCGAGCGAACCCCGCTGCCGGTCGACGTAGACGTTGATGTGCGGCCGGAGCGCCGGGCCGGGCTCGCAGAGTCGGTCGCGCAGGCCGGGCCACCGCGCGTCGAGCTGCGCGATCGCGTCACCGACCGTCGCTGCCTCCACGTCGACCCGCCGTGACAGGCCTGGAAAGAGCGGTGGCAACGTCGGCGGCAGGCGGACCGAGGCCATCGGTCAGGCGACGACCGCGACCTCGACCGAGGAGATCCCCGGCAGGTAGCTCGCGATCTCGCTCCAGCTCTCCCCCTCGTCCGCGCTCGCGAACACCTGGCCGGTGGTGGTGCCGAAGTAGAGGCCGGGCGAGTCGAGGCTGTCGATCGCCATGCCCTCCCGCAGCACGCCGAGATACGCGTCGCGTTCGGGCAGCCCACGGTCGAGCCGCCGCCAGGTGCTGCCGGCGTCGCCGGTGCGCCAGACGGCGGCGCGGCCGTCGGGCATGCAGCGGCCGTGCCCGGGGTCGAGCGGGATCACGTAGAACGAGTCGCGGTCGTGCGGGTGCGCGGCGGCAGCGAAGCCGAAGTCGCTCGGCAGCCCCTCCGTGATCTCCGTCCACGACCGGCCGGCGTCGTCGCTGCGGTGCATCCCGCAGTGGTTCTGCTGGTAGAGGCGGTCGTGATCGGCGGGCGACATCACGAGCTTGTGCACGCAGAAGCCGATCTCGTCGTGCGGGCGCGGCCACTCGGCGCGCAGCCCGCGGTTCCGCGGCGTGAACGAGCTGCCGCCGTCGGCCGTCTCGAAGATGCCGATGCCCTGCACGACCGCCCAGAAGCGTGACTCGTCGTCGGGATGCGGCAGCAGGCCCGGCAGGCCGAGATGCCCCGGCGGCTGCTGGCCCGGGTCGTTCCAGTCCGGACGTCCGGGCTGGTCGTCGAGCGTGCTGAGCAGCGACCAGGTCACGCACCCGTCGCGGCTCTCGAAGATGCCGGCGTTCTCGGCTCCCGCCAGCACGCGTCCGTGCGCAACGCTGAGCCCGGACACCTTCGACAGGCGCTGCCCGCCCTCGCCGTAGGCGAGCCCGTCGCTCGAAAGCGTCCAGGTCTCGCCGAGATCGTCGCTGCGCCAGACGCCGGCGCCGTGCCACTCGCTCGCCGCCGCTGCGTAGATCGAGCCGGTGGCCGGATCATGGACGGCGTGGTAGACCGGCCAGCCCTCGCAGTAGGGGCCGCGCACGTTCCAGTCGCGACGGTCGCCGTCGCTCTCGAGCAGAAAACAGCCCTTGCGCGTCCCCACGACCACGACGACCTGCGGCATCGGCGATCCCCTTCCGGTAGAGGTTGCCCTATTCAACACGGCGAGGCCGCCCGAGGCCAGAGCTCCCGGGTCGGAAATCGCAGCGTTATGCGACCTGCGCCGCCTCCTCGAGCTGCCTGCGCACTTGCGCGAGGCACATCCGGTCCTGGAGCTCGAGGCCGGAGCTCCACCTCGCCACCGGGTCGATCAGCAGCGTTCGGCCGTCGTCGGCGGCGATGATGTTCGACGGGTTGATGTCTCCGTGCGGCAGCGACTTGGCGTGCAGCCTGGCGACGAGCGCCTCCACCAGTGCGAGTTGCCTGCTCGCCTCGAGGATCATGCCGGCGGCGACGAGCGTCCGGAGCGTCTCGCCTTCGACGTACTCGAGGAGGTAGCCGGCGAACGCGCCGTCGGGGCTCTTGACGGTGGCGACCGGCATGGGGAAGCTCGACGGAACCTCTCTGTGCATCGCGATCAGCCGCTCGAACTGCAACACGAGCGGCTCGGACTTCGCGATCGCCCGGAGCCCGGCGGCGGGCGGCGGGGCGTACCTCGGCCAGCAGTACTTGAGGATCACCTCGTCGCACGCGACGCCCTGCTCGACGAGGCGCCTCGCCAGCTCCTCGCCGTCGGACGCGACGATGTCGAGCATGAAGAGCGGGCGGCGGGTCGCGGCGGCCGGGCTCGGACGGCGTCCCCAGCCTCTGATCGCACTCCCGAGGTTTTTCGCTGCGGCGTCCACGTTCTGCCCTTCCCGCGACCTGGCGCTGATCTGCCCCCTGGAACGAGAAAAGCCCCGGACACGTCCGAGGCTTCATCGCCGGGCCGGCCTTCGTCGGCCGAGGTCTGAGCGTAGCAAGCAGGCCCGGCGGCCGTCAGGCGGCGTCGAACGCCGCGACCACCGACTCGGCGATCACACGCAGCGGACGACCCGAGAGCTGGCTCGCGTTGCGAAGCCGCTCGAACGCGTCGGCCTCCGAGAGCTGCTCGCGCTCCATCAGCAACCCTTTCGCCCGCTCGATCGCCCGGCGCGCGACGAGCGCCTCGGACAGCGACTCCGCCTCGGCGCGCGCGGCGAGCAGCTCCTCGTGGCGGGCGCGGGCGGTCTCGATCGCGGGCAGGATGTCCTGCTCGCGGAAGGGCTTGGCGAGGTAGCTGAACGCGCCCACCTCGATCGCGCGGGCCACGAGCTCCGGCTCCCCGAAAGCGGTGAGGATGATGATCGGGAGGGGCCGCTCCTCCATGATCAGCCGGGCGGCGTCGAGGCCGTCGAGCTTCGGCATCTTGACGTCCATGATCGCGAGGTCGGGGCGGAGCTCCCGCGCGAGCTGCACCGCCTCGCGGCCGTCGCGCGCCTCTCCCACCACCTCGTGCCCGCAGCGTTCGAGCAGTGCCCGCAGATCGAGCCGGACGATCGACTCATCTTCCGCGATCAGCAGGCGCACGAACCGAGTGTAGAGGCGGGCGCGCTCCGGCAACCCGGCTGCTTCGCGCCCTACGGCAGGAGCTTGTAGACGATCCGTGCCAGCCCGAGGATCTCTGCGGCGGGGAGCTTGCCGTTGTCCCAGACGCCGGCGTCGAAGCCGCCCTTCGTGAACGCGGCGTTGGCGAACTCGTACTTCGGGTTCTGGTCGTACGCGAACGTTGCGCCCACGCCGAGGCCCGCGGGCTTCGTGATCACCATTCCGGGCGGCCCCCCGGAGCCTCCCGACGGCTGGTGCGGCGCAACGTAGATCTCGAGCACGGCGGCCCCGTGCTTGAAGGTGCACAACGTCTGCTTTGCGGCACCGTCGGGGCGGGTGCTGACCTTCCCTTTCAACACGACGCCCTTCAGGCCGACCGCAGACGAGAGCGTCGCGGCAGGCACCAGGGTGCACGGGTTCGGAACCG
The DNA here is from genome assembly GCA_964468985.1 of uncultured Gaiellales bacterium. Lineage (GTDB taxonomy): Bacteria > Actinomycetota > Thermoleophilia > Gaiellales > Gaiellaceae > PALSA-600. Next base: position 2,956 of record CAYXXE010000099.1, on the reverse strand, counting down.
ACGCGGCGCCCGCCGCCGTCACGGCTGCGACGCCGAACAGCGACGCGATCACGAAAGCGAACGTCCCACGCGTGAGACCGGACATCACGAGCCCTCCCGTCGGAAAGGAAGCAAGAGCGGCTCGATGATACGCCCTGCGGAGAGTCGAATCGAGCGTCTCTCCGCTCGCCGACGCCTCACGCGCTTCGCGCCTGCGGCCGGACGGCGCGGAGCGCCGGCGAGGCGAGGACGGCTGTCGCAAGTGCGACGAGGGCAGAGCCCTGGGTGTTCGCCGAAGGGCCTCCGAGGCGGCCGCCCCCGCCCCTCGCGGCCTTGCTAGCCTGGTCGGTGACGGCGCCGTAGAGATCGGGCGCCGTGGAGTGTCGGCCGGGTCACACGTCATGCGTCCCGGCGCTCGTCCTCCCACACACGCTCGCGGGCTGGAGCAGCTTCTGTCGGATCGCCTCGAGCGCGGTCGGCAGGCCCGGATCGAACGACGAGTGGAGGATTCATGACCGAAGCAGCCGCAGTGTCCGAGGAGCCCGCAGCCGTCGAGCCGGCGGGCGAGCAGGCGACGCAGCCGGAATCCGAACCGGTTGCCGGCGACGTTCCCGAGAACCCGTCGAGCGTCGCCTATCACGACTTCGCCGCCTGGCACGGCAAGGATCTGATTGACAGCCACGGCGACAGGATCGGCCGCCTCGAGGACGTCTACTTCGACGTCGAGACCGACGAGCCGCAGTTCGCGACCGTCAAGCAAGGGCTGATCGACCGGCACCTGACGTTCGTGCCGCTCACCGAGGTGACGATCGGCCCCGACAGCCTCCAGGTCGCCACGACGAGGACCCTGGTCAAGAACGCACCGAACCTCCAACTGGACGGCGACGAGCTCTCCCAGGCCGACGAATCGGCTCTGTACCACCACTACCAGTTGAACTACACGCCGTCGACGACGCCGAGCGGCCGGCGGCTCGCCCGCCGCTAGCGCATCCGCGCGCTCCTCCGGGCTCTCCGGCCGGCCGTCTCCAGTCGATCGAAAGGAATCACATGCTTGCGACGTTCACGTTCGGAGATGCGTTCCTGACGCTGCTCGAGTTCGCGTTCCTCCTCATCTGGATCTGGATCGCGATCGGCGTCGTCTACGACATCTTCCGAAGCCACGATCTCTCGAACGCGGCCAAGGCGCTCTGGGTGCTCCTCATCGTCGCCCTGCCGTTCCTCGGGGTGCTCGCCTACCTGCTGATTCGCGGACACGTCATGCACGAGCACCAACAACTCGACGCCCAGGCGCGTCACGACTCGATCGCGCGCTACCTCCACGGAGCGACTGCCGGCAACAGCACCGGCGACGACCTCGCCAAGCTCGCCGAGCTCCACGACCGCGGCGTCCTCACCGACGAGGAGTTCGAGCGCGGCAAGACCAAGGTGCTCGCGTGACTCGTCGACGGAGCCGATCACTGGCCAGGGCGCATGGTCGAAGCGATCCGGGGAAAGCCGCCTTCTGGATCGTGGTACCCCACGATTCGGAAGTGCCATCGGCAGTGTTCTATGGAACATGTGGTCAGGACCACGAGTAGTACGGTCGCGAAGGTCGAGCAGTTGTGCTCCGACCTGTGCCACGAGTTCCCCGAGACACGCGCCGAACATGTCCACGAACTCATGGGAAGACGCGTCGATCAACTCCTCCACCAAGCTCATTTCGACGACTACGTCCCCTTGCTCGCCTATCGGCACGCACGGGAACGGATCCGCGACGAAGTCGGACGTGGCGGTCACGGCGTGAACGTCTCTCGAGGCTCGCGACAGCGTTCCCTGACGCGCACAGCCTGACGGCGCCGGTGCGAGAGCCCATCTCCGCGCGACACCACGCTGGAACGCGCGTCGCGCTGGGGCGCAACTTGCATCGGCCCACTTGCGCACCGGCGTTCACAAGTCGGCTTCACTAGGTCGCTACCAATCCGTCACCTGTTCGCGCGCGGATTCGCACTACGGTTGCGCGAAGGTGGATAGCTCGTCGAGGATCGAGCAAACCGACTGGGCCGAGATCGGCCGGCTGAGTGTGCGCCCGAGCAGCCTCGAGCGGGGCGAGCCGATCCGGGTCATGGAACTGCTGATCGATCCCGCCGACATGCAGGCCTACCTGGACGGTGCCAGCGTCAACCTCACTCTGACCGAGTTTCGTCTGCTCTACGCGCTCGCGCGCGATCCCGGCCGCGTCGCGACACGCGAGGAGTTGATGGAGAGTGTCTGGGGTCGCCAGAAGGCCTACCGGGATCGCACGGTCGATGTCTTCGTCCGTCGTCTCCGCGCAAAGATCGATGCGCGCGCTTCGACTCATACGTTCATCCAGACCCGCTTTGGCGTCGGCTACAGGCTCCACCCGCTGCTGAGCGCGGGCTCACACCCTGGGCAGCTCACTTCGGCCGCAGGGTGCTTTCACCATACACCCTTGAGTGGAGCCGCTGGCCCTTGCCCGCCGTCCGCGGGTACCGACACACCACATTGCCAGACACCCCCCTCTCATGCCGCCGCAGTCGTCCCGATTCGACCTCTCCACCGTCAGCCGCTACGCCCACGTCGCCGAGCACGAACTGCACAACGCAGCCCGTGCGATCGGCCAGGGCGGCCAGCTCGACGCCGCCCTGAGCACGCACTCCGCCGGCTGCTAATCGCAACCTGCGGGGTGGCACGAAGTCGGCAGCCCAGCGGGCGAAAGGCCGAGCGTCCTCCCCGAGTGGTTCCGTTGAAACCGCCGAGGAAGCGCCGTCAGACGCGACCCATGACGAGTTCTCGGGTTACTGGCATAGATAGAAAAAGCCCCGTTTCCAGGGCTTTTCCTTTAGCAGGCCTGTAAGCCGGATTCTGTCGGAGGTGACCATCCCTCTAGGCAGCTACCCGGGCCCTGGGCGGGCAGCCTCGTGACGGGCCCTGTTCGCCTTGCACCGGACGGGGTTTGGCGAGCCGCCGCGTCGCCGCG
>CAYXXE010000098.1:0-9315 GCA_964468985.1 uncultured Gaiellales bacterium | reverse complement strand
CGACGAACAGCGCGTCGTGGAGGCGCGAGGCGGTCTCGCGCCAGCGCGCAGCCACTGCCTCGAGCTCGCCGTAGCGGTCGAGCTGGTCGCGAAAGAGGTTCCCGAGCAACAGTGCCTTCGGCCGGATGCGCATGGCGACCTCGGGCAGCGCCGCCTCGTCGACCTCGAACAGGCCGAGCTCGGCGGAGCGCGCGGTGAGCAGCGTCGACGCGACCCCGGAGACGAGGTTCGCCCCCGAGCGGTTGTGGGCGAGACGCACCGTCGGGCGCAGGATCTCCGCCACCATCGCCGCCGTCGTGGTCTTGCCGTTGGTGGCCGACACCACCACCGAGCCGCGTGGGAGCCGTGCGGCGAGCTCGTCGATCAGGCCCGGATCGAGCTTCCAGGCGAGCTTTCCGGGGAGCGTCGTGCCGCCGCCGCGCCCGGCCAGCCGCGAGAGCGACCCGACGGCGCGCAGGGCCGAGATCTCGAGCGTGCGCGAGGGGGAGAGGCCCACACCGCAGGGTAACGGCACCGGATTCGAGCCGGGAAATCGGCCCCACTTGCACTTGTTCCATTCTGTTCTACCATTGTTGTTGATGGCGGGCAAACCGCGCTACCGCGCCGTCGCGCAGATCGACCCTGCCGCCCTGGCCGCGTTCCAGGCGGGTCTGCGCAAGCGCTACACGGACGAGCAGATCCTCGAGGAGCTGCGTGCCTCGGCCGAGCGCCTCGGCCGCTCGCCCACGATGAAGGAGTTCGCAGCCGACCCGGCCGCGGGCGTCCATCCGCAGACCGCGATCGAGCACTTCGGCTCGTGGAATGCCGCCAAGCGGGCCGCGGGCCTGATGCCGCGCCGCTTCGCCACCCCCGAGGAGCTGCTCGAGCAGCTGCGGCGGCTGGGCAGCGAGCTCGGCCGGACGCCCACTGCACGCGATCTCGACGAGCGACGGGGCACGATGCCGTCGAAGTCGCTCTACTGGCACACCTTCGGCTCGCTCGCCCGCGCGCTGCGCGATGCGGGCTTCGACGTCGCGGTCGGCGAGGAGCGCCTCGAGCGCGCGATCGAGCAGGGTGCGGCGCTGGCGCGCGGCCTGGGCCGGCTCCCGCGCTTCGGGGACTGGGCGGCCGCCCGGCGCGAGGACGCGGCGATGCTCACCGAATGGCAGGTGTACCGGATGTTCGACTCGCGCCGGGGCGCCTGGGCGACGTTCCAGTTCCTCGTCCGGGAGCGCCTGCTCGACGACGGCGTCGAGACCGCCGCCGACGGCACCGTCGTCGGCTCCTAGACGGACAGGGTCGCGATCGCCGCGAGCCTGCTGAGGCAGAACTCGCGCTCGTGCGGGGCCCGGACGGGCGGCAGGGGATCCTGCTCGACGTAGTCCACGTCGGGCCGGAAGCGCTCGTTCCGGACGACCGCGCCGTCCCGGAGCACGAGCTGTGTCCCCTCGCGGACCTCGTGCTTGCGCAATCTCAGCGAGCAGTACCGCTCCACGACCTCGAGCGCCGCCCTCGTGGAGGCGAAGAAGACGCCCTCGCGACCCTCGCCGAGCCAGAGGGGGCGGCCGGCGCCGCGCGCCAGGAAGACGAGGCCGGGCTCGCGCTCGTCGAGCCAGGCGGTCGCCATGGCCCCACGCAGCTCCTCGAGCGCGCGCGGATCGTTGCCCGAGTGGGCGGCCAAGGCGAAGATCGCCTCGGAGTCGACGGTCATCTCCGGCTCGCTGCGGGCGCAGTCGTGGCACTCGAGCAGCTCGTCGTCGTTCAGGATGATCCCGTTGTGGATCCCGACGATCGGGCCATGGGCGACGGGATGGTTGTTCGCGGCGATCGACGGATGCCCCTTGGTGTAGTCGCGCACGTGCACGAGCAGCTGGTTCGCCGCCGCGGGCACGGCCATCCGCTCGAGGAGCTGCGAAGCGGGGGTGCGCTGCTTGACGACCGTCGCGCGGGCCTCGTTCGGCGCCCGGTAGGCGTACCCGACGGCATCGGCGCCCCGTTCGGCGATCGCAGCCAGCAGTGCCTGGGCCGCGAGCGTGCGCTCGAGTCGCGAGCGGGGGCGAAGGCTATATCCGGCGATACCACACATAAGCGATCCTCATTCTAGAAGTCATGACGGATTGTCGGCAGGAATGTTGGCCGCCTGAAGCACCGATTGCGTCTCAAGGCTCGAGGTCCTGCGGCCGATGAGTGCGGTGTGGCCCAGTCACGCAGGATTTCCCACGAGACCCCCGCCGACCCTCCGGCCGACCTGCTCCTCGAGCTCGTCGTGCCGGCCGACGACGGGGACGACGAGCCCGATGTGCCCGTGGCAGCGCTCGACCCGGTCGGCGCACTCGACGAGCCGGTCGAGGACGAGGAAGAGGACGAGCTGGAGCCGGAGAGCGCCAAGCTCTCCGACGACGAGCGTCTCCAGTCGGCCGACCCGCTCAAGCTCTACGTGCGCCAGATCGGCGACGGCAGGCTGCTGACCCCGGCCGAGGAGCGGGAGCTCGCCCGCCGTAAGGATCTCGGCGACGAGGCGGCCAAGCGCCAGCTGATCGAGTCGAACCTCCGGCTCGTGATGTCGATCACCCGGAACTTCACGAACGCGGGCGTGCCGCTGCTCGACCTGATCCAGGAGGGCAACCTGGGGCTGATCCGCGCGGTCGAGAAGTTCGACTACAAGCTCGGCTTCAAGCTCTCGACCTATGCGACCTGGTGGATCCGGCAGGCGATCACGCGCGCGCTGGCCGACCAGGGCCGAACGATCCGGCTGCCGGTGCACGTGGCCGAGCAGGTGCGGCGTGCTCGACGCTCGCGCCGGCAGCTGGCTCAGAAGCTGAACCGCGACCCGTCGCTGGACGAGATCGCAGTCGACGCCGGGCTGACCGCGGCCAGGGTGCGCGAGCTGTTCGACCTGGTCGAGGAGCCGGTCTCGCTCGAGACGCCCGTCGGCGACGGCGAGAGCATGGTCGCCGACCTGATCGAGGATCTCCATTCGGCCTCGCCGCACGCGACGACGTCCGACCACGCGCGCACCGACGACCTGCAGGAGGCGCTGACCCGCCTGAACCCGCGCATGCGCCATGTCGTCGTGCGCCGCTTCGGCCTCGACGGCCAGCTGCCGCAGACACTCGAGCAGGTCGGCGCCGATCTCGGGATCACCCGCGAGCGCGTGCGGCAGCTCGAGACACGGGCGTTGCGCGAGCTGCGTACGGTCGCGCCTGGTCTGCGGCACTACCTCGGCGGCAACTGACCCACGCGCAGACCCGCGGCCGCGGCCGCGGCGAGCAGGGCCGCCGCCACCGGATAGGGCGCCCAGGTGCCGACACCGGTCGCGACGACTCCGGCGAGGGCGGCTCCGGCGGCCGCTCCGGCCGCCTCGGCGCTCGTCACCCACGTGAGCGCGGCCGCGGAGCCCGCGGGCGCGACGGCGTCCAGCGCCTCGAAGAGCGAGATCGTGGCCGGGCCGAACGCCAGGCCCGCGACGACGAGCAGCGGCGCCAGCTCGGCCGGGCGCGTCGCGACCGTCGCAGGAGCGAGCAGCAGGGCGAGGGCGAGGACCGCCCACAGGTAGCGCTCGAGCGCCGGCCGGCGCCAAGAGCGGCGCCCGAACCACAGGCCACCGGCGACGCTGCCGAGCGCGAAGGCGCCGAGCAGGAGCCCCGAGTCCCCGGTGACGTGCCAGCGTGCCGCCGCCGCGGGCACCGTCACCTCGACGAGGCCGAGTGCAGCGCCGAGCGCGACGCTGACTGTGAGCAGGACGCGCAGCTGCCGGCTCGCAGGCCCGCCGGCCGCCCGCTGGCCGACGGTCGGCAGGGCAGCTCCGGAGTCGCGCTGCACGACGATCAGAGCGACGATCAGCGCGGCCACGGGCGCCGCGATCGCGCAGACCGCGAGGGGTGCCCAGGGTAGGGCGACGAACAGCAGGCCACCCGCCGCGGGCGCGATCACGAGCCCGGCGTCGCCGATCAGCGAGGTGAGCGCGTACGCCCGGCGGCGCAGGCCCGGCTCGACGGCGGTCGACCAGAGCCCCCGCGTGGTCGCGACGACCGGCGGCGCCGTGGCGCCGGCCGTCAGGGCGAAGACGGCGGCAACAGGCCCCGGCGAGCCCGTGCGACCCGCTGCAAGGACTGCCGCGAGCGAGACCCCGTAGGCGACCGCCAGCAGCGGCAGCCACGGCCGGGCGCCCCGGCGGTCGATCAGGCGGCCGCGGAGCGGCGAGCAGACCGCCGAGCCGACGGAGAAGGCCGCGACGACGAAACCGGCGGTTCGCGTCGATCCGGTCGCACGGTGCGCGGTCAGGAACAGCGCCAGGCCGACCATGCCGAACGACGTCCACGCGACGACCAGCGCCGTCAGCAGCCTGCGAGCGCTGCGCAGGGCAACCAGGTCGAGATAGCCGCTGCCCGTCATCCTGGCTGCCCGACTCTAGTCTGCTCGCGAGCGAGTCTGCTCGCGAGCGACTCTCGCGAGCGCCCGGAAACCCGGTCACTCCGAGAATGCACGATAACGTATGTTATGTCAAGTTGACAGAAAGAGCCTGCACGGACTCACTCCTCCCCGCAATTTGCGCCAAACCGCGGCAGGCCCCCCTTGCGCCGCCGGCGAGAACGCTCTAGGTTCGCTCTTGCACCGAGCACGGAGCGCAAGTAGGTCGAAGCCGTTCGCGAGGGCCGTAGGCGGAAGCCGAAGGTTCACGGGAAAGGTGGACGAAAGCGCAACCGGCTCGGTGAATTTTTTTGGTCCGGCAGCCCGAGTCGCTAGGATCGGTGCCGCGATGCACCTGCGCCCCCCCGCCTTCGACCACGGAGTCGTCTCGTTCCTGTGGGCCGCGTTCTTCGGCGCCCTGATCTGGCTCGGCGGTCAGTTCCTCGGCTACGACGGCTCGTTCACGTTCATGATCGGCCTCGTCGCCGGCTTCCTGATCTTCCTGTTCGTCCGGGTGTACGGCGAGGACGAGCCGACCCCGCCGCGGGACTAGCCCGCGCCTTACATCGGCCGGGCGAGTGCCCGCACGAGCCTGCGTGCGAAGTCGCCACCGAGCTTGTCCTCGAGGCGCCGCTCGGCGGGCGACCGCTCCCACGCCGCCAGCAGGCGGCAGTGGGCGAGCAGCAGGCTGGTGCCCCTGCTCTGGTGATCCGGAATCGCGTAGCTCATGGCGTAGCTCTCCCATCGACGCTGCGCGACGGTTTCAGGATCCCTGGCGGGAGTGACCAGGTGCGCGCACGGCGCGTCAGCCGAGCTTGAGCCGGCGCGCGTCGAACGTCGCCGAATGCAGCTCGGCCCGGAACTCGTCGATGGTCGCGAGCGCGTCGCCCGCGAAGACGTGCCCCACCACCCCCACCTCGCGGTCGTTCACGAACGGGACGTTCACGTGCTCCGGCGTCACGACGTTCACCGACGCGCGGCCGCAGGCGGGGCAGCGCACGACGATGCCGAGCCGGTCGCCCCGGTCGACGGGAGCGAGGAGCGCGAACGACGACGGATAGACCGGTCGCGTGCGCTCCTCCGGCCAGCAGAAGAACGTCCACGGCCACTCCCCCGCCTTGATCCGCGCGGCCGACAGCGAGCCGAGCTCGCCGGCGACGGGCTCGACCCGGGACGTCATCAGGTTGAGGTACGGCGTCTCGTCGTGGAGCCCGAGCGGCGTCAGGTCGAGGTCGTCGTGCGCGACCAGCCCGGGATGCTCGCTGCCGCAGCCGCACTCGAACTCGATGCGGTAGACGGCCGGATGCTCGGGGCCGGGCAGCCGCTCCAGCCGGCGGAAGCTCGACAGCCGCACCCGCGTCTCGCCGTGCCTGGGGCACGAGAGCGTGTACGAACTGCGCAGCGTGTCGTACATCGACCGATTGTGGCCGAAGCTGCGGACGGATGTGTGAAGTTCCGGTGAACGCCGACCCGCAGGCGCCCGGTCAGTAGTCGATGAGCGAGAACACGTCGATCCCGGCGTCCTGCTCGAGCCGTTCGCGCCCGCCCAGGAAGGTCAGGTCGACGATGAAGCAGGCGCCGATCACGACGGCGCCGAGCCCCTCCACCAGGCCCTTGATCGCCTCGATCGTGCCGCCCGTGGCGAGCACGTCGTCGTGGAGCACGACGCGTGAGCCCGACGGGATCAGCGAGGGGTGCAGCTCGAGCGAGTTCGAGCCGTACTCGAGCAGGTAGCTGGCGCTGACGGTCTCGGGCGGCAGCTTGCCGGGTCGCCGGGCAGGCACGAACCCCACCCCCGCTTCGGCCGCGATCGCCGCGCCGAGGATGAACCCGCGCGCCTCGGGCCCGAGCACCAGGTCGGGCTGCTTCGAGGCGACCCAGCCGCCCAGGTCGGCGATCGCCTGGCGGAGCGCCTCGGCGTCGGCGAGCAGCGGCGAGATGTCCTTGAAGCCGACGCCCGGGGTCGGGAAGTCGGGAACCTCCCGGATCCGCGACCGCAGGTCGATCGTCATCGGAGGTTCCTCGTCACGGGCCTGCCACCTCTCTCAGGTCACGCCAGAAGAGCGCAGCAGACAGCTCTGCGGCCAGCTCAGCCAGCTCTTGCAGGTCTCGGAGCGCCTGCGTGCGGCGCTCGCCGCTGCGGGCTCGAAGCTCGGGCGCGACGAGTTGGCCCAGGAGGGCGGCCTCGCGGTCGGCACCGGTCCGGAACGTCCGCAGATGCCGCGGCGCGATGCCGTAGCGGGCGAGTTGCGCGCAGGTTGCGGCCACGTCGATGTCGGACTCGGGGAAGCGCTTGTCCGCCCCGCTCCCGTGCGGGGCGAGCAGGCCGAAGGCCTCCAGATCCTTGGCGATGTCGGGGCCGATCGCGGCCCGCTCGCGCAGCTCGTCGAGCGTCACCTCGCCGTCCGGCGAGCCGAGCGGGACCGGCCGGCGGCGCTTGCGCTCGTTCGCCCCGGGCGCGTCGAGCTCCTCGCGGATGACGCGCAGCGGCAGGAACTCGTCGCGCTGCAGCCGCAGGATCGTCTGCAGCCGCTCGAAGTCCTCCTGGCTGAACAGGCGGTAGCCGCCCTGCGTGCGGCGCGGAGCCAACAGGCCCTCGTCCTCGAGATAGCGGATCTTCGAGATCGAGACGTCGGGAAACTCGTCGCGCAGGCGGCGCACGACCTCGCCGATGCGAAGGGGGCGCTCGCGCTGCTCGGTGCGGCGGGCGGTCGAGGTCATGCGATGAAGGTCATCCGGTACTTGCCGATCTGCACCTCGTCGCCGCTCTCGAGGGTGGCGGTCTCGATGCGGTGGCGGTTGACGAACGTGCCGTTCAGCGAGCCCTCGTCCTCGACCGCGAACGTGCCGCCGCGGTCGACCAGGACCGCATGGTTGCGCGAGACGGTGACGTCGTCGAGGAAGATGTCGCAGTCGGGCGAGCGCCCGATCCGCGTGCGTGCCCCGTCGGGCCGGAACAGCTCCCCCGCCCTCCCCCCGCCCGTCCGGACGACGAGCGCCGGCCCCTGCAGCCCGGCGAACGGATCGTCGAGGTCGTCGGCCTCCTCGGGCGGGAGAGCCTGCGTCGTCTCGATCGCCGGCTCGCCCACCGTCAGCAGCGCACCGCAGCGCGAGCAGTAGTTGGCGGTCTCCGCGTTCTGGAAACCACACTCCTGGCAGTACACGACGCTCACGAGGGAGGGGCGGCCTTCCCGGCGAGGATGTCCGTCAGGCGCTCGACGTCGAGCTGCTCGAGGACGCTCTTCGGCCCCGACTTCCGCAGGCGCGCGACGAGCTCCGCCCGCAGGATGTCGATCTTGCCGTGCAGGAGCCGGCGGCGATAGCTGACCTCCAGCTCTTCCTGCTCGAACTGCCCGATCAGGCGCTTGAGCTCGTCGTCCGAGAGTGACCCGAAGTCCGGGAGCGGTTCCACGCGTGCCGCCTTTCGTCGGTGAGTGATCCGAGTGCGTCCACCAGCTTCGACGCGTTCCGGCCAACCCCTCCGGAACCGTCAACCTCTACTTCAGGGTTGACGGTACCAGGTCCGGCCCGCCTGCCGAAACGCCGGTCAGGCCGCCGTCTCCCGCCGTGCTTTCGCGACGTAGGAGAGCAGCGAGCCGACGGCCAGCGCGAAGCCGGCCCAGAAGAGCCAGCGCGGCCAGTCGGTGCTGCGTCCGGTCACCATCACGCAGCCGACGCTCAGGTAGAGGAGCCAGGTGGCGGCCTTGCCGGCGAGGTTCACCTGGAACTGGTAGCCGCGCCGCATCACGATCGGCGTGCCCGCCATCGCGACGAGGTCGCGCAGCGGGATCGCGAACGCCGCCCAGGGCAGCCGCCCCGCGTACCAGAGCAGCACCACGGCGGTGTCGATCATCAGGCGGTCGGCGAGCGGGTCGGCGATCTTCCCGAATGCGGACTCGACGTGCCACCGGCGCGCGAGGTACCCGTCGACCTGGTCGGTGATCCCCGCGATCCCGAACACGAGCGCCGCCGCCCACGACTTCCCGTGCGTCGCGTCGACGATGAGGACGACGTACACCGGAATCAGCACCAGCCGCGCGATCGTGAGGGCGTTCGGCAGGCGTGCCAGCGACGCTCGGACGGTTGGGGCCGACATCCTCCGGCAGAGGATATGCGCGAGCGGTGGTAGCTTCGCCGGATGCCGAGGACACGCGCCGTGCCCGGGTTCGTCGACGCCCACTGCCACGCGTTCCAGCGGGCGCTCCGCGGCCGGGCGCCCGGCGCCGACTTCTGGGCCTGGCGCGACTGGATGATCGCCCTCGCGGAGTCGCTCACCGGCCCGGAGCTGCGGGTCGAGTACGCGGAGGTCTATCGCGAGCTCAGGGGCGCCGGTTACACGGCGGTCGGCGAGTTCCACTACCTCGGCCTCGACGAGGCGCGCCTCGCGGCCGAGGCCGCCGCCGAGGCCGGGATCGCGTTCGTGTGCGTCTATGCCTGCTACCTCCGGGGCGGGGTGCCGCGCTTCCGCCAGGAATCGGTCGCCGCCTACCTGCGCGAGCTCGAGACGTTGCGCGACGCCGGGATCGCCGTCGCGGTCGCCCCCCACTCCGTCCGTGCCTGCCCGGCGCCCGCGCTGGTGGAGCTCGGCCGCTACGCCGACGAGCACGGCCTGCCGCTGCACGTCCACGCCGACGAGCAGGCCCGCGAGATCGATGAGTGCCTCGCCGAGCACGGCCTCCGGCCGATCGAGCTGCTCGACCGCTCCGGCTGCCTCACCCCGCGCACCACGGTGATCCACGCGACGCACGCGGACGGCGGCGAGCTCGACCTGCTGGCGGCCGCGGGGGCGCGCATCTGCGTCTGCCCGACCACCGAGGCGAACCTCGGCGACGGGTTCCTGCCGGTGGCGCGGGTCGACCACCGCGGGATCGCGCTCTGCATCGGCTCCGACTCGAACGTCCGCATCGACCCGCTCGAGGAGCTGCG
>CAYXXE010000097.1:0-9325 GCA_964468985.1 uncultured Gaiellales bacterium | reverse complement strand
GTCAGCGATCCCGCGAAGTTCGCCGAGATCGCCGAGCAGGCCAAGGCCGCGCTCGCGGCCTGACCGGCGGGTGCGCGCCCGGCGCGAGGAGATCTTCCTGCGCCAGGCGTCGTTCTGCGACGGCCGCTCACCGCTCTACGCAGCGCTCTGCCGCCGGCTCGCCGGCGACGGGCGTGTGGACCGGATCGCCCCCGACCTGCGCTGGGACCTGCCCTTGCGCCTGCTCGGCGGGCTCCACTACCTCGTCCTGGCGGGCCGCGCCGCCTGGGACGACGTGGACGGGGCGCTCGACGAGCACGGCGACTTCCTCGCGCGGCACGCCGCCGAGCAGCAGGTGCAGACGAACGAGGTACAACGCGCCTGGGCTCTGCTGCCCGCGTTCCTCTCGCTGCACGACGGACGCCCCTTCGACCTGGTCGAGCTCGGGCCGAGCGCCGGCCTCAACCTCCTCTGGGACCGTTACGCCTACCGCTACCGCACCGGCTCCTGGGGCGTTTCGGCCCTGACCCTGTCGGGGGACGATCGCGTTCCGCCGCCGGCCGAGCTGCTCCAGCGGGAGGTGCGGGTCGTCCGCCGCCGTGGCATCGACCTGAGCCCGGTCGACGTGACGACCGGGCACGGCGCGCGTGTGCTCGAGTCGTTCGTCTGGGCCGACCAGACCGAGCGGCTCGAGCGGCTGCGCCGCGCGATCGCCATTCTCCGCGCCGAGCCGCCCGAGCTGATCCGCGGCGACTACGCCGACGGGCTCGCGCGCCTCCTCGCCGACCGTGTTCCCGGCTCGCACCTGGTCGTCTTCCAGACCGCCTCGACGATGTACCTGACGGCCGAGCAGCTCGGACGCGTCGGCGAGGCTCTGCGGGAAGCGGCCCGCCACGAGCCGCTGTCCTATCTCGGCACCGCGAACGGTGCCGCCGACAGCGGCTACTCGCTCGAGGTCGAGCGGCGCCCAGCAGGCTCGAACGAGCGGCTCGCGGTCTTCGACTTCCACGGCGAGTGGCTGGAGTGGAGTGGGTGATCGTCTCGCGCGACAACGAGCGGCTGAAGCTGATCCGCAAGCTGCACGAGCGGCGCTGGCGCGACAAGCTGGGGCTGTTCTTCGTCGAGGGCGAGGATCTGATCGAGGCTGCCACGGCCGAGCCGGTCGACCTGCTGCGCGCCGGCGTGGACGTCGCGCCGCGTCTCCTGGCCGAGGTCTCGACCGCCGGCCACCCGCCGCGGGCGATCGCGATCTACCGCCGCGCCGACCTGCCGGCCCCGGGGCCGAGGCGGGTCTCGCTCGCGCTGTGGCACGTCTCCGACCCGGGCAACGTCGGCACGCTCGTCCGCACGGCCGATGCGTTCGGCGCCGCGGTGCTGCTCTCCGACGGCTGCGCCGACCCGACCGGCCCGAAGGCGCTCCGCGCGAGCGCAGGGTCGATCTGGCGCGTCCCGATCGGCCCGTTCGAGCCGGCGGGGACGCGCATCGCTCTCACCGCCCACGGCGGCACGCCGCTCGCCGCTCTCGACCTGCGCGGCCCGCTGACGTTTCTGCTCGGCGCCGAGCGCGCCGGCCTGCCGGCCGAGGTCGAGCGGGACGTCGACGCGCGGATCCCGATCGAGGGCGTCGAGTCGCTGAACGTCGCGGTGGCCGGCGCGATCGCGCTCTACGAGGCGGCGCGCGGAGAGCAGATCCAGATCGAGTCGTCGCCGCCGTCCCACGGCGAGCGGTCGAACCACCCGTAGAGCGCCTCCAGGACGAAGCCCTCGGCGGCGAGCAGCTCGCGCCACTCGGCGACCGACAGCCACGCGAGGCTCATCTCCGACTCGGCCCCGTGGCCCCGGACGCGCAGGACCAGCGTGCGGCCCGCCTCGTCCCAGTCGGCGCGCTCCCAGATGCCCGGCTCCCGCTCGAGCCACCGGCCGTGCGTCTCCGCGATGTCGTCGCGGCCCGGGGTGAAGACGTCGAAGACCAGCCGGCCGCCGGGGGCGAGCAGCCGCCGGACCGCGGCCAGAGCGGCCCGGCGGTCGGCGTCGGTCTCCATGTGGAGCAGCGAGCGGAACGGGATCGTGACGAGCGGCACCCGCTCGTCGACCGGAGGGTCGCGCAGGTCGCCGTGGCGCAGGTCGACGAGGTCCTCGACGCCGGCGAGCGCCGTCCGCTCGGCCGCCACGGCGAGCATCGCCGGGGAGGTGTCGATGCCGATCACACGGACGCCCGTGAGGGCGGTGGGGATCGCGATCCGGCCGGTGCCGACGCCGAGCTCGACGACCGGGCCGCCGGAGAGGACCGCCTCGTCGACGTAGAAGGAGACGTCCTCGACCACCGAGCGCGACCACGGGTCGTAGAGGCTGGCGATGGCGTCGTAGGCCGACACGCACACCGTTGTAGCGGGTCGCGTGTCGCCGCGAAGGACGGAGCGCACTCGGATAGTCTCGGCGTCATGGTGGACGAGCCCGTGAACTGGGAGGAGCGAGAGCACGACGCGACGGCGGCTGTCGCCGCCGCGGCGACGCTCGACGCGCTCGACGACGCGCGCGTCCGGTATCTCGGCCGCAAGTCCGAGCTCGCCCAGGCGCTCCGAGGGGTGCGCGACCGCGAGTCGGGGATCCTCCTGAACGGCATTCGCGGGCGGCTCGAGGCGGCGCTCGAGGCCCGACGCGGCGAGCTCGAGCGCGAGCAGCTCGAGGCAGCGTTCGCCGACGACGCGTTCGACGTGACCGTGCCGGGAACGCCGGTGGCGCGCGGCCGCCTGCATCTCCTCACGCAGACGCGGCGCGAGATCGAGGACGTCTTCCTCGGGCTCGGCTACTCGGTGTGGGACGGCGACGAGGTGGCGACGGTCTGGGAGAACTTCGACGCCCTGACGAGCGACCCCGGCCACCCGTCCCGCTCGCAGAACGACACCTTCTACCTCGACGCCGACACCGTGCTCCGGACACACACCTCGCCCGACCAGATCCGCGCCCTGCAGGCGTCGCCACCGCCGATCTACATGATCTCACCGGGCCGCTGCTACCGGCGCGACACGCCCGACGCGACCCATTCGCCGACGTTCCTGCAGGTCGAGGCGCTCGCGGTCGACCGGCACATCACCCTCGCCGACCTCCGCGGCACGGTGCAGTACCTCGTGCGGGAGCTGTTCGGGCAGGAGCGCGAGGTGCGGATGCGCACCAGCTTCTTCCCGTTCACCGAGCCGTCCGTGGAGTTCGACATCACGTGCTTCATCTGCGGCGGCGCAGGGTGCGGCACCTGCAAGCACTCCGGCTGGATCGAGATGGGCGGCGCGGGCTGCGTCGACCCCGACGTCTTCCGCAACGTCGGCCTCGACCCGGCCGAATGGTCGGGCTTCGCGTTCGGCCTCGGCATCGAGCGGATCGCGATGCTCCGGCACGGCCTGCCCGACCTGCGCGCGTTCTGGGAGAACGACCTGCGCGTTCTGGGGCAATTTTGAAGGTACCCGTCAGCTGGCTGCGCGAGTACGTCGAGCTCGATGGGCCGCTTGCCGAGCTGGCGCGACAGCTGGTGCTCACGAGCTGCGAGGTCGACCGGATCGTGCGGCGCGGCGTCCCGGACGTGCCGGGCAACGCCGACTTCTTCCGCGTCGGCCGTGTCCTCGAGGCGGGCAAGCACCCGAACGCCGACAAGCTGCAGCTGACGAAGGTCGACGTCGGCGAGGCCGAGCCACGGCAGATCGTCTGTGGCGCCTGGAACTTCGGCGCCGGCGCGACGGTGGCCGTCGTGCTGCCGGGCGCCGTCATGCCCGGCGATTTCGCGATCGAGCGGCGCAAGCTGCGCGGCGAGGTCTCGGACGGGATGATCCTGTCCGAGCGCGAGCTCGAGCTCGGCGTCGACCACGGCGGGATCATGCTGCTCGACGGCTCGCTGGCTCCGGGCACGCCGCTCGGCGACGTCCTGCCGCTGGGGGACGACGTGCTCGAGATCGAGACGGGCTACAACCGGCCCGACCTGACCTCGGTCTACGGCATCGCCCGCGAGGTGTCCGCCCTCACCGGCGCGCGGCTCGCGCCGCCGCCCGGAGTCGACCCCGAGAGGCACGGCGACGAGACCGTCGACATCCGTGTCGAAGACCCCGACCGCTGCCCGGTCTACCTCGGCCGGCTCTTCCGCGAGGTCCGGGTCGGCGACTCGCCGGCCTGGCTCAAGGCCCGCCTGCTGCAGGCCGGCATGCGGCCCATCTCGAACGTCGTCGACGTCACGAACTACGTGATGCTGGCGCTCGGCAGCCCGCTCCACGCCTTCGACCACCAGGCGCTCGCCGGCGGCCGGATCGTCGTGCGCCGGGCGCGCCCGGGCGAGCGGGTCGCCACGCTCGACGGCACCGAGCGCGCGCTCGACCCCGAGGATCTCGTCATCGCCGACGCCGACCGCCCGATCGCGATCGGCGGCGTGATGGGCGGCCAGGACACCGAGGTCTCGGCGGCGACGACGGCGGTGCTGCTCGAGGCGGCCAACTTCGACCCGCTCACGGTCCTGCGCAGCGGCGAGCGCCACCACATGCGCACCGAGAGCCAGACGCGGTGGGAGAAGGGCGTCGACCCGCACCTCGCCGAGCCCGCCGTGCGCTACGCGTCGGAGCTGCTCGTCGCGCTCGCCGGTGGCCGCTGGGTCGGCGGCGGCACGGTGACGGCAGGGCTGCCGGCGCCGCGCGTGATCGACTACCGGCCCGTCCGGGCGACCGAGGTGGCCGGCCTCGAGCTCGCGGAAGGGCCGCAGCGCGAACGGCTCGAGCGGCTGGGGTTCGCGATCGGCGAGCCTGCCGCGGACGCCGCCGGCTGGGCGGTGACCGTCCCCACCTGGCGTGCGCGCGACGTCCGGCGCGAGATCGACATCGTCGAGGAGGTCGTCCGCTTCCACCTCGAGGCGGTGCCCGCGACGCTTCCGGCCCGCCGCGCGATGTTCGGCCGCCTGACGCACTTCCAGCGGCTCCGCAGGCTCGTCGAGGATGTCCTGGTCGGCGCCGGCTTCTACGAGGCGTACACGTACTCGCTCCAGCCGAGCGACCCGGACCCCGCTGCGCTCGAGCTCCCGGTCCCCCTCTCGGCCGACCAGCGGTTCCTGCGGACGACGCTCACCGGTGGGCTTGTCGGCGCGGCCCGCCACAACAGCGATCTGGGCAACGACGACGTGAAGCTCTTCGAGGTCGCGCACGTCTACCTGCCGGTCGCCGGGACGAGCGTCCCGCGCGAGCGCTGGCGCCTCGGCGGCATCGTCGAGGGCGCATTCGCAGACGGCAAGGGCGCCGTCGAGGCGGTGTTCGAGGCGCTGAAGATCGAGCCCCGCTTCGAGCGCGCCGCCGTGCTGCCCGGCTCGCCCGTCGGTGCAACCGTCGCGGGCGGCTGGGTCGCCCAGCACCCGGCGGCGACGCTCGGCGGCGCGTGGACGTCGTTCGAGCTCGACCTCGTCGACCTGTTCGCCCAGGTTCCCGAGCGGCTCCTGTACCGGGACGTCATCACCTTCCCGCCGCTCCGGCAGGATCTCGCCTTCGTCGTCGCCGACACCGTCGCGGCCGGCGACCTGGCCGCCGCGATGCGCGACGCGGCAGGTGACGACCTGCGCGACGTCCGCTTCCTGAGCGACTACCGCGGCGACCCGATCCCGGCCGGGCGCAAGTCGCTGGCGTTCGCCGTTGCGTTCCAGTCGGCCGAGCGCACACTCACCGACGACGACGCCGCGCGCCTTCGCGGCGCGATCGTCGGCCGGCTCGCGGCCGACTTCGGGGCCGAGCTGCGCGCTTGACCGTCTGAGATGCAGAAGGCCGACCGGCAGCGGCTCGTCGCGAGCCTCGTCGAGCGCAAGCGGATCGGCACGCAGCTCGAGCTGATCGACGCGCTTGCGAGCGCCGGCTGCCGGGTGACCCAGGCCACCGTCTCGCGGGACGTCCGCGAGCTCGGCATGGTGAAGGTGCTCGACTCGCTCGGCCGGGCACGCTTCGTCCTGCCGGGCCGGGTCGGCCGTCCCGATCCGCGGGACGGCCTGCTGGCGCTGCTCGCGCAGTTCGGGCGCAGCGCCGTCGCCGCCCAGAACATCGTCGTCGTGCGCTGCGAGATCGGGTCGGCCCCGGCGATCGCCCGGGCACTCGACCGGCTCGATCATCCGCTCGTGGTCGGCACGCTGGCCGGCGACGACACCTGCCTCGTCGTCTCGGCCGACGCGGCGGGCGCCGACCGGCTCGCGTCAGAGCTCGCCGAAGCGGTGCGGTAGCCGCCCCACCCACGGGCGCGCGAGCTCGAGCTGCGAGGCGAGCCGGAGCAGGGTCGCCTCGTCCGCCGGGCGGCCGATGAGCTGGATCGCCACCGGCAGGCCGTCGGCGACGTCGAACGGCACCGCGATCGCCGGCTGGCCGGTGACATTCACGAGCGGGGTGAACGGTGTGAACTCGGCGCCGCGCTGGAACTGCTCCATGGGCTCGTCGGGCTCGAGCACCCAGCCGACCGGCACGGGGAGCTTGGCGAGCGCCGGCGTGAGGACGGCGTCGTAGTCGAGGCTCCACGCGACCACCCGGCGCGCGAGTGCCTGGAGCCGTCCGATCGCCAGGACGTACTCGTGGCTCGGCGTCGTCTCCGCGATCCGGGCGAGCGCCCGGTTGAGAGGGGTGAGGAGGGCCGGGTCGGAGACGGGGTAGAGCTTCGGCCCGACCGCCCACGGGACCGTGAAGAGCCCGAGCAGGTCGTCGCCCTGCCAGGGAGGGGTCGCCTCGACCACCTCGTGGCCGAGGTCCGTGAGGAGCTCCGCCGCGCTGCGGGCGGCAGCCAGGCAGGGCTCGTCGACCGCCACCGGCACGGGCGGTGTCGGCGCGAGCGCGATTCGCAGGCGCCCGGGGTCGGCCCCGACCTCGTCGGCGAACGGTCGTGCCGGCGGCGCGGCCCAGCTGGGGTCGCCGGGCTCGTAGCCGGACAGCACGTCGAGCAGAGCGGCGGTGTCCCGGACGCTGACAGTGAGGGCACCGTCCGTCGCGAGCCCGGCGAGCCCGTCACCGTACGGGGCGGCCGAGATGCGCCCGCGGGCCGGCTTGAGGCCGACGAGGCCGCAGCAGGCGGCGGGGATCCGGATCGAGCCGCCGCCGTCCGAGCCGTGCGCTACCGGCACCATCCCGGCGGCGACCGCGGCGGCGGCACCTCCCGACGACCCGCCGGGCGTCCGGCTCGTGTCCCACGGGTTGCGGCAGTTGCCGTTCAGCTCCGACTCGGTGACGCAGGTGACGCCGAACTCGGGCGTGTTCGTCTTGCCGACGATCACGAACCCGGCGTCGCGGAGACGGCGCACTGCGGCGGTGTCGTGCAGCGGCACGTAGTCGGCGAACGCCCGCGACGAGAAGGTCGTGCGGATGCCTGCGGTCTCGGTGAGGTCCTTGATCGCGATCGGCACGCCGGTGAACGGGCCGGCCGGCAGCGGCCCGTCCGCGGCGGCGAGCGCCTCGTCGGCGCAGACCGTGACGAAGGCGTTCAGCTCGGGATCGCGGTGCTCGATCGCGGCGAGCGATCGCTCGACCAGCTCGCGCGCTCCGACCTCGCCTGCGCGCACGGCCTCCGCCAGCGCGAGCGCGTCCACCGCGCGGTTAGAAGTTCCTGCCGGCGGCGAGCCAGACGGGGCCCTGCGTCCCGACCGGCTTCGAGTCGGACAGGACGCGCAGCACGGTCACCGTTCCCGTGAAGCCCGCCTCGTCGCAGCGCTCCAGGCAGCGCCGCACCATCCCCGGCGCGGCGCCGTAGCCGAACGTGCGCGCGCAGCGGAAGCGCAGCGCGGTGCTCGTGCCCTCGCGCCGCAGGTTGATCGGCACGCAGAGCATCGACGCGGGCGCGACGAAGTCGGTCGACGTCAGCTCGAGCTCGCCGTAGAGGTCGCTCCAGTCCGGCGGGAGGCCGGCGAGCGCGGCGTCCCAGCCGGCGGCGAGCGTCGCGCGCTCCACGTCGGGTGCCGGCGCCGAGACGCTCCGGCCGACGAGCTCGATCGTGCCGCGGATGCGCTCGCCGTCGAGGCGCTCGAGCAGCCGCGCGACCGCCTCCGGCCCCGGCGCGGTGCCGTCGGTCGCGGCGGCGAAACGGAGCGTCTTCGGGTCGATGCGGAACGGCTGGGCGGGTGCGAGCAGCGCAGCGGCCCGCTCGCAGGTCTCGACGCTGCCGACCTGGAGCCTCAGCTCGGCCCGGGCCCAGCCCGCGGGTAGCTCCGCCTCGAATTCGCGCCACCAGCCGACAAGACTCATGCCCAGAAACGTACACTGCGCTGGCCGTGGCGAAGGTCGAGAAGAAACGGGCGCTGAACGACGAGACGCTCCGGGAGTTCCTGCGCGAGATGCTGCTCATCCGCCGCTTCGAGGAGCGGGTCGAAGAGCGGTTCCGGGCCGGTGACCTGCCGGGGTTCCTGCATGTCGCGATCGGCGAGGAGGCCGCCGATGTCGGCGTCTGCCAGGCCATGGCCGAAGGCGACGTGTTCGCCTCCACCCATCGCGCGCACGGCCACACGCTCGCGCGGGGAACGCATCCCGACGCGGTGATGGCGGAGCTCTACGGGAAGATCGAAGGCTGTTCGCACGGCTACGGCGGCTCGATGCACCTCTACGACGTCGAGCGGGGAAATCTCGGGGCGAACGCCGTCATCGGCGGCGGCCTGCCCGCGATGACCGGCGCGGGGCTCGCGTTCAAGCTGCGCGACGAGCCGCGGGTCGCCGTCGCGTTCTTCGGCGACGGCGCCACCAACATCGGGACGTTCCACGAGTCGCTCAACCTGGCGCAGCTGTGGCAGACCAAGACCGTCTTCGTCTGCCAGAACAACCACTGGGCCGAGTCGACGCCGGGCTGGCAGCACTCGCCCGTCTGGGACGACATGAGCAAGCGCGCGCTCGCGTTCGACATGCGGGCGATCAAGGTCGACGGGCAGGACGTCGAAGCCGTGTACGACGCGGCGAAGGAGGCGCTCGACTACGCGCGCTCCGGCGCCGGCCCCGTGTTCCTCGACGTCGAGACGGTCCGCATGCACGGTCATTTCATCGGCGACCCGCAGGTCTACCGGACGAAGGAGGACCGCGCGCTCGCCGCCGGCAACGACCCGATCGAGCGGCTCCGCGCCCGCCTCGAGGTCGACGACGCCGAGTTCGAGGAGCTCGACCGCGAGGTGCAGGGCGTCGTCGAGGCCGCGTTGCTCTTCGCCCAGAACGGCACCGACCCGCAGCCCGAAGACGCCCTCAAGAACGTCTACGCCTGACCGGCCGCGCATGCCCGAGCTGACCTACAGAGAAGCAGTCCGCGACGCGATCGCAACGGTCATGCGCGAGGACGACAGCGTCTTCATCATGGGCGAGGACATCGCCGAGATGGGCGGCTCGATGGG